>CAMCZQ010000170.1 GCA_945887835.1 Bordetella parapertussis | reverse complement strand
TGATTATGGGCGGTAACGCTGCTGAAGCACATCCTTGTGGCTTCAAATGGGTGATTAAGGCTAAGGCCGAACGGGGCGCAAAGCTCGTTGTGGTCGACCCGCGCTTTACGCGTTCTGCTGCCGTGGCCGATTACTACGCGCCGATTCGCGTGGGTGCGGATATCGCCTTTTTGGGCGGTGTGATCAATTATTTGCTGACGAATGACAAAATTCATCGGGAGTACGTCAAGAACTATACAAACTCGGCCTTTTTGATTAACCCAGATTATGGGTTTAAAGACGGTTTGTTTACAGGCTATGACGAAGCCAAGCGTACCTATGCGAAGGGCAGCTGGACATACCAAATGGAAGACGGTTTTGCCAAGGTTGATACAACCCTGCAAGATCCCAACTGCGTATTCCAGTTAATGAAAAAGCATTACTCACGCTATACGCCTGAGTTGGTTAGTAGCATCACGGGCACGCCTCAAGATCAATTCTTGAAAGTCTGCGAAATGATTGCTGCAACCTCGGTTGCAAACAAGACGATGACCATCTTGTATGCGTTGGGCTGGACACAACACTCCGTGGGTTCTGAAAATATTCGCACGATGGCGATGATCCAATTGCTGTTGGGCAATATGGGGATGGCCGGCGGTGGTGTGAACGCCTTGCGCGGGCACGCCAACGTGCAGGGTATTACGGATCAATGCTTGTACTCAGAAGTGTTGCCCGGATATTTGTCTTCACCAGCGGATGCCGATGCTACGTACGACCAGTACAAAGCTGCACGCACCCCTAAGGCCTTGCGCCCTGGGCAGATGAATTTCCCGCAGAATTTTCCGAAGTGGTTTAACAGCTTGATGAAAGCTTGGTATGGCGAGCACGCCACGGCCGAGAACAATTTTGCCTACGATTATTTGCCTAAGCGTGATGCGCCCTATGACATCATGCAAATTTTTGAAATTATGCATCAGGGCAAGATGTCGGGCTTTATCTCATCTGGCTTTAACCCACTGGCGGCGATTTCCCATAAACACAAGATCAGCGCAGCGCTGGCTAAACTTAAGTACCTTGTGATTGTTGACCCGCTCGCGACCGAGACCAGCGAGTTCTGGAAAAACTATGGCGAATTTAATAACGTCGATGCAAGCAAAATTCAGACCGAAGTGTTTCGTTTGCCTGGCACCTGCTTTGCTGAACAAGATGGCACGTTCACCAATTCAGGTCGTGTGATTCAGTGGCACTGGAAAGCGGCTGATGGCCCAGGTGAGTCAAAGTCTGACCAAGAGATTATGGCAGCCTTGTTCATGCGCCTGCGCGACATGTACAAGAAAGAAGGTGGTGCGTATTCAGATCCGATTTTGAATCTGACCTGGAACTACACCAATCCGTTGAATCCGGATGCTGGCGAGGTAAATAAAGAAATCAGTGGCAAAGCGCTGGTGGATTTGAAGGATGCCGCGGGGAATGTACTCGTGCCGGCGGGCGAGCAGCTGGCGGGCTTTGCGCAACTGGTTGAGAACGGTGGCACAGCGTGCGGTAACTGGATTTATTCAGGGATGTGGAACAAGGCGGGTAACCTCACGGCGCGCCGCGATCCTACCGATGCCTCAAGCCAGGGCCTCGGCCAAACCCTGAACTGGGGTTACGCCTGGCCGGCTAATCGACGCATTCTGTATAACCGTGCCTCTGCGGATATCAATGGCAAGCCTTGGGATGAATCACGCACAGTTCTGAAATGGCTGGGCGACAGGTGGGGCGGTAGTGATGTGCCTGACATGCGTCCAAACGCTAAGCCAGAAGAAAACGTCATGCCGTTTATCATGACGCAAGAAGGCGTGGGTCGTCTCTTTGCACCTCAGATGGCCGAGGGACCTTTTCCTGAGCACTACGAGCCGTTCGAAACGCCTCTGGCGCGCAATCCGATGCATCCGAACAACCCCAAGGCGACTTCGAACCCTGCGTCTCGTGTCTATAAGGGGGATATGGAGGTCTTTGGTAATCGTAAAGATTATCCTTATGCCGCAACGACGTATCGTTTGGTTGAGCACTTTCACTACTGGTCAAAACACTCAGATTTGAATGCCATCACGCAGCCAGAAATGTTTGTTGAGATTAGTCGGGAGCTGGCGAAGCTGCGTGGTATCGCCTCGGGTGATCGGGTCAAGGTGAGTTCTGCTCGCGGACACGTGCACGCCAAAGCGATGGTGACGATGCGCTTAAAAGGCATGAAAGTCGATGGCCAGACGGTTTATCACGTTGGCATACCGATTCACTTCGGCTTTAAAGGCTTGACTAAACCCGCACAGCTAGCGAACTCGCTGACGCCCTATGTGGCCGATGCAAACTCTCAGACGCCAGAGTTCAAGGCGTTCTTGGTCAACATTGAGAAGGCATAAGGGGATACGACATGGCAATTCAAGCACTTCAAGTCGTCGCCCAGTCCGCCACGACCATGACTCCACCCGCTTCGGCGGCCAAGACAGTTCACGTCGCCAAGCTGATCGATATTTCGAGCTGCATTGGCTGCAAGGCCTGTCAGGTCGCATGTATGGAGTGGAACGAAACCCGTCCAGTCGTCGGTGACACCGATGGCACGTATGACAATCCGGTTGAACTCGGTGCGAATGCCTGGACGGTCATGAAATTTAACGAAATCGAAAACGCTCAAGGCGGGATCGACTGGTTGATTCGCAAAGACGGCTGTATGCATTGCGAAGATCCCGGCTGCCTGAAGGCTTGTCCGAGCCCAGGTGCGATTGTCAAGCTTGACAATGGCATTGTGGATTTCAACTCTGACAAATGTATTGGTTGCGGCTATTGCGTGGCAGGTTGCCCGTTCGACGTACCCAGAATTTCGCAAACGACTAACAAGGCCACCAAATGCACCTTGTGCTCGGATCGCGTGTCTGTGGGACAAGAACCTGCCTGCGTCAAAGCCTGCCCGACACAAGCCCTGACCTTTGGCCCGAAAGATGAACGTATCCAATACGCCAACGAACGGATCAAAGATTTGAACGGTCGCGGCTATGACAAGGCCTCTTTGTATAACCCGCAAGGTGTGGGTGGTACGCACGTGATGTATGTGCTGCCGCATGGCGATAAGCCAACGGCTTACAACGGCTTGCCGGCGGATCCAAAGATCTCGTCAACGGTTGGACTCTGGAAAGGCATCATGAAACCGATTGCGCTCTTGACCATGGCGGCAACCGTGTTTGCTGGCGTAATTCATTACGCGATTAAAGGCCCGGATACGGTGGATGAAGATCATGACGACTCGAAAAAGTCTTAAGGAGATGAACCATGTCTAATCAAGAGGGATTGGTAAGGTATAAGGGCTCAGATCGTTTGAACCATTGGCTGATTGCGTTGTTGTTTACGTTGGCCGCGCTTGGTGGCTTGGCTATGTTTCATCCATCCATGTTCATTCTGTCGGACTTGTTCGGCGGCGGGTCATTGAATCGGGTGTTGCATCCCTTCATCGGTTCGGCGATGTTTGTGTTGTTTGTGCTGATTTTTTTCAAATTTTGGCACCACAACGTTCTTACGGCCAATGACCGCAAATGGCTTAGCCAGCTTGGCGACGTGTTAAACAAAAAGCATGATCGCTTGCCCGAAGTTGGACGCTATAACGGCGGGCAAAAGGCTGCTTTCTGGGTGATGGTCGTGACCATGATCCTCTTAGTGGTGTCGGGCTTGGCGTTTTGGCGGCCTTACTTTTCACACTACTTTTCGGTAGACGTGACGCGCGTTGCGGCCTTAGTACACGCGGTATCGGCTTGGGTGTTGATCTTGACGATCATCGCCCATGTGTATGCTGCACTATGGGTGAAGGGTACGATTGGTGCGATGTGGACAGGCGTGGTTAGCCGCGCCTGGGCACGCAAGCATCATCCGGGTTGGTTTAAAGAGGTTACCGGCGGCAAATAACTCTAGCGCAGGTCAGTCGTTAGGGTTGGCACGCTAAAAAGCTTGATTTTTGCGTTAACAACAAGGGGAAGACTGATATTCTTCCCCTTGTGCATTCAACGACAGCGCTCACGTTTGGGCGCGGCCGCTGTCAGAAAGCCCCGTCAATACCTAGGACGGTTAGAACCTTACCAAGACTTGAGATTGCAACATGAGCGTCAAAGCAGTCAAACTGATACAGCCTGGCGAAATACAGGGAATGCCCGACGACGATACGCCATTGCTCGTAGTGGTAGACGCCGGCGAGCTCTTTGCCGCGCGGGCTGCGCGTATGCAAGTTCTGGCCGCGCAACAAAGTGAGTCACCTTGGCTAGGATTTTGCGCGCAATTATTGCAGGCTCAGGTTGCTTGTCTGAAAAGTGTGCAGCCACAACCGATCAACGAAAACGTTGTGCGTGAATCCTTTATTCATAAACTACCCCCGTTCTCGATCACAACCTGGCTGCCCGAGGCGCAGTGGCCTGTGGTGTTCAAGGCCTTAACGGATGCGCTCGAAGAGCAGTCTTTGGCGCCCGGCGTGCGCGGAGCGCTTGAACGTATCAAACAGTCTGACGTAGCAGAGCAAATTCGGCAGGCCAAGGCCTTGCTCGCAGCCGAGGATTCAGCGTTGCCCGCTGACGCCGTGCCGTTTATTGGTGCTGCCCTGCAGTTGTTGTGGACTGTTCAGGCAAAAACGGTGTCTGCGTTTGTTGAGTTGCATAAAGGCGAAAGCGGTTTGTGTCCCGTGTGCGGTTCGCACCCCGTGGCCAGCGTTGTGCGCGTCGGCGAGCGTGACTTGCACCGTTACCTGATCTGCTCTTTATGCGCCTCAGAGTGGTATGCACCGCGTGCACGTTGCACCAACTGCGACACACCCAAAGAAGTCTCGATGCTGGGCGATACGCGCGAGAGCGCGCTTCAGGGTGAGTGTTGCGAAGAGTGTCACGGCTACTTAAAAATAATGTTTCAAGCCAAAGAGCCTTTGGTCGATGTTGTTGCAGATGACCTTGCCTCAATTAGTTTAGATCTTGCGCTTTCTAGCGAAGGTTTTTTTCGTACGGGACGCAATTTATTTTTTACTGTCGGCCAAACGACGACAACGACTTAGCAGGCTTAGCGTTTTAACGTCTGATTGGCAGTTTGGCTGTTCCGACGATTCGCCCGAACGACTCTGGTTGCAACATTTTTTAGACTCTGACCCTTTTTATAGGTTGCTAAAACTTCATGAACAAACTCACCGTGGCGCGTGCGCCCGTGTCAGAATGGCTTGCACAGTTACCTTCAGTCGATAAAGTTTTAGCGTTAGAGTGTTGCCAAGGCTGGCTGAGACATTATGGTCGCAATGAGGTCTTGCGCGTGATCCGGTCAACGCTAGCGTTGATCCGTCAAGAGTGCTTAGCCCAAAAGCGCGCAACCCAGCCCGACCTAGAGGCGGTGCTTGCAGAGATCCGTCAAACGCTTGAAACGCGCGCCACACCGAATCTGCGTCGCGTCATCAACTTAACCGGTACGGTCCTGCACACTAACCTCGGCCGTGCCGTGATGCCCCCCGAAGTCATAGACGCCATGGCGAGTGCTGCAGCAGAGCCTTGCGCCCTCGAGTACGATTTGGGCGAGGGCAAACGCGGCGACCGTGATGAACTCGTCGAAGAGTTGCTGTGTGAGCTCACGGGTGCCGAGGCGGCTACAGTCGTCAATAACAATGCCGCGGCGGTATTTTTGCTGCTGCACGCTTTGTCTAATCGCAAAGAGACCATCGTCTCGCGCGGCGAACTGATTGAAATCGGCGGGGCGTTTAGAATTCCTGACATCATGAAGCGCGCAGGCGCGAAACTGATCGAGGTCGGCACCACGAATCGAACGCACCCTAGAGATTTTGCCGAGGCGATCAACCCCAAAACTGCTTTGCTGATGAAGGTACACACGAGTAACTATGTGGTGCAAGGCTTTACCGCTGAAGTACCCGAAGCTGATCTGGCGCGCATTGCCCATGAGCGACAGTTGCCCTTTGTCGTCGACTTAGGCTCAGGCACCTTGATTGATTTAGCGCGTTACGGTTTACCCAGCGAACCAACGCCCCGACAAGCGCTTGAGGCGGGCGCCGATCTTGTTACCTTCAGTTGCGATAAGTTGCTTGGGGGTCCGCAGGCCGGCATTTTGGTCGGACGTCGTGATTTGATTCAAAAGATCAAAAAAAATCCACTCAAGCGCGTTTTGCGTGTCGGCAAAGTGACGCTTGCCGGGCTCGAGGCGGTGTTGCGACTCTATCGCAACCCGGAGACTTTGCCTCAACGCTTAACGGTGTTGCAATTGTTGACGCGCCCCGAAAGTGAGATGCAAGCACAAGCCTTACGCCTGATGCCGCAGATGCAAGCAAGCTTACTGACCCGCGGACTCACCTTACACACACGACCGGTGAAGTCACAGATCGGCTCGGGCTCGCTACCGGTTGAGCGCTTGCCCTCGGTGGCGCTAGCCATCGAGGGCAACACTAAGGCTCACGAAAAGACTGTGGTGCGTCTTGAGCGTTTGCTACGCGCTTCGCCCACGGCCGTGATTGGCCGACTCTCAGAAAAATCCTTGCTGCTAGATTTACGTTGTTTAACGATTGATAAAGAGCAGGTTTTAGTCGCGCATTTGTTGGCTGCAGTCGCGAACTTGATGGCTGCGCATTGAAGATCGATGTTGGTGGTGCAGTTTCGGGATGCTGCGGGGCTCGGGCAGGGAAGTGATAAAGTGCAACACAGAGGAAGAGTCACGCTCTCGGGTGGGACGTCCGGACTTCAAATCCGGGAGGGGCTGTCTTACAGTCCTTGGTGGGTTCGACTCCCATACTCTTTCGCCAATTTTTGATAGGGCATTGACATTGTGGCTGAGATTCGTGGCTGTGAGTTTCCAGATGATCTGATGTATGACGCTGAGCTCAACGTCTGGTTTCGTGACTCGGGTGGTGGGCAGTTTGAGGCAGGCCTCACAGCGTTTGGGCTCGCCTTGGTCGGAGACCTATACATGTTTAATCCTCGGCCCGTTGGCTGCGAGATCGAGGCCACTAAAGCGTTTGCCTTAGTCGAGGTCGCCAAAGCAGTTTTGTCCTTGCGCACGCCCTTTGCTTGCGTCGTCGCTGAAATCAACATACCTCTTGAGACCACTCCCTTTAAAGTCAATCGCAGCCCTTACCTGAACTGGTTAGTGCGACTCGAACCTGCAGATTCAGCGCAGGCGCGCAGCGTATTGCTCAGTGGGGCCGCGGTCGCC
>CAMCZQ010000169.1 GCA_945887835.1 Bordetella parapertussis | reverse complement strand
ATTTGCGCGATCAAGGCAGATCACCAAATCACCAGTGTAAAAGTTGTATTTGTCAGGTAAAAATTCAGTGAGTCTTTGTAACAAAAACTGGGGCTTTGTAACCAAATATTGTCATGACATATTGACGTAAAATGTATTCAATGAAAGGCGGCGGTATTAACGTTGGAATCATTTGCCATAAATTGAGTAACAGCAGACACCTAAGTCATCTAAGTCATCTAACAGCAGGGACACCTGCGGTATCCGCGCTATTCATCCTCCCCCTGAACGAGGAGGATTTCCGCGCATTTCGTTAAATTAAACAACTTCTGAGCGGCTTATCATAGGGCAGATTACAATTTTTTTCATTGTTGCACCTCTACAATAGCCATTTAAGCCCTAAACCATGACGTAGCTTACCCCTACGTCAGCACGATTTGGAAGCCAGTTCATGCGCACAGACACCGGAATAACCATTCGCCGACAAGATTACCTGCCCTTTCCGTTTTTGATTCCGAAAGTGTCTCTTGAGTTTGATCTGCAAGCAGAACTGACCTCTGTCAGGGCAGAATTGACCGTTGTGCGTCAGGTGGGGATGCCCTTGCCCGCTGATCTGGTGCTTGATGGCCAAGCATTGACGCTTGTCAGCCTGCACCTCAATGGGGCGCTGCTGACTCCTGAGCAATACACGCTCACTGACGAGACGCTCACCATTCACGGCATGCCTGACCACGCCACGTTGCTCATCGTCAGCACCTGCTCGCCCGCCACCAACACCAGCATGGCGGGCCTATACGTGTCGGGCAAAAGCCTGTTTACCCAATGCGAGGCTCAGGGCTTTAGAAAAATATGCTGGTTTGCTGACCGCCCTGACGTCATGTCAATGTACGAAGTCACGCTGCGGGCCAAGCAAGACGATTACCCACTCTTGCTATCAAACGGCAACCTACTGTCTACCAAGACTCTTGAAGGTGCTCGTCACGAGGCCAAGTGGCAAGATCCGTTCGCCAAGCCTAGCTACCTATTTGCTTTAGTTGCCGGCGATTTCGACTGCCGTGAGCAAGGTACTCAAACAGCGAGCGGTCGCGAAGTGCTGCTTCAGGTGTACAGCGACCCCGGCACAAAAGAGCAAACGGGTTGGGCGATGGAGTCGCTTGAGCGTTCGCTTCGTTGGGACGAAGTGCGCTTTGGGCTAGAGCTTGACCTGGATCGCTTCATGATCGTCGCGGCGCGCGACTTCAATATGGGTGCGATGGAAAACAAAGGCTTAAACGTCTTTAACGCGGCCTACGTGCTTGCTGACCCCAACACAGCCACTGATTCAAACTATCAGGCGATTGAGGCGGTCATTGGCCATGAGTATTTTCATAATTGGACGGGTAACCGCGTGACCTGCCGGGACTGGTTTCAGTTAAGCCTCAAAGAAGGACTCACTGTTTTTCGCGATCAAGAATTTACAGCTGACACGATGGCGCACGGGCTGGATGCTACCGCCGCGGCGAGTGCGCGTGCGATTAAGCGCATTGATGATGTTGTGGGCCTACGAGGCGCGCAGTTTTCTGAAGACAGTGGGCCGATGGCTCACCCGATTCGGCCTGAAAGCTATCAAGAGATCGGTAACTTTTATACGGCAACCGTGTATGAAAAAGGCGCAGAAGTTATTCGCATGATGCATACCTTGCTAGGCGAGCAGGCGTTTCGCGCAGGCATGGATGAATACTTTCGGCGTCACGATGGCCAAGCCGTCACCTGCGATGATTTTGTTGAGGCGATGCAATGGGCCTACTCGGGCAACCTCGATATCTTCAGGCGCTGGTATCAGCAGGCGGGCACCCCCAGAGTTCAGGTTGCGCTTGATTACAACCAACCGCTGCAGCAATGCACGCTGACCCTGTCGCAAACGTGCCCGCCGGTCGGGGTAGAAAAGCAAACAGGTCTGACGAAATTACCGTTTCACATCCCCGTCAAAGTCGGCTTGCTGAATCAGCAAGGCGAGCCTTTAGCGTTTACGTTGCAGGGTCAAGCCATGCAACAGGCCTTGCTTGAGCTCACGCACGCCAGCCAGACTTGGGTGCTTCACAATGTGACCTCGTTGCCTGTGCCCTCTTTGCTGCGCGATTTCTCGGCGCCGGTGATCATTGACTACACCTATCAAGACCAAGACTTAGCCTTGCTAAGCGCCCACGACACGAACGCCTTTGTCCGCTGGGAAGCCGGCCAAGAACTAGCCTCGCGTCAAATTTTGAAAATGGCGCAACTCTGGCGCCAGACGGGCACGACCGGCACGGTTGATGCGATTGTGTTGAGCGCCTGGGCCACCACCCTAGCCGATCCGGTGCTTGACTCGGGCTTTCGGGCACGAGCTTTGAGTCTGCCCGCCGAAAAAACGCTGACTGAGCGGATGACGCCGATGGATCCGCTTGCGGTGTCCGTTGCGCGACGCGCGTTGCGCACGGCCTTAGGGTTTGCTTGTCGCAACACCTTAGAAGCCATTTATGAAGCGCAGACTACCCCAGGTGACTATTCGCCTGCGCCCCTGCCTGCCGGGCGGCGAGCCTTAAAGAATTTGGCGTTGTCGTACTTGGTCGCGGGTGCGCCGACTCTGGTGGCAGATGCAGAGCCTTTAGCAGCGGGGGCAGGAACTTTAGGCCCGAACCAGCAATCGCACGCGCACGCGCGGGCGCTGCAGCAATTCGACCAAGCAACCAACATGACAGATCGTATGGCAGCGTTCGCAACACTCGTGCACGAAGCGCCGGGCGACGAGGCTCTTGCAGTCATCAATCGTTTTTATGAAGCCTGGCAGCACGACGCTTTGGTCGTTGATAAGTGGTTTGGCGTGCAAGCGGCCTCACCCAAGGCGAGCGTTGACACGGTTCGAGCGTTAATGGCGCACCCTGCCTTCACTGTGCGCAACCCAAATCGGGCGCGTGCGGTGATCTTTATGTTTTGTCTGGGTAACACCAGTGGCCTGCACGCAGAAGACGGCAGTGGCTATCGCTTTTGGGCTGAACAGGTTTTAGCGCTCGACGCGATCAACCCCGAAATCGCTGCCCGTCTCGCGCGCGCCTTTGACCACTGGGCACGTTTTATCCCCAGCGTACAAGCACAGATGCGCGTCCAATTGCAGCGCGTGGCCACACACGAAGGCTTATCGCGTAATACACTGGAGATTGTGTCGAAGGCGCTGGCGTTATGATCGACGCTGTGCTGTCTTTGCCCGACTACCGTTAACCCTGACTTGATACCGTTGATTAAAAAGCACATTAAAAATCACATGAAACGTAAAACACTTACCCAATATCTTGTTGAACAGCAACGCTCAAGCCAGGCGCTCAGTGCAGAAGTGCGGTTGTTGATTGAAACCGTATCACGTGCCTGCAAAACAATTAGCCATGCCGTGAGCAAAGGCGCTTTGGGTGGCGTATTGGGCAGCCTTGAAAGCGAAAATGTACAGGGCGAGGTACAAAAAAAATTAGACGTCATGTCTAACGAAGTCTTGCTAGAAGCCAATGAGTGGGGTGGCCACTTAGCTGCGATGGCCTCTGAAGAAATGGAGACCATTCATCTGATTCCTAATCGCTATCCTAAGGGCAAGTTTTTATTATTGTTTGATCCACTTGATGGCTCATCAAATATTGACGTCAATGTGTCAATCGGTACAATTTTTTCAGTGTTGCGCGCGCCGGCCTCGGCGTCTGGTCGCGAAGTCACCGAACAAGATTTCTTGCAACCTGGCAGCACGCAAGTCGTGGCGGGCTACGCAGTCTATGGGCCTCAAACCACGCTGGTCTTAACCATTGGCCAGGGTGTGGTGGGTTTTACGCTTGATCGCGAAATGGGTTCGTGGATCATGACCAGCGAAGACATGCGCATCCCTGAAGACACCAAAGAATTTTCAATCAACATGTCAAATATGCGTCACTGGGCCCCGCCCGTGCGCAAATACATCGACGAGCTGCTGGCTGGTAAAACAGGCGCGCGCGACAAAGACTTTAATATGCGTTGGATTGCCTCAATGGTGGCGGATGTGCATCGCTTGCTGACACGCGGCGGCATCTTTATGTACCCTTGGGATTCACGCGAGCCTAACAAGCCGGGCAAGCTGCGCCTAATGTATGAGGCCAATCCGATGAGTATGTTGGTTGAGCAAGCTGGCGGCGCTGCCACCAATGGTGAGCAACGCATTTTAGATATTCAGCCGACGACGTTACATCAGCGCGTGAGCGTGGTGCTTGGCTCAAAAAATGAAGTCGAGCGTGTGACGCGCTATCACCACGAAGCCAAAGCATAAGAGTCGCTTAGGCGTAACGTCTGGGGCGAGCGCCAAAGCGAAGTCTGCCAATCACCCTAGTCGCAAAAGTCAAAGTTCAAGCGAGCTTGGGCTAACTAAAAGCCCCCAAACATCACTGCAAGAGGGCTTTTCACTTTCTAGCTCAAAGACTGCGCGAAACCCTCGCGCACCTTGCTTTACTCAAGCGTAAAGATGGTAGCGCCAGTCGTTTGACGAGCGGCCAACGCAGCTTGTGCCTCAGCAGCTTGCTCAAGCGGATAACGCTGGTCGATACGCATCTTGATTTTCTTTTTCAAGACCAAGCCAAACAGTTCGTCGGCTGCCGCTTGCATTTTTTCGGGAGTGCCAACGTGCGCAGCCAACGAAGGACGCGTGACGAACAATGAGCCTTTTGCGGCCAAGATACCCAGATTGACACCATCAACCGCACCGGAGGCATTGCCGTAGCTGACCATCAAGCCACGCGGCTGCAAGCAGTCAAGTGAAGTGGCCCAAGTGTCTTTGCCGACGCCGTCATATACCACCGGCACTTTTTTGCCTTTGGTGAGTTCAAGCACGCGCTCGGCGACGTTTTCTTTTGAATAGTCAATCACAGCCCAAGCACCGTGCTCTTTAGCCAGTGCTGCTTTTTCTGGACTAGAGACGGTACCAATCAACTTCACGCCCAACGCTTTAGCCCACTGGCAGGCAATCAGGCCAACACCGCCGGCAGCGGCATGAAACAAGATGGTCTCTTTACCTTGCAAACGATACGTTTGGCGAAACAGATATTGCACCGTGAGACCTTTAAGCATCATGGCAGCAGCTTCTTCGTAGCTGATGCCTTTAGGCAGATGCACGACTTGCGCGGCCGGCACGTTGCGAGCTTGTGCATAGGCACCGATTGGGCTTTGGCCGTAGGCGACACGATCGCCCTTTTTAAAACGCTTGGCGGCTTTTTTACCAACGGCGATCACCTCGCCTGCACCCTCAAAGCCCAAGCCAGTTGGCATGGCACTTTTATACAGCCCGGTCCGAAAATAAATATCAATAAAGTTCAAACCTGCAGCGTGCTGACGGATGGTGATCTCGTTTTCACCAGGCGCAGGGACTTCGATTTGCACCAGTTTTAAAACTTCGGGGCCACCGTTCTCTTCGATTTGAATAGCTTTCACTAAAGTGCTCATGGGGTGCTCCTGAAAATGAGGCTGACTGTATAAAAATCACGTTTGAGGCTAAAACAGATGCTTGAACCCCGAAGGCAAGAGTTTATCTTGATGCCAAGGTAAAATGAAACCTTATCGTAACCAATTTTCAGGAAACCATGGCCGGACACAGCAAATGGGCCAATATCCAGCACCGAAAAGGTCGCCAGGATGCCAAACGCGGAAAACTCTGGACCAAAATCATCCGCGAAATCACCGTGGCTGCACGCGCCGGTGGCGCCGACCCAGATGCTAATCCGCGCCTGCGCATGGTTTGGGATAAAGCGAATGCGGCAAATATGCCCAAAGACAACGTGCAGCGTGCGATCGCTAAAGGGGTTGGCGGCGCTGATGGCTCAAGCTTTGACGAGATCCGCTACGAGGGTTACGGCATTGGTGGCGTCGCGGTCGTGGTCGACTGCATGACCGATAACCGTACCCGTACGGTCGCCGATGTGCGTCACGCTTTCGCCAAACACGGTGGCAACATGGGGCAAGAAGGCTCGGTCGCTTTTATGTTTACCCACTGTGGTCAGTTTGTTTTTGCGCCGGGCACCTCTGAAGACGTTGTCATGGAAGCCGCTCTTGAGGCGGGTGCCGATGACGTCTTAACAGACGACGAGGGCGTCATCGAGGTGATTTGCCCACCCTCAAGCTTCGCCGCGGTGCGTAACGCGCTTGAGAAGGCAGGCCTGACCCCTGAAATGGCCGACATTGTGATGAAGCCAAATACTGAAACTGAGCTAGCGGGTGACGACGCGATCAAAATGCAAAAGCTCTTAGATGCGCTTGAAAGCTTAGACGACGTGCAAGAGGTTTACACCAACGCCTCGATGGATGAACAGGGCTAATTAGATGAAACTGTTAGTCATTGGCTCTGGCGGCCGCGAGCACGCCCTGGCCTGGAAGCTTTTGCAATCACCGCGCGTAGCGCATGTTTTTGTCGCACCTGGTAATGGTGGTACTGCAACAATGGCGCGCAGCACAAACGTCGCGCTGAGCGACCCTGCTGCCTTGGCTGACTTTGCCAAAAAAGAAGGCATTGCCTTAACCGTCGTCGGCCCCGAAGCGCCGCTGGCGCTTGGCGTGGTCGACACGTTTCGTGCGCAAGGCCTAAAAATATTTGGCCCCACGCAAGCTGCGGCGCAACTCGAAAGTTCTAAAGATTTTGCCAAGGCGTTTATGGTGCGCCATCGAATACCCACTGCGGTCTATCAAACCTTTACTGACCCCGTGGCAGCCCACGTCTACATTGAGGCGCAAGGTGCTCCGATTGTGATTAAGGCCGATGGCCTAGCCGCCGGCAAAGGGGTGGTGGTTGCCCTAACCGCCGACGAAGCGCACGACGCCGTCGATGCGATGCTCGGCGATGGGTCGCTGGGTGCAGCGGGCGCGCGGGTGGTGATTGAAGAGTGCCTGCTCGGCGAAGAGGCGAGCTTTATTATTTTGTGCGATGGCAAAAATATTTTGCCACTGGCTACCAGCCAAGATCACAAGCGGTTGCAAGATGCCGATCAAGGGCCCAACACTGGCGGCATGGGGGCTTATTCGCCCGCACCTGTAGTGAGTGCGGTCATCCATGCTCGCGTCATGCGCGAAGTCATCACCCCAACGATTGAGGGGATGAAAGCAGACGGTATCCCTTTTACTGGCTTTTTGTATGCAGGCTTAATGATTGGGGATGGTGACGATGCCACGCGTCCGATCAAGGTGCTTGAGTTCAACTGTCGCTTGGGTGATCCCGAAACGCAACCGATCTTGATGCGCATACGCAGTGACTTGCTTGAAGTCTTTGAACACGGTGTTGCTGGCAC
>CAMCZQ010000168.1 GCA_945887835.1 Bordetella parapertussis | reverse complement strand
GAAAAATAATCCCTCAGATTAGTGCAGCAACCGAAGAAGATTGGGCAACAGAATATCTAGGTCCGATTTTGGCCATTCGGATTGTTGACTCCATGCAAGAGGCGATTGCGCACATCGAGCGCTGGGGTTCGGGCCATACCGATTCAATCGTGACGCAACAACTCACTGCGGCGCAACAGTTTCAGCGCGAAGTCGATTCAAGCTCGGTGTATGTCAACCTGCCCACTTGCTTTGCTGATGGTTTTGAATACGGCTTAGGCGCCGAGATCGGGATCTCGACCAATCGCCTGCATGCCCGCGGCCCCGTTGGTCTTGAAGGTCTGACCACCTTAAAATGGGTACTGCAAGGCAATGGTCAACTTCGTGGATAGTCACGTGGCTCTTACGCGAATAGCGTACCTCGAGACGGCCGAGCTTTTAGAAAGGTCAGTCTGTGCTTTGGATTAAAACATTTCATATCGTTTTTATTGCCTCATGGTTTGCAGGGCTGTTTTATCTGCCGCGTATTTTTGTCAATCTCGCACAACAAACAGATCCGGCCGTGCAACAGGTGCTGCTGGGTATGGCGCGCAGGCTCTATCGCTTCACAAGTATTTTGGCCATACCCGCAGTGCTGCTTGGCTTATGGCTGTATGTGCAATATGGCATCGGTCGCGGGCCCGGCAGTGGCTGGATGCACGCTAAGCTGGTTCTTGTCGTCCTGGCTCTCGGCTATCACCACAGCTGTGGCGTGATATTGCGCAAGTTCGAACAAGGGACTAACCGCCGTTCGCATATTTTTTATCGCTGGTTCAACGAAGTCCCTGTGTTGATGCTGATTGCAGTAACGGCCTTAGTCGTTATCAAGCCTTTTTAATGGGACACCATGTCTAAGCAGGATCCAGAACGTAAAACACTCACCCTCAAAACGCGTGCGGTCAAACCGCGCCCTGCTTCGGGGGGTGATCAACCGCGTGCCCGCATCGGTGCGCGTGCGCGGCAAGTGGCACAATTAAAAATTGCCAAAGAAAAACTGTCGCGCCTGCAAGCGGCAAACGGTGACACCCCAGCGGCAGAGCGTTTAGAAGAGGGTAAGCCCTCGATCGTGCGCAAAGCACCCCGTGAGCCCACTGCGCGCCCGACCTCTGCACCTAAAGCCTTACCGTTGCGTGAGGGCGTACAAACTGAGCGTGCTGCAGCACTTGTGCTTGATACCGAAATATTTCATATCTTCGCGCCCTGCCCGACAGGCCTTGAAGAAGCGCTTGCGGCTGAACTGAGTGCCTTAGGTTTCGCGCAGGTGCAAGCCACGCGTGCCGGCTGCCATTTTGTGGCGGATTGGTGGGGCATACAGCGTGCCAACCTTTACTCACGCTTGGCGACACGCATCCTGGTGCGTTTGGGACAAGCACCGGTGCAACGCGAAGACGACATTCTTGAATTGGCGCAAAGCATTGGCTGGGAGCGTTGGTTTGGCGCTGAACACACTTTGCGCGTAGACACCTCGGCAGTCAAAAGTCCGATGCAAAGTTTGCAATATTGCAATTTGCGCGCCAAAGACGGCATCTGCGATCGGCTACGCGACCTTGAGGGCGCACGCCCTTCGATCGATACCGTGCGGCCGGATGCGCGGGTGCATTTATTTTTATCGCACGACACGGGCACAATGTATCTTGATACCTCGGGCGAGTCCTTGTTTAAACGTGGTTGGCGACTTGACAAGGGTGATGCACCTTTACGCGAAAATCTCGCAGCCGGCTTGTTGGCCCTGTCTGGCTGGGATCCTGAAGCGGCTTTGCTTGATCCGTTTTGCGGCAGCGGTACGATTTTGATTGAAGCGGCCTGGATCGCGCTAGGTGTTCCACCAGGCATTACGCGTCCGTTTGGCTTCGAGCGCTTGCGTGACCATGATGTGCGCCGCTGGGAAGACCTAAAAGAAGACGCACGCAGCCGCATACTGCCAGAGCTAGCCTCACCCTTGATTGGCATTGACGCCGATCCTGAAGCCCTCGAAGCGGCGCGCCGTAACGCTGAGCGCGCCTACCTGACTGAGGATACGATTCAGTTTGAGTTAGGCGATGCACGCGATGCGGTTGCGCCTGCCCCCGCGGGTTGGCTCGTGACCAATCCGCCCTATGGAGAGCGGCTTGCCGAAGAAGATCTTGAGTTTTGGCGCGAATGGTCTGCCTGCCTCAAGAAAGAATTTGCTGGCTGGCAAGTCAATGTCATTACCTCGGATCTTGATCTGCCTAAACACCTTCGTTTGAAAGCCGAACGCAGAACGCCGATCTTCAACGGCGCATTAGACTGCCGGCTTTTTGGCTTTGAACTCGTAGCGAACAGCTACAGAGACGATCGCTAAAATGTGTGGCTTGGCTGCAACAATTCAAGTGCTGTAAGGGTATTCCCTTGGTTTTGGTTGTGTTGATTAGGGTTTTCCCTTAATATAGGGTTATCCCTAACCAGCACAGGAAGTCATCATGAACGTCACCAACACCACACGCCTGACCGACAGCCTTGAGCGCGAACTCTTGGCCAAAGCGATGGAAGATCAGTTTCGTCCGCATCCTTTTCGTGCCGTAGGCAAAGTGATGCGTGGTCTTGTCGCTTTCACCAGCTCGGTACGCGCCAACGCCCGCCACAATGGCATGTACTAAACGCAAAGGTCGCACTGGCAAGGCTTGGGTCCAAATGCGGGATAATACCCGTCATGAAATCTAGCTTAAAACCAGTGCCTCAACTGTTTGCCCAGACAAGCGCGCCTGCACGTTCACGCCGCTTCGCTTCGATGATGTATGAAGGCGTTTTGTTGTTTGCGGTTGTTTTTTTAGCAGATTATCTTTTTGATACGCTGACACAAAGTAAGCATGGCTTAATGCTTAGGAGCGCACGCCAAGCCGCGGTGTTCTGCGCGATCGGCGTCTATTTTTTAGTTTGTTGGGTACGTAGCGGACAAACTCTGCCTATGAAAGCCTGGCATATCCGCCTAGTCGGCTTAGATGGTGCCCCGGCGCGCTTGCCACGGTTGCTGTTGCGCTTTGTGTTGATGTGGGTGTTACCTTTGCTCGGAGCCGCTGCAGTTTGGGCACTTTCGGCCGCCACGAGCTGGCCTTCGACTCTCATGTTGATTGTGGCCGCCCCCTTTACTGTCTTGCTCCCGACTTGGTTCACGCCACAACAACAATTTCTACATGATTTGCTGGCCGGGACGCGTCTGATCAGCGTGGAGATTAGTAAAAACCCTTAATTGTTGCGTTCAAGCACCGCCCAAGGTTGCACCAAACCACAGGCTGAGCCATGCTACGGGCTTAAACTAAGCTCACCTCAGGTATGGTCGATCAATACGCTTCGCTTTACGAGTCTTTCGAATGGCTGGTACCCACCCATTTCAACATTGGTCACGCCTGTTGCCATCGTTGGGCGAATCATCCGACTGATGCACGCAAAATTGCATTGTTTGATGAAAACGAAACTGGTCAGCGCGAAGTCTGGACTTACGAGCGTCTGGCCGCGACGGCTAATCAACTAGCCAACGGCCTGATTCGCATGGGGGTGACACGCGGCGATCGCGTGGCGTTGATCTTGGGGCAGCGGCCTGAAACGGTTGTGGCACACATCGCGATTTATAGCGTTGGCGCAGTCGTATTACCCCTATCGAATCTCTTTGGCCCCGAGGCACTTGAACAACGCTTGCGTGATGCTCAAGTCCGTATCGCGCTCTTTGACGACTTATCTGCGCCAAACGTATTGGCCTGCCTCGCACGCTGTCCAACTTTGACTCAATTGGTCGGTGTCAACGTCGAAGATGAACGCGTTTTAAGCTGGAACAAGCTGTTAGTCAGACAACCCACCACGTTTAAACCTGTCGTCACACGTGCGGATGAACCAGCGATTCTGCTCTATACCTCGGGTACGACTGGTGCACCAAAAGGCGCTTTGTTACCGCATTCGGTGCTGCTTGGTAACTTGCCTGGCTTTGTGGCCTCGCAAAACTGGTTTCCTCACCCTAAAGACGTCTTTTGGTCTCCGGCCGACTGGGCCTGGACGGGTGGCCTGATGGACGCACTATTACCCACACTATATTTTGGTCAGCCAATCGTTGGCACCCGTGGACGCTTTAGTCCAGAACGAGCTTTTGACATTCTTGAACGTTATCAAGTCACCAATACGTTTTTGTTTCCGACTGCGCTCAAGCAGATGATGAAAACGATTGCCCGCCCGCATGACACCTATCAATTGTCACTGCGCTGCATCATGAGCGGTGGCGAAAGTGTCGGAGACACCGTCTTCGCCTGGTGTGAGCAAGCACTAGGCATCGCCCCAAACGAAATGTTTGGTCAAACCGAAATGAATTATCTGATCGGGAATAGCCATCAAAAATGGTCGGCACGTTCGGGCAGTATGGGAAAGCCTTATCCGGGTCACCGCATCAGCGTATTGCGCGAAGATGGTACGAGCGCGGAAACTGACGAGGTCGGTGAGGTGGCGCTCAACCGCTTCGACATCCATGGCCATCCGGATCCAATCCTATTTCTTGGCTACTGGCGTAACGAAGCAGCGACTGACGAAAAGTTTACCGGCGACTGGTGCCGCACGGGCGACCTTGCGCGCGTCGATGCACAAGGCTACTACTGGTATGCCGGACGGGCCGATGACGTGTTCAAATCCTCAGGCTATCGCATTGGTCCGGGCGAGATCGAAAATTGTTTACTTGATCACCCCGCCGTAGCCAACGTAGCGGTGGTTCCTAAGCCAGACGCTGAGCGTGGGTCGGTGGTCAAGGCCTTTGTGGTGCTGACGTCAGAGTTTTCATCACGCAAACGCGCCGAACTGACCGCTCTGCTACAAGAGCACGTACGCACCCGGCTCGCGCCTTATGAATACCCCAAAGACATTGAATATATAGATGCGTTACCCATGACCACTACCGGAAAAATCCAGCGGCGCGTCTTACGTCAACTTGAAGCCGGTCGCAGCCTGCGCCAGGCTAAGAAGCTCAAGGCGCAGTAAGACCAAAGCTGGGCGAGCCCGCCTCTGGCTGGAGGTCCGTCCCCAGCCCCGCCTGTGTCTCAGGCTTGAGTCCGCTCGGGCTAAACTAGAACTTTTAATCGTAATAGGCGACCCGCATCATGGCGATTTACCAACTGGGAGACCTCATCCCCCGCATCGACCCGACAGCCTTTATTTTTGACTCGGCCGACTTAATTGGGGACGTCTTGGTGGGTGCCCATGCAAGTATTTGGGCCAACGTCAGCATTCGGGGCGACAACACGTGCATCGACATTGGTCATCACAGTAACGTACAAGAAGGCAGTGTGTTGCACTCAGACGCGGGCGTGCCGCTTACCATTGACCACCACGTCACGATTGGGCATCAAGCCATGCTACATGGCTGCACGATTGGCTCGGGTTCGTTAGTGGGTATGCAGGCAATCGTCTTAAACCGCGCCAAGATTGGTAAGAACTGTTTGATTGGTGCTGGCGCAATTATCCCCGAGGGACGTGAAATCCCCGATGGCAGTTTGGTTATTGGAGTCGGCAAGATTATGCGCACGCTGTCTGCAGAAGAGATCGCTACGATTCGTAACAATATCGAAAACTACGCTAAACGCGGGCAAATGTATCGTCAGAATCTAAAGCGAATCGGTTAATGGCCTTAGAACCCTTAGCAACGCGCAGCGACACGCTTAAAAAGTTTTTATTTGAAGACCGTAGTGTGCGGATCGAGTCAGTGCGAATTGAGCAGGCTTGGCTCGCCGCACAGGCGCACCAGCAATATCCAGCGTCGGTCACCGCCCTGCTGGGTCAGTTGGTGGCAGCCTCTACCTTGTTGGCCGCAAGTTTAAAATTTGATGGCTCGCTTTTGTTGCAACTGCAAGGCGATGGCGCGATTGCGTTGATGGTTGTTGAGTGTCGCGCTGATCTTAGCGTGCGAGCGACCGTCAAAATGCGTGAACGCCCGTTGCCCGAATCGCTCGACGCCGCTCACGCAGCCGATTTACAGTCGCTCCTAAATCCAGGGGGGACGGCAAAATTTATTGTTGTGCTTGATCCGCCAAAGCACACGCCAGGCCGTCAAGCTTATCAAGGGATTGTGCCACTCGAGGGCGACACGATTGCCCAGGCGCTCGAGCAATATATGCTGCGCTCTGAACAATTACACACCCGAATCTGGCTGGCGGCCGACGCGCTGCACTGCACCGGCTTGTTGATTCAACGCCTGCCCCTGCAAGGCGGCGCGCAACAAACCGAGATCGAAACCGCTGATGAATCTTGGACACGCGCTCAGCATTTAGCGCAAACACTCACGGCGACTGAAATGCTCGCAACGCCGCAAGACACTTTGTTACACCGCTTATTTTGGGAAGAAACCCTGCATGTGTTCGATTCAAAAAATATCACTTGGAAATGCTCTTGCACTCAAGAGCGTGTTGCCGATATGCTTCGTATGCTTGGCAAAGCCGAGGTCGATGATATTTTGCAAGAGCAAGGTAAAGTCGAGGTTGCCTGCGAATTTTGTGGGCTGCCCTACGTGTTCGATGCCTTAGATACCGAGGCGCTGTTTCATTCGTCGACCGTGTTGGGTAGCAAATCAGTACATTGAACCCAAAGCGCCAGCAAACGTCCTGCAACTTGGTTTGTGCTTCGGCTCTTATGCCTTAACAATAACCGGAACGCATAATTGATAACCAATGCCCCACACAGCTTTTAGTGCGGGGGCGGCGCCGATACCCATGAGCGATTCAAGTTTTTTACGCAGCCGACTCACAAGGCTCTCGAGCGCACGTTTACCCATATCAGAAGTGTCGCTTCGTTGGCTGAGCAACTCGCAGATCAGATTGGTCTCTAATATATGGCTGGGCGCTTGAGCCAAAGCCAAAAGTAACGTCTGCTCGCTATTTGTCAAAAATACTTTTTGCCAGGGCTCTGCACCGTAGATTGAGCGAGCTTGTAAATCTAAGGTCCAGAAAGGTGTTTCGTCGGTCTTTTTAACGCGTCGCGCCAAACTGAGCAGCGTCGAGGTTAGCTCTTCGGGCGCCACGGGCTTGCTCAGGTAAACATCGGCTCCTGCCTCGTACCCACGCACTCGATCAGGCAGTGCGGTACGCGCAGTTAACATGACGATTCCAATCCTTGGCATATTTTTCCGAATGCGAGTTGCGATCGCGATGCCATCTTCTCCGGGCAAGGACAAATCAAGCACTAGCGCATCGAGCGGCTCGGTCATGAGTAATTGGTCGAGCGACTTGCCGTTTTGAACGGCAAACACGATAAAACCTTGCTGCTTAAGATGAAAGTGAAGTTCTT
>CAMCZQ010000167.1 GCA_945887835.1 Bordetella parapertussis | reverse complement strand
TTTGTGAATCCATCACGCCTATATTTTGTTACAAAGAACCAGTTTTTGTTGCAAAGACTCACTGATTTTGTATCTTACGGATACAACTTTTACACAGCTGATTTGGTGATCTACCTTGATCGCGCAAATATAATTCAAGGTATGAAACGTTTGCAGGCCTACAGATACGAATTGATGCCAAACGGCGACCAGCTGCGCGATATGCGCAGATTCTCTGGCTCGTGTCGGTTCGTCTATAACAAGGCTTTGGCACTGCAAAAAGAGAATCATGCAGCGGACAATAAGTTCATTGGCTACGTGGCAATGGCAGCTAAGCTGCCCGTTTGGAAACGTGAAGCGGGGACTGCATGAGTCGTAAACAAAAGTTCAGTAATAACTGGAAAAAGGCAAAAGCCAAAGTTCAGACGCTTCACACCGCTATTGCAAATGCCAGAAAAGATTTCTTGCATCAGGCCAGTACCACGATCAGCCAAAACCACGCGCTCGTATGTATTGAGGATTTGCAGGTCAAGAACATGTCACAGTCCTCCAGGGGCAATCGCGAACAGCACGGCAAACGGGTGAAGCAGAAGGCGAGCCTAAACCGTGCCATCCTCGATCAGGGCTGGGGTGAGTTCAGGCGACAATTAGAGTATAAGATGGTGTGGAAAGGTGGTGTCTTGCTTGCAGTACCGCCGCAGCACACGAGCCAAACGTGTCCGGCCTGCGGACATGTATCCAAAGAGAATCGACAGACGCAGGCGAACTTCTTGTGTGTCGATTGCGGCTACGAAAATCACGCTGACGTCGTTGGCGCGATCAATGTTTTAGAGCGGGGATACCGCTTGTTAGCCCGTGGAGAGTCGGTGCAGTCAGACCGCTCAATGAAGCAGGAACCCACCGAAGTGACTCAGGCAGCTTTTGCCTGAGCACCGTAGGAATCCCCGTCCTTTCCGCGCAAGCGGCAGTCATCGACTGAGGGCGGGGAGGATGTCAAAATGCGATCTCGTCCGGATTAGAAAATATGTCTCAATCAAAGCCTGACGCGGGGATAACGCCCAGAATAACCCCCGAAAGCGTTGTCATTTCCCCACGCCAGCCCCCTCAGATCGTTTATCCCGAAGATCTTCCTGTCAGCGCGCGCCGGCTAGAGATCGCACGGGCGATCGCCGAGCATCAAGTGATTATTGTCAGCGGCGAAACCGGCTCGGGCAAAACCACCCAATTGCCCAAGATTTGCCTAGAGCTCGGGCGGGGTCTAAAAAAGATGATCGCGCATACCCAACCGCGGCGAATCGCGGCAAGTTCCGTCGCTAAACGAATCGCCGACGAGCTCAAAACTCCCTTGGGCGAGTGGGTTGGCTATCAAGTACGGTTTCAAGACCGCAGCAGCGCCCAAACCGCGATCAAACTCATGACCGACGGCATTTTGCTTGCCGAGTCACAGCGTGACCCTCTGCTGCGTCGCTACGACACCATCATCATCGATGAGGCGCACGAGCGCAGCTTAAATATTGACTTTTTACTGGGCTACCTCAAACAGCTGCTGCCACGACGACCCGATCTGAAACTGATTATCACGTCGGCCACGATCGATGCGACGCGGTTTTCGCAACATTTTGCTGACGATCAGGGGCGTACAGCACCTGTGATTGAAGTCTCAGGCCGGCTCTACCCTGTTGATATCCGGTATCGTCCAGTCAACGATCCCGAACGCCTTGAGGCCGGGACCGCCACCCAGCCACCCGCAGGGCAGTCAGAGCGCGGCTTGGCGCGCGACGAAGAACGCGAACTGATCAATGCCCTCGTCGATGCCGTCGATGAGTGTGCACATGTCGGGCCTGGTGATGTCTTGGTCTTTTTGCCTGGTGAACGCGAAATCCGCGAGGCGGCTGAAGCGTTACGCAAGCATCATCCTCCGGGCACCCAAGTGTTGCCCTTATATGCGCGCTTGTCACAGACCGAGCAAGAAGCCATCTTTACTCCACAAAGTAGCGGACGGCGCATCATTTTGGCCACCAACGTCGCCGAGACATCGCTGACGGTTCCGGGCATCCGCTTTGTGATTGATACGGGCCTGGCGCGCGTCAAACGCTACTCGTGGCGCAACAAGGTTGAACAGTTACGTATCGAGCCCATCAGCCAAGCCTCAGCAAATCAAAGGGCGGGGCGCTGTGGCCGTTTGGGCCCCGGAGTCTGTATTCGTTTGTACGACGAACCAAGCTTTAAAGAGCGTCCACTGTTCACCGATCCCGAGATCTTGCGTTCATCGCTTGCCGGCGTGATCTTGCGCATGAAGGCCTTGCACCTGGTCGAGATCGAACAATTTCCGTTCGTTGACCCACCCTCAGGTCGTGCGATTGCCGATGGCTATCACTTGCTGCAAGAGCTTGGCGCCATCGACCCCGACTCCAGCACCGATACCGGCCTGACTTCCACCGGCCAGGCTCTGGCTAAATTGCCGGTCGACCCTCGTATCGGGCGTATGATTTTGGCCGCCCGAGAACAAAACTGCCTGACCGAGATGCTGATTATTGCTGCAGCACTCTCAGTGCAAGACCCTCGCGACCGACCCATGCAAGCGCGCGAAGCGGCCGAGCTGGCGCACGCCAAGTTTGCCGACGATAAGTCTGAATTTCTCTCTTACGTTAAGTTGTGGCGTTGGTATCACGAACAGGTGGATCACAAAGCCTCTCAGCGTAAGCTGGTGGCCCAATTGCGCCAGCAGTTTTTATCGCCCGTGCGCTTGCGCGAGTGGCACGACATCCAACGACAGTTGCTGGCGCTTGCCGGCGAACAGGGCTGGCGGTTGAATCAAAGCGATGCCACTTATGATCAATTGCATTTGGCCCTGATGTCAGGCTTGTTGGGTAATCTTGGTTTGCAGTCTGACGAGGCGGGGCACTTCATGGGTGCGCGCGAACTGCGCTTTTGGATCCATCCTGGGTCGCGTCTGGTAAAAAAAGCGGGTAAGTGGATTATGGCCGCCGAGCTGGTCGATACCAGCAAGGTTTACGCCCGCTGCATAGCAAAAATTGAGCCGGTCTGGGTTGAAAAGGTTGCCAAGCATTTGCTCAAACGCTCCTGGAGCGAGCCGCGCTGGGAGAAAAAACTTGGGCAAGTTGTCGCCAATGAAAAAGGCACGCTCTACGGGTTAAACGTTTATTCAGGGCGGCGAGTGCATTACGGCCCGATCGCACCCACAGAGGCCCGAGCGATTTTTATTTTGCAAGGCTTGGTGCCGAGCGAGCTTGACAGTCCGCTGGCGTTTGTTGCTCACAATCGCAAACTGATTGCGCAAATCGAGCACCTTGAACACCAAACCCGGCGCCCAGATATTTTGGTTGATGACAGCCTGATCCAGGCGTTTTACGATCGCTTGTTGCCTTCGAATATTCATCAGTTAAGTACGCTTGAGCACTGGGTGAAGGGTTTAGCTAAAGAGAAGGCGCAAGAGCTATTTTTGACACGTGAAGCCCTGATGCGACACGAAGCCGCGGGCGTCACTACCGACGTGTTCCCAAAGTTTTTTGACTGGCAAGGCACACTCCTCGCGCTTGATTACCACTTTGAACCCGGCTCGCCACGCGATGGCATGACGCTGGCCGTACCCTTGTTCTTTTTGAATCAGCTCGAGGCTGAGCGTTGTGAATGGCTAGTGCCCGGCATGCTCAAAGAAAAAGTGCACATGCTGCTCAAATCGCTCCCGCAAAAAATACGCCGACATTGTGTGCCATTGCCTGACTATGCGGTTGGGTTTTACGAACGCTGGTTTGACAAACTCTCTGCACCTGGGTGTTCGCTCACCGAGGCGATCAGCCAGGATATGTGGCTACAACTGAAGCTGCGTCCGGTACCCACTGATTTCAAGCCTGAGACCTTGCCCGCGCACCTGTTCATGTCGTTTAAGGTGATCGACGAGCATGGTCGCATGCTAGGGGCCGGGCGTAATCTTGCGCAATTGAAGGCCGAGTTTGGCAAGCAGGCGCAAGCCAATTTTCAGCAACTGGCCACGCGCGATCAAGAGGTTGCGAGTGCCTTATCGCAAGACGAGATCACTGACTGGAGCTTTGGCACTTTGCCTGAACTTTTAGAAATTCGTCGAAAAAACAGCACGGTTGTCGGCTACCCAGCTCTAGTCGATCGTGGTGCAAACTGTGCACTTGATGTGTTTGATGATCCGCATGCGGCGAAGCTTGCGCATCAACGTGGCCTCAGGCGTTTGTTTAAAATCGCTCTGCGAGAACAGGTTAAGTTTTTAGAGAAAAACCTGCATGATCTCACCAAGCTTGGGATGCTGTATATCACTCTGGGCACGCAAGAGCAGCTGCGTGACCAGCTGATTGATTGTGCGATTGAACGGGCCTGCCTAAGCGAACCCTGGCCCCTTGACCCGTCAAGCTTCGAGGCGCGTCGACTCGAGGGTAAGGCCAAGATTGGGCTGTTAGCCCAAGACATTGCGCGTACTGCAGGCGCCATCCTTGAGGCCTGGGTCGCAGCGGTGCGCAAGTTGCCCCAGGCAAAAAGTAATGTGGCGGCGCATCAAGATATTCAGACACAATTGGCGCAGCTGGTGTCGGCTGACTTTATCGCACGCACCCCCGATGCGCAGTTGGCGCACATCCCGCGCTATCTGAAAGCGGTCACTGCGCGCATCGAAAAATTGCGGACCGATTCGACGCGCGATGCACGCTTAATGGCAGAGATGGCGCCTTTGCTGACGCAGTATTCGCGTGCCCGCAGCGCGCTAAAAGGCGCCCCTGATCGCGGCCTCGACGAGTTTCGCTGGTTACTCGAAGAGCTGCGGGTCGCCTTGTTTGCGCAAGAGTTACGCACCCCAATGCCGGTCTCGGCCAAACGCCTGCAAAAGGCATTTGATGCGATGCAACGCTAAGGGCGCGTGTCCCTGCGCCGTTCGCTCACTTAAGCGCGTAAAAACAGATAAATGGCTAACGCAATCAGCCCAAATTTTGTGGTTTTGTACAAGGTTCGATTGGCCTTTTTAAACGCACGGCGCTTTTGATCGATTTGCCAGTGGTATTGCGTGAGTTTGTTAAGCAACCCCGTATGATCTGATCTCTCCTCGTTTGGTGAGCTTGCCGCAGACATCAAGACGCGTCCAAACCAGTGGTTAAAGCGCTCGA
This sequence comes from Bordetella parapertussis, assembly GCA_945887835.1. Classification (GTDB taxonomy): domain Bacteria; phylum Pseudomonadota; class Gammaproteobacteria; order Burkholderiales; family Burkholderiaceae_B; genus Zwartia; species Zwartia parapertussis_B. Next base: position 2,186 of record CAMCZQ010000167.1, on the reverse strand, counting down.
CCCAGCCCCACCTTAGCGGACGTTCGATGTCACAAAACAAAATAATGCGGTTCTCGAGTGTGCGGTTGTATGCCTCATGCACGTAGGTTTCATCAAAAATTACGGGTTCGCCGTCGCGCCAACTGTGACGTAAGCCATCAACGTCGATGTAACACTGATCATCATTTGGGGTGACTAGCCCAAGGTGATAGCGCAAAGAGCCTGCAAAAGGATCACGATGCGGATTTAATTGCCCGCCCGGCGGTAGCTCGGCAAACATCGCTGCTTTGACGCACGGGATTTGATTGAGCAGGGCGACGGTTTTTGGGCAAAGGGCTTGCGCCGAGGGGTGTTTGGCGTCATACCACTTCAAGTAAAAGCGCTTCCAGCCGTATTTAAAAAACGAGTTAAACCCAATGTCATTCGGCAGATCAGGCGCTTTAATGGCCTGCAACTTCGCCAAATGAACCGCCTCTTCGCGAATCGTCTCCCAGTGCTGTTCTAAGAGCTTGAGCTCTGGCATGTGCTCAATCGACAGATAAGGGGTGGTGGGTACCTTCGACTTTAGCACCATCAGGGCGTTGATCGGTGCTAAAAGTATCGAATGATCAAGCAGTTGGCGACCCAAGGGTAAGCGTACCTTACCTCGGAAATGAGCAAATAAGATGGCCGCTAACCACCCGCCCAAGAGCAGCCACCTCATATCAGAGGCCTGCTAGCATTTGCGACCCTCGCCGCTGCGCTGACGAACACGACAAACGGTTTGCTAGGCACTAGAATGGGTACAATCTCTGTATGGATCAAGCTGTTCAAACTCCGCCTTTTGTGCATTTGCGCGTTCACTCCGAGTTTTCGGTGGTGGACGGTATTTTACGCATTTCAGACCTAATTGAGCGCTCAGTCGCGCAGGGCCAACCGGCCGTTGCGCTCACTGACTTATCGAACGTATTTGGTTTGATCAAGTTTTACAAGGCGGCGCGTGGCGCGGGTGTTAAACCGATTGTGGGTTGTGATGTTTGGCTCACCAACGAAGAAGACCGCGAAAAACCCTATCGTATTCTACTTTTGGTTGCAAACAAGGCTGGATATTTGGCCCTTTGCGAGCTGTTGACCCAAGCGTGGCTCACTAACGCGCACCGCGGTCGCGCCGAGATGCGCCGGGAGTGGCTGGTAAATCTATCGGGCTTAATCGTACTGTCCGGCGCTCGGACGGGTGATGTCGGTCAAGCGCTGATGGCGGGTAACCGCGAGGCGGCAGTCGCCTTCGCACGCCACTGGCAGTCCGCCTTTCCTGATTCTTATTACATTGAACTGCAGCGCACCGAAGCCGATGCCGATCAGTCTTACACTCAGGCTGCGCTGTCGGTTGCCACCGAATTAGGCTTGCCGGTCGTGGCCACTCATCCGGTACAGTTTCTGGATCGCTCTGATTTTCGGGCGCACGAGGCGCGTGTTTGCATCTCTGAGGGTCAAATTCTGACCAACCCGCGTAGACCGCGCTGGTTTACCGAGGATCAGTACTTATTGTCCTCTGATGAGATGGCTAAGCGATTCAGCGATGTTCCCTCGGCGCTAGCGAATTCGGTAGCCATCGCTCAGCGCTGCAACCTCACGCTTGAGCTTGGTCAACCCCAACTTCCTGATTTTCCGACGCCCGAGGGCGTCACGCTCGATGATTATCTGATTCAACTCTCAGAGATTGGCCTTGAAAAACGCATGGCGCAGTTGTTTCCAGACCCCCTTGAACGCGCGAAGGTGCAGCAACAATACTCAGAGCGTCTGACCCTTGAATGCCAAACTATTATCAAAATGGGGTTTCCGGGCTACTTTTTGATCGTGCAAGACTTTATCAATTGGGGCAAAAGCAACGGCGTGCCTGTGGGGCCCGGTCGCGGCTCGGGTGCTGGCTCTCTGGTCGCCTATTCGCTTGGGATTACCGACTTAGATCCGATTCGCTACGATTTGCTGTTTGAGCGGTTCTTGAATCCCGAGCGCGTATCAATGCCCGACTTTGATATCGACTTTTGCCAAGACAACCGCGAACGCGTGATTGAGTACGTCAAAACCAAATATGGGCGCGCGGCCGTCAGCCAGATTGCCACCTTCGGCACGCTCGGCGCCAAGGCCGTCGTGCGTGACGCGGGCCGAGTGCTCGACATGCCCTACATGCTGTGCGACGGCTTATCCAAGCTGATTCCACACAATCC
>CAMCZQ010000166.1 GCA_945887835.1 Bordetella parapertussis | reverse complement strand
AAGGGGCACGAGTTGATCGCGCAAAGCATCGTTGGGCGCGTGTAGCGAAACAGCAAGTGCCACCGGGCAATCTTTTGCCAAACGGTCAATCATCGGCACAACACCCGAGGTAGAAACTGTGACGCGGCGTCGCGATAGCCCATACGCGTTGTCATCCAGCATTAACCGCAACGCCGTCACAACCGGTTCATAGTTGAGCAGAGGTTCGCCCATCCCCATCATGACGACATTGCTGATCACACGCGTGTTTGCAGTCTGATCGGCGCCGGCTAAACGGGAGTCGTCAATATCTTTTAACAGTTCGTGCCGAGCCCACCACAATTGCCCGATGATTTCGGCAGCCGTGAGGTTTCGGTTAAAGCCCTGATGCCCCGTTGAGCAGAACCGGCAGCCGACATTGCAGCCTGCCTGACTAGAGATGCACAATGTGCCGCGATCGTCTTCAGGAATAAAGACCGCTTCGATTGCGTTGCCTTGCCCAACATCAAACAACCACTTGCGTGTACCGTCAGTCGAACGTTGCTGCGTCAGCACAGTGGGCGGTTGCACCACACACTGGGCAGACAACTGGGCGCGAAAATCGCGCGCCAGATCGGTCATGGCATCAAATTGGCTAGTATTGCGTTGGTGCACCCATTTTTGCAGTTGCCGGGCGCGAAACGGCTTGCCCCCCCACTGTCCCACTAATTGGGTCAGTGCCGGAGCATCAAGCCCAAGCAAATTGATCGGTTCAGGGTGCATGCAGAGCAAGCCACTTTTCAATCAGCCGAATTAACGGCTGTGGATGTTGATTTCTGGAAAGAAAAACGCAATTTCGACCTGCGCGGTTTCAGGCGCGTCAGAGCCATGCACCGCGTTAGCGTCGATACTGTCGGCAAAATCAGCACGAATCGTACCTTTTTCTGCTTTTTTAGGATCCGTGGCACCCATCAGATCGCGATTGGTTTGAATGGCGTTTTCGCCTTCAAGGGCTTGCACAAAAACAGGACCTGAGATCATGAAGTCGACCAGATCTTTAAAGAACGGCCGAGCACTGTGCACAGCGTAAAACCGCTCGGCATCGGCGCGCGACAATTGCAGAAGGCGTGCAGCAATGACTTTGAGGCCTTTGGCTTCAAAGCGGGCAACAATTTGACCAATCACGTTTTTTGCGACGGCATCGGGCTTAATAATCGATAGTGTACGTTCGACTGACATGTAAAACTCCAATAAATCTCAATAAAAACAGGGACTTTGCTTATACCTACCCTAACCCGATATTTTAGCACGGCACTAAACCCGACAACATTCTAAAATAGCGGGCTTGCACTGAATCTGCGCGCGCCTGAAGGCAGGTGCGCCGCCTTGCCCAACCCCTGCGGAACCCCTATGACCCAGCCCAACCCACTGCCCGACGTGGATCTCTCAAAAAGCTTCGAACCGGCCGAGATCGAAGCCCGTTGGTATCCCGAATGGGAGCGCCGAGGCTATTTTGCCGCAGGTCAGCACGTTCAAGCCAACGCAGCAGCCACCTCGGGCGCGCAAACCGGCGCGCGGTTAGCCGAACAGGCGTCCGCTCCTGCCTACGCGATTCAGTTTCCGCCCCCCAATGTGACGGGCACGCTGCACATGGGGCACGCCTTTAATCAAACCATCATGGACGGGCTGATTCGCTACCATCGCATGCTTGGGCGCGACACCGTCTTTGTGCCAGGCACCGATCACGCAGGCATCGCCACCCAAATTGTGGTTGAGCGCCAGCTCGATGCACAAAAAGTCTCGCGCCACGACCTGGGCCGTGAAAATTTCATTAAAAAGGTCTGGGAATGGAAAGAAGTCTCCGGCAGCACCATCACCAGCCAAGTGCGACGCTTAGGTGCCTCGGCTGACTGGCCGCGTGAATACTTCACGATGGACGCTCAAATGTCAGAGGGCGTCATCGAAACCTTTGTGCGTCTGCACAAGCAAGGTCTGATTTATCGCGGTAAACGTTTGGTGAACTGGGATCCCAAACTGATGACTGCCGTTTCTGACCTTGAAGTACAAGCAGTCGAAACCGACGGGCATCTGTGGCATATTCAATACCCGTTTGTGGATGGCCCACAAACCGTGACACAGCCTGACGGCACTGTACAAACGCTGGCGGGCATGACCATCGCCACCACTCGCCCCGAGACCATGCTGGCCGATGGCGCGCTGTGCGTGCACCCCGACGACGCGCGCTATCAGCACCTTATCGGGAAGATGGTCGACCTGCCTTTATGTCACCGCCAGATTCCAATCATTGCCGATAGCTTTGTCGATCAGGCCTTTGGTACCGGCTGCGTCAAAATCACGGGCGCTCACGACTTTAACGATTATGCCTGCGCCCTGCGGCACGACCTACCCTTGATTGTCATCTTTACCCTTGACGCTAAAGTCAACGAGCAAGCCCCTAGCCAATTCATCGGTCTGGATCGATTCGCCGCACGTACCGCCGTCGTCGCAGAACTCAAGCAGCAAGGTTTCTTAGTCAAGGTCGATGACCATAAAATGATGCAGCCGCGGGGCGATCGCAGCGGTGCTGTGCTTGAACCGATGCTAACCGATCAGTGGTTTGTTGCTATGAGTCAGCCCGCACCCGCTGACACCTTACACCCAGGCAAAAGCATTACCGAAGTCGCACTCGAGGTCGTTGCAAAAGGCGATGTACAGTTCTTTCCCTCTAACTGGACAACCACCTACAACCAATGGCTTGAAAACATTCAAGACTGGTGCATTTCACGTCAATTATGGTGGGGCCATCAGATTCCCGCCTGGTACGCAGAAGATGGTCAGGTTTTTGTCGCCCGCACCGAGGCTGAGGCGCTCAGTCAAGCCAAAGCCGCCAGTGTCAGTGGCCCACTGACGCGCGACCCCGATGTGCTCGACACTTGGTTTTCGTCTGCGCTCGTTCCCTTCACGACGATGGGCTGGCCGCAACAAACCGCCGACTACGCCCGCTATTTGCCTTCAAGCGTGTTGGTTACTGGTTTTGACATCATCTTTTTTTGGGTCGCACGTATGGTCATGATGACCACGCACCTGACTGGCCAAGTCCCGTTTAAACACGTGTACGTGCACGGTTTAATTCGCGATGCAGAAGGCCAGAAGATGAGCAAGTCAAAGGGGAACACGCTTGACCCTGTTGATTTGATTGATGGGGTCGATCTTGAAACCCTTGTGAGCAAACGCATCTATGGGCTGATGAACCCAAAACAAGCGGACAGTATCGAAAAATCCACCCGCAAACAGTTTCCGCTAGGTATTCCGGCCTTTGGCACAGACGCCCTGCGCTTCACAATGGCCGCTTATGCCAGCCTCGGGCGAAACATTAACTTTGACCTCAAACGCTGCGAGGGCTATCGAAACTTTTGTAACAAACTCTGGAACGCCACGCGGTTTGTATTGATGAACACCGAAGGTCAGAACATGGCCGAGGTTGACAGCTCGGCACAGAGCTTTGTTGACAGGTGGATCATCAGCGAGTTGCAACTGCTTGAACAAGAGGTAGCCAAGGGCTTTGCAGACTATCGCTTCGATTACATTTCAAACGCGTTGTATCACTTTGTCTGGGATGAATACTGTGACTGGTATCTTGAACTTGCAAAGGTTCAAATCCAGCACGGCACGCCCGAGCAACAACGCGCCACGCGCCGCACTTTAATTCGAGTGCTCGAAGCGGTATTAAGACTGCTTCACCCAATCATGCCCTTCATTACCGAAGAGCTCTGGCAAAAGGTCTCGCTAGTCGCTGGCAAGCGAAGTGCAACTGACACCACGAGCATTTCAATCCAGCCGTTTCCAAAACCGAATCTTGAGGCCGTCGACGGCAGCGCGACCGCGCAGGTGCGCTTATTAAAAGGTCAGATCGAAGCGATCAGAGCCTTGCGCGCAGACATGAATTTGTCGCCAGCCGCTCGGGTGCCGTTATTTGCGCGTGGCCCGCAGACTATGCTCTTGGCACATGCTGGTTATCTGGCCGCTTTAGCCAAGCTGTCGGGCGTTGAGGTCGTCAACGAACTCCCCGATGACGGCTCGCCCGTGCAAGTCGTTGGCGACACACACCTGATGCTGAAAGTCGAAATCGATGTGGCGGCTGAACGCCTGCGCCTAAACAAAGAAATCGCGCGCCTTGCTGGCGAAATCACAAAAGCGCAAGCAAAATTGTCTAACGAGGCGTTTGTCGCACGCGCGCCTGCTTCTGTTGTCGAACAAGAAAAGCAGCGCATCGAACAATTTGGCGACACGCTCAAACAGGTTCAGGTACAGCGCGATAAACTCGGCTAACGACCCAGCCTTGCGGCTAAACAGGCTTCAAGCTCTGCAGGTACAGCTCATCGGCTTGTGTGAGCAACCCTCGGGCGCGCGCCTGCTCGATGAGTTCGGGCCGCTTTTCAAGCGTGAGCGCCAACGATTGTTCACGACGCCAACGCGCAATGTGAGCGTGATTGCCTGACAGCAAAACAGGGGGTACCCCCTCGTTCGCCAAGCTTTCGGAGCGCGTGTAATGTGGGCTATCCAGTAAGCCAGACAGCGAGTCTTGAAAAGAGTCTTGTGCCGACGATTGCCCATGATTTAAGGCGCCGGGCAAAAGTCTGACTGCAGCATCAATCATCGCCATCGCTGCGACCTCTCCGCCTGACAGTACAAAATCCCCTAACGACCATTGCTCGTTGATCTGACGGTCGATAAAGCGTTGATCTACGCCCTCGTAGCGTCCACAAATAAAAATTGCGCCCGCGGATTGCGCCAGCCGACTTGCCTGCGCCTGATTAAAAGGTCGACCAATTGGTGACAGTAAAACAACGGGGACTGGCTCGCCCGATAGTCGATGCGTCTGGGCGCGATCCTCACGAATCGCCACAACCGCGCGCGTGAGGGGTTCTGCCATCATCACCATTCCCGGCCCGCCGCCATACGGGCGATCGTCAACCGTGCGGTGTACATCTTGTGTGTAGTCGCGGGGGTTCCAGGTTTTTAACGCCCACAGCGCATTGAGGTGCGCGCGTCCGGTGACGCCTAAATCACGCACCGCGCTAAACATTTCAGGAAACAAAGTCACGAGATCGATTCGCATTGCGAAGTCCCTAAAAATCTAGGGGCCAATCGGTATCTATTCGACGCGCAACGATATCTACGTGCTGCACGTGTGCCGCGACGAAAGGCACGAGCATTTCTTGGGGCTTACCTTTTGCATCAAGCAGAGCAAGCGGTAGACCAGCGGCTTGCTCTTGGAGTCTGTGCACTTTAAGTAAAGCATGCGCACCGTTATCAACGACTTCGTTGACAACACCCAGTAAACCCGCTTCGCCAAAGACCTGGCAACCTACAAGATCGACCCAATAAAATTCATCGGTTTGCGCTTTGGGAAAATGCAGTCTTGAGACAAAGACCGTATATCCCCGCAGAGACTCGGCTAAGTCGCGCTCACCCACGCCTTCGAGGTCGGCAACGATTGTTGCACCTTGAGGCCGCACTTGTTTGACTTTGTGAGCAACCAAGGCTGCAGGCTTAGCTTGGGGCGCAACCGGTGCTGCCAACCACCAAACAGGGGCGGCACGAAGCACAGTACCTTGAGCAGAGTGCGGCTGAATTTTTACCCAGCCGCGCACACCATAGGCTGAAATAATCCGACCTAGCTCGATCAGATCATCTGGCGCTATTGCGGCGCCATCAACAGCCATCAATTAAGCCGCTGTCGCGACTTTTGCAGAGAAGTCTTTAACCAAGCGGGCAACCGCTGGTGACAACTGAGCACCAACACCAGTCCAGTGACTGACGCGGTCTAGAGCGATACGCAGACGCTCTTCGTTTGCATTGGCAACAGGGTTATAAAAACCAACGCGCTCAATAAAACGACCATCACGGCGATCACGAGAATCGGTCGCTACGAGGTTGTAAAAAGGACGCTTTTTGGAGCCGCCACGGGCTAGGCGAATCACGACCATAGGTAATACCTTGAAAATGTTCAGGAAAGTCTAGCAGTATAGCACCCTTTTCGCAAAAGCCTAAGGGTTTTAAACAGCGGGTTTTGCGCGACGCTTCAGGTAGTGCGTGACAATCGTGACCTCGTCGATCTGACCCAAGAGTTCATTGCCGGTTTGCCGACAAAAAGCCTGAAAATCTCGCACAGCGCCGCGGTCTGTCGTGATTACGCGCAAGATCTCGCCGCTTGCAAGCGTCGCCAGTGCTTTTTTTGCACGCAAAATCGGCAAAGGGCACGCCAAACCAACGGCATCAACCGTCTGCTGAAACTCAGGAACCGTCTCTGGTAAATCAGTCATGCTCATCCTTACGCGGTCATTTTTAGACGCGGGATTCAACCCACGCTCTGACGCTGGCTAGCGCCCCTTGCAGCGAGGCTAAATCAGTGCCCCCGCCCATTGCCATATCGGGCCGTCCACCGCCCTTACCACCCACCTGCGCGGCGACAAAGCCGACCAGATCGCCGGCCTTAATTTTGCTCGACCAGTCCGCGGTCACCCCGCCGACCAAACTAATCTTGCCATCCGCCGAGCGAGCGGCCAAGAGCACCACGGCCGACTTCAGGCGATCTTTGAGCTGATCAACCATCGCACGCAAGTCTTTAGGGTCAACGCCCTGCACTTCCGTGACTAACAACTTGACTCCCGCTGCCAACGCGAGCGCTTGCTCGGTCAAAGCGTTGCCCGCGCTCGACGCAAGCTTCGCACGTGCCTGCTCAAGTTCTTTTTCGACGCCCTTAAGTTGCTCTTGCAACAGCGCGATACGGTCTGGCAGTTCGGCCGGCTGAGTTTTCAAGGCAGCGGCGGCGCGTTGTGCCGTCGCGTTCAGATTTTGAACCCAAGCCAGCGCATTGCCCCCAGTGACTGCTTCAATACGGCGCACTCCGGCTGCCACGCCTCCTTCGGAGATCACTTTAAATAAGCCGATATCTCCGGTTCGGGCCACGTGGGTACCCCCACATAATTCGCGAGAAAAGCCAATATCCAGTACGCGAACTGTGTCGCCATATTTCTCGCCAAAGAGCGCCATCGCGCCACCCTTGACCGCCTCATCGTAAGACATCACCTGCGCACGCGCAGCCTGATTTTCGAGCACTTGCGCGTTCACCAGACTTTCGATTTTTATGATGTCATCGGCCGAGATCGGCGCATCATGCGCGAAGTCAAAGCGAGTTTTATCTGCGTCCACCAGCGAGCCTCGTTGCTGCACGTGCGCACCCAGCACTTGCCTAAGCGCTTTGTGCATTAAGTGCGTCGCCGAGTGATTACGCACAGTGCGCGCCCGGTAATCCGCATCAACTTGCGCGCGAACCGTTTGCCCCAGCGT
>CAMCZQ010000165.1 GCA_945887835.1 Bordetella parapertussis | reverse complement strand
CTCATTCGTTGTTTAGTCAAACGCCTCAAGTTCTCGCTGCCAGACGAATAACCTTGGCTGATCTCGATCGCCGTGAGGCGCAGTTTTTGGGGCTTTCAAAACGCAGTCTCTTTACCTTTTTTCTCTTATTATGGCGACAGGGTGCACTTCCGTCTAGCGAGAATTGCAAACTGTCGCTGATTTCCTGCTAACCTTAATAAAAAAACGAAATAAAACTAGCCCTCGGAGACCGCATTGAAGTTGCCCCTTGAACCGCTCGCGATTCACCCATGGTTACCTGGCCACCTCTTAGCAGCAGCCTGTATGTTGCTGTCATTCACTAGCCCCTGCGCAGCAGCCTGGCCCGACAAAACCATCACGATTATCGTAGGCGCCGCTCCGGGAGGCACTGGCGATCAGGCTGCACGCATCATTAGCGAAAAATTAGGGGCTGAACTCGGCACCACGATTGTGGTTGAAAACAAGGCTGGCGCAGGTGGTATTTTGGGTTCTCAGTACGTTGCCCGAGCCGCGCCCGATGGCTACACAATTATGATGGGGAATATTGGCTCGCATTCGATCAACTATAGCCTGTATAAAAAGCTTCCTTATCAACCGGATGACTTTAAAGCAATCACCCTTGTGATTTCAAATCCAAATATTTTAGTGGTCAATAGCAGCACCCCATTCACCAGTGTGCCGCAGCTTGTTAGTGCGATTAAGAAAGACTCTACCCTTTATTCGTTTGGCTCTGCGGGGGCCGGGCAATCGCCGCATCTTTCGGGCGAAATGTTTATGCAGCGGGTTGGTATACAGGTGCCGCACATCCCTTATAAGGGCGCGGGCCCAGCAACGGGAGCGTTGCTGGGCAATCAGTTCACCTTCATGATCGCAACAGCGCCAAGCGTGATGGCGCAAATCAAAGGTGGCAAATTACGAGCGCTTGCCGTGACGAGCGATACGCAGGCCCCTGAGCTACCCGAAGTGCCCACCATGGCCGAAGCCGGCGTACCCGATATGCTGGTGACAGCCTGGTTCGGGTTGTTCGCTCCGGCGACGACCCCGCAACCCATCATCGACCGCTTACAGCAAGCCACCGCCAAGGTGTTACAAACACCTGACATTCAAAAGCGCTTTAAAGAAATGGGTGGTCTTGCGGGAGGCAACAGCCCGACTGAATTTAACGCCTTCGTTCAAACAGAGATCAACAACTGGCGAAAGACTGTTGAGGCGGCCAAACTCACGCAAGAGTAATTAGGGAAGCACAATGATTCCAAAACTTAAAGCATGCACGATCATTGGTTTAACGCTGAGCCTCGCGCCCATGGTCTCGGTCGCGCAAGATTATCCCAATAAGCCGATCACTTTTTACGTGTCTTATGCAGCGGGCGCGACCACCGATATTACTGCGCGCGCCCTCGCCCGCGCAGCCGAAGGACTGCTAGGCGTGCCGATTACCGTCGATAACAAGGGAGGCGGGGGTGGCACTGTCGCAGCAGGCCTGCTCGTCTCCAAAAAACCGGATGGCTACACGGTGCTGATCGGGGCCACCTCGGCGATCACGACACGACCCGCACTCATGAAGGTGAGCTACAAACCATCTGATATTGTTGGCGTCATCCAGTACAGCTATTTTCATAACGGGTCTGTGGTCGTGCCCGCTGACAGCCCATGGAAAACGATTGAGGACTTTATTGAATACGCCAAGAAAAATCCTGGCATGTCTTACGCTACCGCTGGTGGTGGTGGCGTAGCGACCACCTCACAACAAATGGGCGTCGAAGCACTCAAACGATGCAAAGGGCTTGATTTCAAACACGTGCCAACCAAAGGGGGCACTGAGGCCAACACCATGCTGATGGGTAGACATGTCAATTTCACCTCGGGTTCGGGCTCACACAACCCCTTAGTGGTCGACGGAATCTTTCGTCAGTTAGTTTTGTTTCAAACTGTCCGCGACGATAACTTTCCGCAGGTGCGCACGCTAAAAGAAATCGGCTGCGACTGGGAGAACCCCCCGCACAGCGGCATGATTGCTACCATTCGGGCGGGCACACCCCCGGCAATTGTCAAAAAACTTGAAGACACGTTCATGAAAATCGCCCAGTCCGACGAGTTTAGAGCCATGCTGAAGCAAAACTACCTTCCTTTTGAGCTAAAAGATAGCAAAACCCTTAATCGCGACCTTGCACTTGAAACGGCTTGGTATAAAGATTACTTCACCAAAACAGGCGATCTCAAATAAACTAAACATTCGTTTAAAAATGTCTTTTCGCTTTGCACAGGTCTGTGTCTATAATTTAACCACCTTAGGGGGTCGGGCAACTGGCTCTCTTGCGCGACAAGCAAGGTTCTCATCCACTCAATCATCATAGTTAGACGTATTCAAGGAGATCAGTATGGGTAAAAATATTCAACTTAAAGCCTCAGACGGCCATCAATTCGACGCCTACGTGGCAGAGCCCGCAGGCAAGCCACGCGGCTTAGTCATCGTCGCCCCTGAAATTTTTGGCGTCAACAGCCACATTCGCTCAGTGGCCGATGGTTTCGCTGCCGACGGCTATCTCACCATCGCCCCTGCATTTTTTGATCGCGCGCAAACCAAATACGAATCAGGCTACACACAGCCCGAGATCGGTGCGGGCGTCGAGATCATGAAAAAAGTTAGCTTTGATCACACGATGCTTGACGTCAAAGCCGCTATCGAACACGGTAAACATGCAGGTAAAGTCGGTATTGTGGGTTACTGCTGGGGCGGCGTGATCGCTTGGCTTGCAGCGGGTCGCGTGGATGGTTTAGCTTGCTCAGTGCCCTACTACGGCGGTGCAATCCCTAGTTTCTTGAAAGAGACCCCAAAGTGCCCAGTGATGTTTCAGTTTGGTGAAACGGATCATTCGATTACGCTTGAGCAGGCTAAAGTCGTTGCCGCAGCCTACCCGAAAGAAACCAGCTACTACTACCCTGCTGACCACGGCTTTAACTGTGATCAGCGCGGTTCATATCACGCAGCGTCAGCAAAACTGGCGCGCGAGCGCACCATCGAGATGTTTAGAAAGCAGATTGGTTAAGCTTAGATAAAGCAGTCAAAAAAGGGATCGCCTCGGCGATCCCTTTTTTTATGTGCAGCAGACTACTTTTTACCTGAACTCAAACCAGGAATATCGCTCACACCTGCAACCTGATCAAGGGCCATAAATGCATCAAATAACTTCAAAGCTGAACCCTCAAAATGACCGACGCGTGCGCAGTCAGCAAACTTCGCCCAAAGCTGCTCACGGTTCAACGGAAAATCTGGTCCGCCTCGTACCGTCACAACTTCTTTACTCTGCAAAGTCTGACCATTTTTAAGCTTCACGGTCACCTGATCAAAAGGTGAGTAACCCGGCATATTGGGGTGCTCTGCATCGTCAGCCTGAACGCTGATTCTTTTCATCAAATCTTGCACGTCTTTGCGAATCACAAAATCATCAACAAGCTCAGTTAAGCCAGCGCGCCCAGCCACCACGCACGAGGCCATTGCAAATTGCATACTGAATTTTGCTTCAAGACCTGTTTGAGGCTGATGATTGCGCAAGACCTTGGTGTTACGGCGGCTCGTCACGGCCGTAATGCTTTCGATTTGATCCGCGGTCACGGGAGTTTCTGCAACTAAATCCAACATGCCGTCTAGCGCGCGATGCGTACAGAAGCACAGCGGATATTTTTTAACCGATAACTTAGTCACCGCCAGCTTCCAAACCTTGCCTGCCTCAACCTTAGAAGTGGCATCAAAGCGCCCATTTGGTGACACCGCCGACAAGAAGCCTTGTGGATGTTCAAGTGCATCTAACGAAGACGTGAACCCCGCCTTGGCAAGCCGCGCCGCCAACACACCAGACTGAGCTGAGCGCCCCGCATGAAACGGCTTAGTCATCGTGCCGAAGTTAGCCATAATGCCAGCGCTTTGAGATGCACCCAGGGCAATCGCCATGGTGCATTGCTCTGCATTGAGCTTGTTCAGTGATGCGCAGGCTGCAGCCGACGCAATTGCGCCCAAAATACCAGTCGGATGCCAGCCCTTGGTGTGATAGTGATCGGGATCCCGACGCGCCAACTCGGCCCAAACCTCATAGCCCGCCGCATACGCCGTGACCATCTCGCGCCCCGTTGAGCCTAGCGCTTGCGCCTCAGCAATTATCGCCGGCACCAAAATCGTGCTGGGATGGCCTTTAATTGCCACGTCATCAAAATCCAACGCGTGCGCGGCGACACCATTGATCCAAGCGGCGTCAGAGGCACTCGCGGTTTGGGCGCCGAACATCAACGTCGACGTGCCAGTAGGCGGTGCAAGCACCTCTTTTAAGATTTTAGTAGGAGGCTCATCACGACCGGCGAGCATCACGCCCACGCAATCTGCAAAGCCCATATGAATCACTTCGACTGCTTCTTTCGGGATTTTGTCGTAGGTCAAGCCTGCCACAAAAGCGCCCAGTTCACGGGTGATATCGGTCATGATGGTGTCCTTGATCAGGCTTTAGCTTGCATCGAGTCTTTAACTTTCTGGCGCAGTTTATTCAACGAGCCTCCCATCTTGATTGAACCCGGCAGAGGATGGCCAACAACTTGCTCAGCCAAGAGCGCCGACTCAATTAACTTTTCAAGATCAATGCCAGTTTCAATGCCCATCTCGTGACACATAAACACCAGATCTTCAGTGCACACGTTACCTGACGCACCAGAGTGCGAAGCGAAAGGACAACCCCCCAAACCTGCCACAGCAGCGTCAAAAATCTGTACGCCCATTTGCATACCGGCATAGGCATTCGCAATACCCATCCCGCGTGTGTCGTGCAAGTGCAAGGACAGATTAAGATCAGGATACTTGTTGCGTACGGCACCGACCACTCTGCGAATCGAACCCGGCGTGGCCCAAGCCATGGTGTCCGCTAGAGACAAAGTTTCAATCTTGACGCCGTGTTGCTCGCCAATGTCGTGGAACGTCTGAATCAATTCAAGCACACGTTCAGTCGAAATATCACCTTCAAAATTACAACCAAAGGCGGCCATGATGCTAGCGCGATTAATCTCGACGTTGTAGTGCTTAAACATACCAATCATCGAATGCACGGCCTCGATGTTTTGAGCCAAGGTGCGCTTTTGATTACGTAACAAAAATTTCTCGGAGGCGGTCAAAGACAGCGAGCCGCGAATATCGAGTTTTTGGGTTGCGATCGCGCGCTCGAGCCCTTTGTCGTTTAACCATAAACCGGTGTAACGCACGCCAGGCTTTCGCTTAAAGCCAGCCACAATTTCTGGGGCATCGGCCATCTGCGGTACGGCCTGCGGACTCACAAAAGAGGTCACCTGAATTTGCTCAAGACCGGTCTCTGACAAGCTATCGATCAAGTCAATTTTTCGCTGCGTCGCGATCGGCCCTTTTTCAATCTGCATTCCCTCACGAGGGCCTTCTTCAAGGATACGTACGCGCTTTGGCATGTCTGACATGGTGGTCTCCTGTTTTATCTTGAATAATTGGTCTTAAGAATCAGCTTAATCCTATGGCGATTCTTATGTCAACGCACTTACCACATAGCGAGATATCAAAACGACCACAGTGCGAGGGACTGCTCATCACCAAGGGTGGCTTGCTGCAAGGTTGACAATACGAGGGCTAAGACCTAGGATTGCTACAAATATGGGCAAGAGCTGGGCGAACTTCAACGTGTCGCCTAAAAATGGTGCGCCGCACAGTCGATTCGACGCAACACTCAGCCCAAGACAAAAATAACTAAGGAGACATATTGAACGCAGAACGCGTCGGCAGTCTGTTTTGGCTTCTGTTTGGCGCCACTGCCGTCTATGGTGCCTTGGATCTTGGCATTGGCACCATGAGAGCCCCCGGCTCGGGTTTTTTAACCTGCGTGGCGGGTAGTTTTGTTTCGCTCATGGCACTGATGATATTCATCCAATCCTTCAAAGGCGACCCAGCGGCACAAACTCGCTTGGCTGACCTGTGGGCGGGTTGTAACTGGTGGCGCGCGGTCGCCATCACGCTACTGATCATTTTGTTTATTCTGGCCTTCGAGACACTTGGCTTTTTTCTGTGCAGTTTTATTTTGCTGCTCATCATCATGCGTTGGCTTGAGGGCTTAAGCTGGAAAACCTCAATTCTCGTGCCAGTCATCGCAATCGGCTGCACCTACCTCCTTTTCAAAACTATTCTAAAAATCTCGCTCCCCGCGGGAATTTTTGGCTTCTGAGGCGCGCGACTTCCTATGGACTTAGCAGATAACCTCATCACCGGCTTCTCGGTCGCCTTACAGCCTCACAATATTTTCTTTTGCTTTATCGGTGTGCTGATTGGCACGCTGATCGGCGTGTTGCCTGGTATTGGCCCTGTTGGCGCGATGTCGATTTTGTTGCCGATCACCTTTGGCATTTCGCCTGTGACAGCCATCATCATGCTGTCAGGCATTTACTACGGCGCACAATACGGGGGCTCAACCACCTCAATTCTGGTCGGGATCCCTGGCGAAGCTGCTTCAGTGGTGACGATGCTAGACGGCCACCAAATGGCGCTACAGGGTCGCGCTGGCCCTGCCTTAGGCATCGCGGCCTTCGGTTCGTTCATCGCAGGTACCATCGGCATTATTGGCTTGATGCTGCTCGCGCCTCCGCTTGCCTCAATCGCCCTGAGGTTTGGCCCACCCGAATACTTTGCGCTGATGATTATGGGTCTGGTGATTTTGACCTACCTCGCACAAAAATCAATGGCCAAGTCACTCATGATGGCAGGCGTTGGTGTGCTAGCCGGCGTCGTTGGCCTAGACACCATGACAGGACTACCCAGATTCACCTTTGGCGTGTCTGACCTGCTAGACGGGATCGGGATCGCGCCGCTCGCCATGGGGCTCTTTGGCGTTTCTGAAATTTTGTTAAACGTTGAGCGAACCATCAAACAAAGCGTGGTCGTCAGTCAAGTCAAGAACCTGCTGCCTAGCCGACAAGACTGGAAAGAATCTTTCGCCCCAATTATGCGCGGCTCTTTATCAGGTTTTTTACTGGGGATCTTACCTGGCGGTGGTGCGGTGCTTGCCTCGTTTATTTCCTATGGCACCGAAAAACGTATTTCGAAAACGCCCGAAAAATTTGGCCATGGTGCCATCGCTGGCGTGGCGGGCCCCGAGGCTGCCAATAATGCCGCCGCACAAGCTGCCTTCATCCCTTTGCTGACACTCGGCATCCCTGCCAACGCGGTCATGGGTATTTTGCTCGGCGCGCTCATGATTCATGGCATTACACCGGGCCCACTGATGATTCAAAAAAACCCTGAACTCTTTTGGGGAACCGTCACCAGTATGTACATAGGCAACGCAATGTTGCTGGTGTTGAACCTGCCGCTAATCGGGCTTTGGGTGCGCTTATTGCGCGTGCGCTACGCCGTGTTGTTTCCGCTGATTTTATTTATCGCGCTGATTGGTGCGT
>CAMCZQ010000164.1 GCA_945887835.1 Bordetella parapertussis | reverse complement strand
TCGCGCCAAGACGTCGGTGGTGCCACCCGCCGGAAACGGTACGACAAGTTTGATTGGCTGATCAGGATAGGCGGCGATGGCTACCTGAGCCGAGCATAGAACTAACAAGCTGCTTAGGATATTTTTTTTCAAGTTTTTCATGAGGTCTCACAATTTTGTAATCGATTTTTGTTTTGACTACTTTTTGACGACGAAACAATCTTTATTACTCAGGCATTAAAAACTCGGTGATGAGTTTAATGAGTTCAACGACACCCAAAATAATCACCAACACCAGCAAACCCGAAACCACTGCAAGGAGCCCGCCTAGCCACCCCAAAGCTTCGGACGACAACGCGAACACCAATGCGGCGACGAGCAAAGACAGGCCGACGGCGACTCCTCTGCCGTAGCGCACTGTTGCGCGCAAAACCGGAAAACGTTCAAGCCCCTTAGCCGTACTTGCGCCCTTCACAGGACCCGCGTGACCCGTGCGCGTTGCATGACCTACCGCCTGCCTCAGGTCGGACAAGACCGTTGATTCAACGATTTCGGGCAGCACTGACTTGCCAGCGAGTGCTGCGATTCTTTCGGCCGCCAGCAGACCAAAGCTACCAGATTTAATCAGTCCACCGATGTATGCGGTATCTTTCCCGCCTTCGAGACCGCCGGTCGTCGCCCCAGCGGCAAACAAGCCGGGAATCGGTGTTGCCTTTGCATCAAGTACCTGCGCTTGTGCATCAGTCTCAATTCCGACCATGGTGTAGGTGATACCCGGACATATCGGAATCGCCATCAAAGGTGCTTGCGTAATCGGCAGCGGCTGTACCTTATCTGAGCGCGCGATCGGTAGCGTGTGCAAGGCATCGTTGGCCAGCGCAAGATTGTATTGCGTCAAGGTGTCGACAAAGCTGGCAACAGGTACGCCCATTTGGCGGGCTAAGTCGGCAGCGGTCTGAGCGCGCAAGATCGTGCCGCCCGAGCGCTCGAGCAGTGGATTTGCAGGGATGCGGGCAGAGGTGCCGGGGCCGTCCCAAATGGTTTGATCAAACACCGCAAATAGTTTTTCAGTGCTCGCCTGCGCTGCCAGCTCGTTGGCGAGGTGTACGCCTGAACGACCCTCGTCCACACAGCGTTGGCCGCTCGCGTCGATCACGATACCTGCGGTTGCTATGGCATCAACCTCGGGGTAAGGCCAAACCTGATCATTGTGTTTGGCGTCACTGCACAGCACGTGGCCATAAAAACGATTTCCGGGCGTTAAAACGGCGCCGGCTGCTAAGGCCATCGTCAAGCCATCCCCTCTGCCAGTTCTGGCGCCTCGCTGAAAAACCGCCTCATAGCGCGCGCCGATATGTTCTTCAAACAATGTCTGATTGGCCTGAAACCCACCGTCTGCTAGTAAGCAATAAGGTGCGCGCCAAGTACGTGACTCTTGCTGACAAACGCCTTGCACGCCAACACACCGACCTTGCTCTAGCAACAAGTTAGACGCTCGCGCCCCGAGTTGCAAGGTACCGCCCAGCTCGATGAGTTCGAGGGCGAGTCGGCGCAAGATTAAATCCGGCCCGCGTTCTTTCCAATCGAGTCCGGCCTTAAGCGCACGAGGCGGTGACAAGCACCAGCGGTAGCCTTCTTGCGGATTAAAACGCATGAACTTCGCGCCTTTACTCTGCAGCCAGGTAATGAGCCGGGCGCCGGTGTGTGCCAAGGCGTGTGCGAGTTCAGGCTTGGCTTGACCTCCGGTCAGGCGAGCGATGTGCTGCTCTAAATCTTGCGGCTCTCGAAATGGATCGCGAAAGCCTATGTGTAGGATGCCGCCTGACTGACGCGAATTATTTGGATAATCAAGCCCTTCACCTTGTTCGAGCAGCAGCACCCGCAAGCCGAGTTCAGCGGCACGCACCGCCGCGGTTAAGCCAGCGATCCCGCCCCCGATCACAATCAAATCATGTGTTTGCGTCGGTTCTGTCACCCGTTACCCTGCCTTATGCTTTCAAGACTGTGAGCCGCTCGGCAGTATTTGCCCATTATTTTCCAAGCGAAATCGGTATGATCTTCGCCGCAACCGCTGCAGCTTGCCAAAGCTTTAACTCTGCGTCAAAGAACGCATCCATTTCTGCTGAAGACCCCCCCATGGGGTCAATGGCTTGCTGATTAAATTTTTGTACCACTTCAGGTGTCGATAAGATCGCATTGATTTCTTTGTTTAATAAGCTCACGATCGACTCTGAGGTTCCGGCTGGCGCCGACAAGCCCATCCAATAGCCGGTCGCAATGGGCGGCAAACCTGCCTCTGCGAGGGTCTGCACTTCAGGCAAATAGATCGAGCGTTTGGCTGAGGTGACAAACAAGGGCTTCAAGTCACCGCGCTTAATAAACTCTCGTTGCGCAGAAATCGTACCAAAATAGCCAATCAAGTTACCACCTAAAACATCAGTCACAGCAGCCATCGCACCTTTGTAGGGGATGTGATTGAGTTGGACTTGTGCGCGATCCGCGATGAGTTCCATTAATAAATTATGGATGGTGCCAATGCCTGAAGAGCCGTAGGTAAATTGACCCGGATTTTTTTTTGCGTACGCAAGCATGTCTTGCGCATTATTGATACCGATTTTTGGCGTCACCGCAAACACGTTGTCGGCCACACCAAGCAAGACGATATTTTTCATGTCTTTCTTGAAATCGTACGGAAGATTGTTGTAAATGAACGGATTGACTGCTGTGGTGATCGTGGTGAGATAGAGGGTATAGCCATCAGGGGCCGATCTGGCCACGGCGTTCGTACCGATAATCGTATTGGCCCCCGCCTTGTTTTCGATGACAACGGGCACTTTCAGCCGCTCAGTCAAGCCGCGTCCGACTTCTCGCGCCAAAAAGTCGGTTGAGGCGCCTGGTGCCACACCCAAGACAATTTTAATAGGCTTATTGGGATAGATGTCTTGCGCCCGCGCCGCGCCGCAGTATAAAAGAGTGCAATACAGTAATCCTGCCGCGATGGTGAGGATTGTTTTAAACATGTTTGTCAACTCCTTGTTTTTATTTTTGCTCGGCTCTATGTCAAAATGCCCTAAATACTTTACCTTGAACCACAGAACGTTGCCACCCCACTATAACAACAAGTCAACCGAGAGACACCATCATGCCCTTTTACGAAAAAGGTAGTACAAAAATCCATTACCGAGAAGTCGGCTCAGGCTTTCCGATGCTGATCTTGCCCGGTGGCGGCCTAAATGCCACCACCGCATTTTGTTCAACGACTGCGCCCTTTGACCCGATGGAAGAGTTTCGGGGCAGCTATCGTTGCATCATCGCTGATTCGCGCCACGCCAATCGGGGCTACTCATCAGGGCCACTCGAAATCGATCGTCCTTGGGACGCCTACACCGACGATCAACTGGGCTTGATGGATCACCTTGGCATCGATAAGTTCTTGGTGATGGGCTTTTGTATTGGCGGCCCTTACATCTGGAACCTGCTAAAGCGCGCGCCTGGTCGTGTGGTTGCAGCGATTCACGCGCAGCCTAGCGGCTTTCGGCCAGAGATGCCTGGGCTCTTTCGCGATGGCAACATGAAAGAATGGGCCCCCGCGCTTTGCTTGCAGCGCCCTGCGGTCACCCTAGAGATGGCGCATGCGTTTTTAACCAACATGTACACCAACCGAAGCGACTTTGTCTTTACGGTAGATCGCGATTTTGTGCGCAAGTGCAGTACACCAACCTTGGTGTTGCCAGATGACAGCGTGCATCACCCGTACGCCGTTGCCAAAGAGGTCGTTGACTTGTGTCCGGGCGCAGAGGTCAGCCTTTACCCCTGGAAGCAACCCACCAGTCTGGTGCCGCAAGCGGTTGCGCACATTCGCACATTCTTGGCCAAGCACGCGCCTAAATAGACTAACCCGCGAGCAGGTGGCAACTCACCATTCGCCCTGAACCCAGCACGGTTTGTGCTGGGGCCTCAGTTTTGCAACGCTCGAGCGCGACCGGGCAGCGGGTATGAAAATGACAGCCGTTTGGTCGCTTAATCGGGCTAGGTACATCGCCCTGCAGCACCGTACGCTGAGTTTTTTTCTGCGGATCCGGCACCGGCACGGCAGACAACAAGGCCTTGGTGTAGGGATGCAAAGGCGCTGAGAATAACTCGCGACGCTCGGCGAGCTCAACGATTTTGCCAAGATACATGACCGCAACGCGATGGGTCATGTGCTCAACAATGGCCAAGTCATGGCTAATAAACAGCAAAGCCAAACCAAGTTCTTTTTGTAGGTCTTGCAACAGATTGACGATCTGCGCCTTCACCGAAACATCGAGCGCCGATACGGCTTCGTCACAAATAATAAGATCAGGCTCAGCGGCCAGCGCACGTGCGATACAAATACGTTGACGCTGACCTCCTGAAAACTCATGGGGCCAACGCCCGCCGGCGTCTTTGCTTAAACGGACTTTTTCTAAGAGCTTAGCGACGCGGTCGCTGACCTCGGCCTCAGACTGCGCTAAACCAAAGTTACGAATCGGCTCGGCAATAATATCGTGCACCCGCATTCTGGGGTTCAGACTGGAAAAGGGATCTTGAAAAATAACTTGTATGCGTTTGCGCAGCGGACGCAAAGTACTGGCGCTTAGCGAATCGATGCGAACGCCATCCAACCAAACTTCGCCCGCAGTCAAATCGAACAAACGCAAGATCGAGCGACCTACCGTCGACTTCCCGCAACCCGACTCACCGACTAAGGCAAGCGTTTCGCCTTTGCGAATTGAGAACGACACATCATCCACCGCGTGCACGTGACCGCTCACCCTGCTAAACAGACCCGTTTTAATCGGAAAGAATTTTTGCAGGTGACGGACTTCAAGCAGCACAGGATTTTCAGTCTTAGACATCGCAGCAGGATCACTTAGGTTATTCATTAGCAAAGGCCAGTTCGCCCGCAAAGTGGCAGGCAACCAAATGCCCTTGTCCCTTATTTTGCATCGCGGGCGCGATTTCGTGGCAAGGCTCTTTTGCCAACGGGCAACGCGACGCGAAGACGCAGCCTTTTATCTTTTGCTTCAAGCTTGGCACCAGACCCGGAATTTCTTTTAAGCGCGAGGTGTGACCCTGCAAAGATGCACCTAGTTTAGGCACCGCACCCAACAGACCCTGCGTGTACGGATGCAGGGGATGGGCAAATAATTCACCGACAGGCGCCTCTTCAACCTTGCGACCCGCGTACATCACCATCACACGCTCGGCGACCTCGGCCACCACACCCAGATCATGCGTGATCAAAACAATCGCCGCGCCAATCTTATTTTTAAGATCTGCCATCAAGTCCAGAATCTGCGCTTGAATCGTGACATCCAAGGCCGTGGTCGGCTCATCGGCGATCAACAAACGTGGATTACAGGCCAGCGCCATCGCGATCATGACGCGCTGGCGCATGCCACCTGACAACTGGTGGGGATATTCCGTTAAACGGCGCGGCGCCTCTGAAATGCCAACAAGTTCAAGCATCTCGGTCGCGCGAGCGTTTGCCTGCTGGCTGCTGATCGCCTGGTGCAATAACAAGGTTTCGCGTAATTGCCGGCCGATCGTCAGCACAGGATTCAGGCTGGTCATTGGCTCTTGAAAAATCATCGAAATCGCATTGCCGCGAATCGAGCGCATTTGTTTTTCAGAGAGGGTTAAGAGATCTTGATCCATAAAACGGATCGAACCGGCGATTTTTCCGGGCGGCTCTGAGATCAATCTCAAAATCGACATGGCCGTCACCGACTTGCCGCAACCCGACTCACCAACGATCGCAAGCGTTTCGCCTTCGTTGACTGAAAAGCTCACGCCATCAACGGCGCGATTCACGCCATCAGGAGTGCGAAAGTGTGTTTGTAAATTTTCAACTTCAAGCAGTGCCAAAAGAGTTCTCCTGTTAAGCCGACTTAGACTTGCGCGGGTCTAGCACATCGCGAAAGCCGTCGCCCAACAAATTCACCGCTAAAACCGTCAGTGATAAAAACACTGCCGGAAAGAAAATAATATATGGCTTGATCTGAAACAGCGTACGACCATCGGCCATAATATTGCCCCACGAGGGGATGATTGGTGGCACACCCGCACCGATAAATGACAAGATCGATTCGGTAATCATTGCCGAGGCGCAAATATACGTTGCTTGCACTGTTAGCGGCGCAAGCGTGTTGGGCAAGATATGGCGCCAAATCAGCATGGGGGTGCGACAACCGCAAGAGATTGCGGCATCCACATAGGGTTGCTCGCGCAAGGTCAAGACCACACCCCGCACAAGTCGCGAGACACGCGGAATCTCGGCGATGGTGATGGCGATGATCACGTTCTCGACGCTGGCACGGGTCAATGCCATCAACGCAATCGCCAGCAAAATAGGCGGGATCGACATCAAGCCGTCCATGATGCGCATAATGATTGAATCAGCGCGACGGATCGTGCCCGATACTAAGCCAATCAGTAGCCCGCTGGCAGACGCCAATAAGGCCACCGAAAAACCAACCGTTAACGACACGCGCGCGCCATACAGCACGCGCGAGTAGATATCCCGGCCGAAGGCGTCGGTACCAAACCAATATTCAAACGAGGGCTCACGATTACGTTTGATAGGTTCGAGCGCAGTCGGATCAACGGTCCCTAACCAAGGAGCGGCCAACGCTAAGAACAGCATACAAACCAACAAACCCAAACCGATCGCAATCGTTGGGTTGCTTAATAAGAAACCGGTCCAGCCAGTGCGCAGACGCTTGGAAGGCAGAATATCGGGCAGCGCGGGCGCTGCAGCATAGAGAGTCATTAGTAACGAATCCTGGGATCAACTAAGGTATAAATTACGTCAACAAGCAGGTTCACCAGCACGTAGACAAAGCTGAACACAACCACCAAACCCTGAATCAGAGGATAGTCGCGCCGCACAATAGCATCAATCGTCAGGCGGCCGAGCCCTGGAATCGCAAACACACTCTCTGTGACGACGGCGCCACCGATTAACAAGGCAATACCAATTCCGATCACGGTCACAATCGGTACCGCAGCGTTTTTCAAAGCATGTAAAAACAGGATGCCCACTTGTCCCATGCCTTTCGCCTTCGCGGTGCGTATGTAATCTTGCGACAACACTTCAAGCATCGTGGCGCGGGTAATACGCGCGATCAGGGCGATATAGACAAAGCCCAGTGCAATGGAGGGCAACACGAGCGTTTCGAACCAAGGCCAAAAGCCTTTTGAAAAAGAGACATAGCCTTGCACTGGAAACCAATCAAGTTCGAGCGCTAAAAAATAAGCCAGCAAGTAACCCACCACAAACACCGGTACCGAGAAGCCCGCCACCGAGATCGCCATAATGCCGCGGTCGATCCACGTGCCGACTTTTGAAGCGGCGATGACGCCGATAGGAACGGCGATCGTAATCGCGATAATCAGCGTCATCACCATTAGTGACAGGGTGGGTTCAACGCGTTGCGCGATCAACTCACGCACGGGCATTCCGGTAAACATCGAGGTGCCCAAGTCACCTTGAAGCAAACTAAAGAACCATTCAGAAAACCT
>CAMCZQ010000163.1 GCA_945887835.1 Bordetella parapertussis | reverse complement strand
AATTGTTTTTTAAAGACTGGATCAAGCCAGGCTTTAGCGACGATTTTGCCACCAATGGCAGGGGTCAGGCTGTCTTGCTTATCGATCTGCGCATGTAATTCAGCAGCAGTGATAATGCCTTTTTCATCTAACAGTTCGCGAATCGCAGTTTGTAGCAGCACTTCATAGCGATCATAACCATCGTCATCATCGGGTGCGGGCGGGCTGTGGGGGTGATCGTGGCCATGTGCATGATCATGGTCATGGTCATGATCGTGATGGTGTCCGTGGTTTGAACTCATATTTTTTCTCCGGCGAGCGGTTCGATCCAGTGATCGTAGATATCAGCCACAACAGTGTCTTTCGGGCTACCTGAATAGTTGGGCCAGACATCAGCCTGCTTGAAGCGCACGCGGTAGAGCACCCGCATGGGTAGGCCCGGCTTATGAAACGCTAATAAAGAGGGGTCGCGGTAACAGCCCATCACGTCTGTGATTTCACCTTTTATGCCACGCAAGTAAAAAGGCGTGCGGCAATGGGGCTCGGGTGGCTGCTGACGCACGCGTACGGGTGCGCCGACTGGCAGAGCTTGACCAGGACGAGGTGTGAAAGCTGTCATGCGGCCACCTTTTTATGTTTGCTGCGCAAGAGTTCCACCCGCGCCTCGATTTCGGCGCGGCTTAGGATTTGCTGTTCGACCACGAGGTCACGCACGGCGCGTATCCACTTGTCGTAATAGCCAAGGTTACGGTAATCGTCTTCTGTGTTGGACTCAATCGTTCTGCGCATCGCATCGACCGTAAAGGCCTTAAGCGTGGAGCCCGATAAAATCCTTAGCAGAGCATCGACACGTTTTTCGTGCAAGGTGTTGGGATGTTCGTCTTGGCAGACCGGCCCCGCGGGTAGGCCGCCGATATCGTTGACTTTACGTTCTGTCGTGAGTGCGCTCTTTTGATGAAGGGCTAAAAAGTTGAAGACGATACGGTTCTAATCGTAACGCAATCCAAGCGCTATAATGTTGTCATTGTTTTAATACTGCTCTTGGACTGTTGCTTGATTAACAATACCTATCAGTCCTACGTTAGCGAGGACGTTGACATCCTCCCCGCCCTCGTCCTCACGGACACCGCTGACGCGGGAAGAACGGGGATTCCTACGGCGTAGGCCCCGGGATGGGGTCGATCGCTTCGGTGGGTTCCTGTTGCTGACGGCATTCATGCACCGTTCACTTGGCAGGCGAGCCGGACATGTCCTGCCCTTAGTATGTTGAGAGCCGCAGTCAGGTCTGCATTTTCAGCAAAGCCGCATGCGACGCACTCAAACTTGGCTTGTGTTTTTCGGTTCTCGACCGCTACGTGCTTGCAGGCCGGGCAAGTACGGCTCGTGTTGCGCGGATCGATTGCAAGTACCTCACCACCACGCCACACTTGTTTGTATTCTAACTGGCGGCGAAACTCGCCCCAGCCTTGATCGAGTATCGACTTGTTTAGGCCAGACTTGGCTTTGACGCACAGCCCTGGCGCCTCGATTGTGCCTTTGACGGCACGGCTCTTACGATAGCGAACCCAGCCTAGCTTTGGTAACCGGACTCGGCGATTGACAGCATCGAGTTCGCAGCCCTGAGGAAAGCAAAAGCTCGTGCTTGCGCTCTTCTTTTTGAAGGTCGGGAAAGAGGCACGTTTCTCGAAAAAGTTTTTGTAAGCACGCACCAAATCTTTGAGTACAACTTGATAGAGCTGCGACGGCGTCTCTTTGAGCCACAAAGTCTCGGGCTCTTTCTTCCAGATCGGAAGCCATTTGCACATCTCGAAATGATTGACGAACTTTTGGCCTTGCTGGTGATTGGCGATTTGGAGTGCGAGCGCTTTGTTGTAGACGAAGCGGCAGGCGCCGGCAATACGACGCATGGCGCGCTGTTGCTCACCATTTGGTTCAATCCGAAATTTGTAGGCCTGCACGCGTTTCATACCTTGAATTATATTTGCGCTATTAAGGTAAATCACCAAATCACCTGTGTAAAACTTGTATCTGTCAGGTAAAAATTCAGTAAAGCTTTGCAACAAAAACTTGTTCTTTGTAACGAAATATTGCCTTGCTACCTTCAACAAAGACGAAGTTGACAGTGTGCTGCAGAACTGCTACCGCGATCGTTTACCAAGACATCGAACAACCGCCCAGACCTGAATCAGCTAAAAACAGGGACACCTGCGGTGTCCGCGCTATTCATCCTCCCCCTGAACGGGGAGGATTTCCGCGCATTTGGTTAAAGCAGAGCGGGAGCAATGGGGTCGCATCATTCAGGCTAATAATTTACAGGTAAATTAACCTAATACGTTCTAATCTAATCGACTGAACGCATGGTCTTTAGCAATCAATGCACCGACTGTAGGTAACTCAATGCTTCGCTGGTTTCGCTCGCACTGCCTCTTCGTTGATGTCTGAACCCCAGCCAGGGCCCTCTGGCAAAACGATTTCACCGTCTACGATTTCGATCGGATGCGTCATGAATTCACGCGTGAATGCCGCCTCGTCCACCACATACTCCATGATGCTGAAATTTGACGTGGCCGCTGAAAAATGCGCGCCCATCAGCGAAGATAACTGCCCGTGATAGTTATGCGAAGCCACGTTGATTTCGTAGCTTTCAGCCATCGTCGCCATCTTGGTGGCTTCGAGCAAGCCGTTCCATTGCGGGTCAATAATCGCAACATCGGCTGCATTGGCCTCAAGGTAAGGGCGAAGCGCTTGCCGACCCAACAGCGTTTCAAGCGAAGAGATTCGTGTTGTGGTTGATTGCTTGACTTCTGCTAAGGCCCGCGGATCTTGTATGTCGACTTCAAGCCACATTAGATTAAAACGTTCAAGTGCACGTGCAATTCTTTTTGCGCCTTCGGGCTTAAAGTGAAAGTTTAAATCTAGTGCCAACTTCACATCTTTACCGGCACCTTGCTCAAACGCGTGAAGCAACTCAACAATCGCCGCTAGAGTTTTATCATCCAGATTGAGCTCAGGAAAGCCCGTGCCAACGCCAAAGCCGGGCCGATAATTACTGCATGCGCCCTTTTCAAAAAATAAAATGTTAGTCTTGAGCGCCTTAAAGCCGCGAGTCTTAACTTCTTTTCCTAAGGTCACGATATCGTCTAACGACCGCAAAGGCGCAGCCCCGAACACTGGTGCAAAGCGTGAGCGCAACGTTCCACACTGCGACCAATAGATCGGCAGTTTGGTACGCAAGGCGCCACCGAACAATTGATGCACCGGCACGCCTAAATCTTTAGCCTTCAGATCTAAGCAGGCATTTTCAAGCGCCGCAAGCGCTTGCGCGATTAAGCCACCCGAAAAAATTCTAGTCACTGCATACAAGTTGGCATGAATCAAATTGCTTTGACGCGGATCCGCGCCAAGCAAACTTTGCCCGAGCTTACGAATCACATCCGTCAAGCCTGGGCTTGAGCTACCCTCGCTGAACTCTGACCAGCCAATCAAACCTGTGTTGGTGGTGATTTTTAAAAATGATAGCGTGCGCCAGCCGCCATCCGCATGCAAGTCTTCGATTGCGGTGATCTTCAAGAGGTCTCCTTGGTTTGTTTTTTTATATTTGAGAGCTTACGCGTCACCCAAGGGCGGTACTGTGGGCGTCACTGAGAAATGATGAAGCTGGATTTTCCAGTTGCCCTTAAGTTTGACGAGCACAAGAGTGGTACGTAAAACCGACTTCGTGGCGCGACCGTCTTCAAGGACAAACGCAAACGACCCCAGGCCTTGCGCCATAAAACTACCATCGTTGATTTTTACAATTTCTTGTTCGATTAAGGTCAACACAGCAGATCGCAAGACACCATCGTAAGAAGAAAAATAACCCTCAATTGCTCCTGCTCCAACCGAGTGCCCGGCGCGCCCGCCATAAAACAGCGCATCCTCGGCATAAAGTGCGGCCAATCCTCGAGGGTTCCAAACCCGCGCAGCTTGATTCCATGACTGCTGCATTTGAGTGAGTATCTGGGCGGAACTGTCTAGTTGAGGCGTCATTGTGGTTTCTCGAAAGTTTTAGATTTTAGGTGGCCTATGTCAACTTGCAGAATTTGGCTCAGTCGTTATGGGTGTCCCCGCGCGGCCCTTAATTTTGCCAAACCAAACTTAACAGCTTTGCCCAGTGTAAGTGAACGGCAGGCCGCGCTAAGCAAGGGTTTTCGCTAGTCCAAACATACGGCGTCCGAACAAGATTTAAGGCAATATATCGGGGCAACTTAGCGCAAGCTAAGTTTTTCATACTGTTCATCAAATAAACGTCAAAGCAGAGCGAGCCCAAATGAATTTTAAAAAAACGATTCTTTCTACTCTTATTGCCACCGGCATCCTGAGCGCAAGCGCACTCACTAGCCGGTCCCACGCACAAGACGTCAAACCTTTTCGTATCGGCTCGATTGTCGATATGTCAGGCATTTATTCTGCTATCGGCGGGCCAAATATGGTGAGCGCAGTCAAGATGGCAGTCGAAGACTTTGGGGGCAAAGTACTTGGCCGTCCAATTGAGGTGTTATCGGCAAACTATCAAAACAAGGTCGATATTTCCGCCGCGCGTGCACGCGAGTGGTATGACCGCGATGATGTCAAAGTGATCATTGAGTCAACCGACTCAGCGTCGGCATTGGCCATGCAAAAAATAGCCAGAGAAAAAAAACGCCTAGTGATTTTTTCAGGCTCGGCAAGCTCTGCCTTGACCAATGCTGAATGTTCGCCGTACGGCGTCCATTACACTTATGACACCTACGCAATGGCTCACGGTACGGGTGCCGCGATTACTAAATCAGGCGGTAACAGCTGGTATTTCATCACTGCCGATTATGCCTTTGGTCATGCCTTAGAAAAAGATACTGCTGAGGTTGTTGTTGCCAATGGGGGCAAAGTTCTTGGCAGTGTGCGTGCGCCATTAAATTCGCCCGACTTCTCGTCGTACTTATTGCAAGCACAGGCTTCAAAAGCCAAGGTCATCGGCTTGGCCAATGCCGGCTCAGACGCTCAGAATTCTGTGCGTCAAGCTTCGGAATTTGGCATTATCAAGGGCGGGCAACAAGTGGCCACCTTATTGATATTTATATCTGATATCAAAGGAATGGGGTTGCCAATCGCCCAAGGCTTGATGTTCACCGATGGTTTTTACTGGGATCGCACCGACGAATCACGTGCTTTTTCAAAACGTTTTGGCGAGCGTAACAAAGGTGATATGCCCACCATGGTGCAGGCCGGTGCTTATTCAGCAACGATGCATTATCTGAAGTCTGTTGCTGCCGCTGGCACAGATGATGCCGATGCGGTTGCAGCCAAGATGAGAGAGCTCGAAATCAACGACTTCTTTGCCACAAAAGGTAAGATCCGTGTCGATGGCCGCATGGTGCACGATATGTATCTAGCCGAAGTGAAAAAGCCTTCTGAATCAAAAGGCCCTTGGGATCTCCTAAAAATTAATGCCACCATTCCAGGCGATCAAGCGTTCAGACCTTTGTCCGAAAGCGTTTGTCCTTTAGTCAAGAAATAAAGCAATGCTCTAAGCTGAGCAATTAGCGAATACTGGCGGGCGCTAACGCGCGCGTCAGGCTCGCTTCACCTCTTCCATAGGTCGCGGCGTTATAGCCTGAAACAGTGTCTGTGCGCGCTGTATTCAGTAGTTGGTTAGCGACTGCTGCCGCATTCGCTGTTGCGAATTTACTGCCAACAATCGCTGCATAGCCCGACACGATGGGTGCAGCAAAAGATGTACCTGCCAAGCCCCCCAGGGCGCTACTGTCAACACCGACGACTAAAAAATTTCTTTGTACAACGGGGCTGGTGCCCGCCACATTGGAATAGCTCGCCATCGAGGCGGGACTCGAGGTTGTGCCGTTTTTCGAAAGTGCGCCGACCAGGATTGCAGAAGGCTGACCAGCCAGGCTAACGGCAAGATTATCGATGCGTCCGCGATATTCTCCGGACGGTACTGCGGCGCCAACGGGTACGCTGCTATTACCGGCCGATTTCACCACAACCGCCTTGCCACTTTGCGCATAACCAACGAGGGCCACTTCTGAGGCAGACGAGGCCAACGGGCTGTAGAGCCCGTACGATAGATTAAAAACGTTAAGCGACGCTGCGATTAAGCCAACAACACCCCCGCCCTGCTCGTGCGTAATCACTGAAGCCAAAGGCGCGACAGACTGCGCCTGCCAAGTTGTCCAGGCGCCATGGCAGCGGCCATAGACACGATCGCAGCTCGTGCCGAAGTCATCAATCATATTGATCCGTACGCCTTGGCCAAGATAGCCTTGCGACCACGCAACGCCCACCTCGGGGCTCATCCAAGCCTGCTGCGCCATAGCGGGCATGAGGCTGCCCAAAGTCAGGGTCGCAAAAAGAATGCTTTGATATTTTTCTTTCATAGGTAGAGCCTTTTGTAGGAGTCAGCCATTCTAAAAAGAGAACGAATATTGCAGACTCAAAAAATATGCATTGAGCGGTTTCATGTTGTACAAGTAGGGCAAGGTGTCCGCAGGTGCAAGCGACGAAGCAGCCAAGCGACAGTTTACTTTTTGCTGTCCGCCAATATCGCCATAATCTGCCACACAGGATTTTTCTCTGAGACTGCCGCCGATGGTGGTGGTTGCCTTAAACGACAAACTCGAATTTTTTGCAAAGTCATGGCGCAACACAAGGCCAAACTTTAAGCTTGGATCAATCGTATACTTCGGGCCAAATTCTCCTGTGCTGGCACCCCAAATCAAACCAAACCAAGGCGTCAACTGCGTCATCAGAGCCACTCGAGAGTCTGTCCAGTTGCTTGAATACCACCCTTTAAAGCTGACCCAGTTACCCGTTGAGGTCTCAAAGCCTCCGGTCTGCGACGCGCGGATCACCTGCGACAACTGTGAGCCTTGCCCTAAGTCAACCAAATAGGTGTTGGCTAAAAAATCTTGAGTTCCGCCCAGAAAATCTGCGGCCTGCGCGCGAGCGACACTCGCAAGTAACACCAGCGCACCAATGACTTTTTTTCGGGCTAAGTCCCTCTGACCCATGTTAACAAAGCACCTCTCAAAACCTGACTGTTGCAAAAATGACGGAGCCTAAATGACTGTAAGGTATTTCGCTCGGCAATGACTCGTTTAAATTAACATTGGAGTGATAAGCTTGGCGTTAGAAGTTCGTTTTAGCTCATAATTTTTGTTCAAATCCGTAGCAGCACTCAATGAATCTTAATATCAATGCAGCAAATGAGCAGTCACTGCTTAAAAAAAGCTGCCACGTCCTGACCATCTTGGGGAATACGCTCACCCTAGTTGGCGGGCTTGGCGTGCTCTTAGGTATGTTCGGGGCCTTCGATATGGAAATCTTTTCACTCGGACTGTCTTCAGGAGTGCGCATCATTGGCACGATCGCGATTGCGGGCTGTTTGCTCAGCGCAATTGGCTACGGCATTTCTGATTACACGAATAAGTAACTCACCACAGGAGCAATACATGTTTAAACGTTCTGACTATTTCATCATCTGCGCGGTCATGTTTTCATTCTTTATTTCAGCATA
>CAMCZQ010000162.1 GCA_945887835.1 Bordetella parapertussis | reverse complement strand
AATATGCTGTGTGGCTCGGCGCTTGCGGGCATGACCTTTGGTCAAACGGGGCTGGGCAATGTGCATTGCATGGCACGTTTTGTCGGCGCGCAGTTTCATTTATCGCATGGGTTGTCTAACGCGTTGTGTCTACCGCATGTCGCGCGATTTAACTTAGTGGCGAATCCAGAAAAATTTGCACGTGTGGCGGCTGCGATGGGGCGACCCGTGCAACAGTGGCCGGTTTTAGATGCCGCGCAGGCCGCTGTTCAGGCCATCGCGGCGATGTGTACCGATTTATCGATTCCGCCGCGGCTGCGTGACGTTGGGGTGACGCCAGACGGGTTTGCTGAATTGGCTCGGTTGTGTCTACAGGCTAATTACAATCGCTGGAATCCACGACACACGTCTGAGGCCGATTTCAGGGCGTTGTTTGAACAGGCGTATTGAGTTCACCACGCTGAGCCTGAGACCCATAAGACGGGTAGATTTTTGTCTTTGGCGCGCTTAAGTAATTCTAATAACGGAAACGCCCGCTGTCGTAAGCCAACAGGCTGCGAGAGTGGCTCTTGTGCTTGATCGTCGGTTTCGCGAGGCTGGGGTGCGAGCGCCGTTGCTTGCTCAAGCGCCAGGATGTTTTGTGTCAGGTGTTCGGGCATGAAGACGCCCCGAAGGGGTAACTCAACACCGTCAAGTTTGCCCATGATGCGTAACAGCGGCTTTGCGTGCTGAGAGAGCATCAGGATATCTGCGCCGGCCTTACTGCTGAAAGTCACTAACATCGTAAATCTCCTGGTGGATAAAGTGGGCACAGGTATCCGCCTAAGCGCGCAGACTGTTGCAAGCTTACCCTTTTGTGGCACAGGTATAAAACCCATGAGAGTCTGGTTAGCAAGCAGCTTGCTATTTTTTATTCAAACAGGATGGGCAGCGGGCGCAATGTGTACGCTGACCGAGCTCGGCGACCCGTGTCCGCAAGGCGGTGTGGCGACCTTGGGCGCGGCCACACCAGCCCCCAATGTTGGAGTCGGTAATCCGGTCGATCGGCGTAGCGGAAACAAGTATCAACGCGACACCGACCTGCCTGATTTGAAACAGGCGTCAGGCCTTGAGCTCGTTCGCCATTACAACGCGATGGATCCGCGACAAAGCGCACTTGGTCGCGGGTGGTCTTGGTCGTATGACACGCGCGTGTATGACATAGGTGGCCAAGTACAAGTGCTTCAGGCCGATGGCAGCCATCTGCGGTTTGAGTGCGATCGCGCGGGGCGCTGTCTGAGCGCGCAAGTTCAGCGGGGCGTGATTAGACGAAATAGACTGGGTTGGGACTGGTTATGGCCAACTGGTAAATGCTTGCGCTTTGACGCGCCCGGGCGCTTGACGGGCTGGTCTTATGTCGCGCAAGCGTTCAGCCTAAAACCTGCGCTTGCGCAGTGCGCGAAGCAACCTGTTGTGCGTATTGTTCGGCATCAGGCGCCGTCGCGCTGGCATGGAGAAATCGATCAAGTTATTCATTTGCCCACACAAGAACGATTGAAGTTTTTTTATGAACGAACCCCCTCGCCTGGTGTACAAACCAGCGAGCCTTCGTCCAAACCGTTGCAAGCGTCTGGCACGCTTGTCGCGGTACAGACCCCAAAGGGCTTGTTTCGTTATGTGCATCAGGCGGGATTTTTGAGTGGGGTGATTCGACCAGACGCCATGCAACGCCGCTATCATCAAGAGCCCCTTCTGCAGCAGGGCGGCAGCGAAGCACTGACAGGAATTTCTTTAGCCGGGGCAAATGCCGCGCACGTGTTGCGGACGCATACCTGGCAGTATGACAGCGCGGGCCGCGCGCAAAAATTTGTACCAGGCTCACCCGAGGCGCTTGTGGTGGGCTTGCCAACAACGGTGTCTGACGCGGCGCTGGGGCTTGTGATCGACTACGACGCTCGACGCGCGATTCAACGTTTGTCGTTTAATGCAAGAGGCTGGCCCGGTTTGGCGTTACGCTTTGATGACAAAGGGCGTTTGGCCCAATGGCATAGCCGTGGTGTGACGCCCGAGCGCTTAGCGTATCGCGCGCTACCCACGCAACCCGCTGGCGAAACGATGTTTACGGACCAGACGTTGCCCTCGCCGCTGCTATCGCGCCATTTCAGCGAGCAAGAGGTTTGGCGTTGGCGGTTTGATTCGTTTGGACGCGTTCGGGTCTTACAGGCGCGGTCTCAGTTTGCCAAGCCAGTAGATGTTCGTGTGGCTTGGCGCGGGGCGCGCCCGCAGGTGGTCGCACACCCAGAAGAAACACAAATTTGGCGCACGAATCCCTCTGGACAATTGCGCGAGCGCGAGGTGATTCGACGAACCACCCGGGCAGACTGGTTGACCGTGCTCTGGCCCGAGTGGCGCTATCGTGAACAATTTACTTATGACACGCTGGGTCGCCGCGTCACGCACACGCTACCAGAGGGCGGTCAGTTGCGTTACCACTGGACAGCGACACAGTTGCAGGCGATCCAATGGATTCGCGCGAACGGCGCTAAGCAGTGGGTGTTTCAGGCAGGCGCGCTGGGGTTGACGCACGGGAATGGTCTGCTGACCTTGCGCCAGTTGGGCACTGCGCAGACAGAAACTCAGCGTGCGCTGGGGCTTGAGCAGTTGGTGGTGTATCAGCCCTCAACGCGTCAAGCGCTTTACCGACAACGCCTAAGCGTCAACCTTGAGGGTGTGTTGTGGCATGAATACCGCTGGCTGAACGGTCAAGAGCAAAGTACGCGGTACGACTACGATCCCGAGCGACGGCTCAGTCGCTATCGCACGCATACGACCGGGCGTGATGCCACGGGGCAGGCTTACTCTTGGTTGCGCTCTGGGGCCGCTCGCCCGGCGCTTGCGCGCGATGCGACCGGTTTGCCCACGCGGGTCGGGTCCTTTGTGTTGCATTACAACGCTCAGCGTCGGCTCAGCCGGGTCGTCGATGTGCAGGACGCGACGCGAGCGGTCACCTATGGACACAATGCGTTCTCTGAACGAATTTGGCGCCAAGAAGGGCAGACCCGCACGCAATATTTTTTTGATCAACAGCAGCTGGTCGCGCAGGCACGCGAAGTTCGTGGGCGCCTACAGGTCATACGACGGTTTATTTATGCGCAGCAGGTTCCTGTTGCTGTGATCGAGTACGGCGAGCAAGCCACGTCGGCCGAGTTGTATTTTTTTCATACGGATGCGATTGGCCTGCCTCAGTTTTTGACCGATGCGAAACAGGCAATTCGTTGGCGTGCGAGTTACAGTCCATTTGGCCAATTGCTCGAGCAAACGCACGATCTAGGTGAGCAGTTTGTTCAGCCCTTGCGCCTGCCGGGCCAGGTGGTGGATCCTTTAACGGGGTGGCATGACAACTATCAACGCACCTATGACCCGGGCGTGGGTCACTACCTTGAGCCTGATCCGCTCGGACCGGTGCCAGGCAATAGTCAGTATGGCTACGCGCAACAGCAGCCGCGCAAGTATGCCGACCCGCTAGGGCTCTTACTGTTTGCCTTTGATGGCACGGCGAATCATGCCGCGTCACAAACGAATGTTTGGCTTTTTGCACAGCAATATCGAGGCGGCCCTGTGAAATATATCGAAGGGCCGGCCGGCGATCTTGAGTCGGGCGCGACCCAAAAAGCGACGGACGCAGCGATTGCCTGGTCGGGCAAGCAACGGGTCGACCGCCAATGGGAGCGATGGTTAAACGCCGTCGCTTTGCAGCGCGAGGGGGCACAAGCTTTGGCACTTGATGTGGTGGGCTTTTCACGCGGAGCCGCTTTGGCGCGACATTTCGGTAATCGCGTGGTGAGTCACTTGCGCGACGGCCGGTTTTGGTTGCAACACCCCACCTTAGGGACGCTATCAAGTTGTGTTGACCTACGCTTTATGGGTTTATTTGATACCGTGGCGCAGTTCAACGTTTTGGGTGCGGGTAACGCGGCCTTTGATTTGACCATTGCACCGGCCTGGAAATGGGTGTCGCACGCTGTGGCGTTGCACGAACACCGCTGGCTGTTTCCGTTGACCTCTGCCCGCGGAACGCAGCGAGGTGGCAACGTCATCGAGCGAGCCTTCGTAGGCGCGCATGCCGATATTGGTGGGGGCTATTTAACGCGCCAGACATCGCCAGGCTCGACGCCAGGCGACTTGTCGCACGTGGCGCTGGCGTGGATGCATTGGCAGGCGCAGGCGGCGGGCGTGCCGTTAGGCCCTGGGCCAGACAAGGCGTCGGTGAAACGTCCGATTGTGCACGATGAGCGCGCGGTATTTCACAGAAACATGCAAAGAACAGACCGCCGCGTGAATCAGCCGGATGGCACGAAGTGGGTCGATTACCAAGAGTATGCGCCGGGCCTCGGTGCTGAGCTACGCCGCCAGGCTGAGTCGCTGCTAGAGCGTCGATCACCGCTCTTGCCACACGCGAGCGACAGTGTGGGCTGGGTGAATATGGAGCGCTATACAAAATGGTTGCGAGACACGGCAGGCTGGCACTGGGACTAAGCGTATTTCAGGCTATGATTTGAACCTTCAACTTGTCATGTTTTTAAGCCCATGCTGCCCGAGCAACACCAGACCATTATTTCTTGTTTGCAGGCCGCTGTGGCAAGCATTTTGCCCGAGGCCAAGCCCGTCATTTTGCTTGAGCGCCCAAAGGTGGCGGCGCATGGCGACATCGCCACCAACGTCGCCATGCAGATAGCCAAGCCGGCTAAACGCAATCCCCGAGAGCTTGCGCAAGAGATCGTCGACGTGTTGATGGCTAACCCGATGGCAACCGCGCTTGTGGCGAGCGCCGAGTTGGCGGGCCCGGGGTTTATTAATTTGCGCTTAACGCATGCTGCTCGCGTGGCGGTTCTGGCGGAAATTTCTGAAAAGGGTTCAAGTTTTGGTCGCGCCCCGCGCAGTGAGCAAAAGGTTTTAGTCGAGTTTGTTTCTGCCAACCCGACGGGGCCCTTGCATGTTGGCCATGCCCGGCAGGCCGCGCTTGGGGATGCGCTGTGTCGCCTATTCGACGCGAGTGGTTTTGAAGTGAGTCGCGAGTTTTATTACAACGACGCAGGCAATCAGATTCATAACCTTGCCCTAAGTGTGCAGGCGCGAGGTCAGGGTTTAAGCCCCGATGACGCGGCGTATCCTGCTGAGGGTTACAAGGGCGAGTATATCGCCGAGATCGCAAAGGATTTTCTGGCACAGGCAACGGTCAGCGCGAGCGATGGCGAACCTGTGTTGGCAAGCGGTGATCTCGCGGACTTAGATAACATTCGCTGTTTTGCAGTGGCGTATCTTAGGCGTGAGCAAGATTTTGATTTACAAGCCTTTGGCTTGGCCTTTGATCATTATTATCTTGAAAGCTCGCTTTACACCTCGGGACGTGTTGAGCAAACGGTTCAAAAGCTAATTGATTCAGGCCATACCTACGAAAGCGAGGGTGCGTTGTGGTTGCGCACGACCGAACTTGGCACGGACGACGATAAAGATCGGGTAATGCGTAAGTCCGAAGGCGGCTACACGTACTTTGTGCCAGACATTGCTTACCATGTGACTAAATGGCAACGCGGTTATACCCGGGCCATCAATATTCAAGGAAGCGATCATCACGGCACCGTTGCGCGCGTGCGCGCGGGCTTGCAGGCGCTGGCCTTAGGGATTCCCGCCGATTACCCCGCTTACATTTTGCATAAGATGGTGAAGGTGATGCGCGGTGGTGTTGAGGTCAAGATCTCGAAGCGCGCGGGTAGCTACGTCACGCTGCAAGACTTGATTGAATGGGTCGGACGCGATGCCGTGCGGTTCTTTTTGATTCAGCGGCGCGCCGATACAGAGTTTGTTTTTGACGTTGACTTGGCGCGTTCAAAAAGCGAAGAAAATCCGGTGTATTACATTCAATACGCGCACGCCAGAATTTGTTCGATGCTGTTGCAAGCGGGGCTCACCCAACAAGAATTGCACGCCGCAGACCTTAGCGTGTTGACCGCTGCGACAGAAATCGCGCTGATGCAGCGACTGGCGGAGTTTGCGGCGTTGGTGTCGCAGGCTGCGCTTGATTTGTCCCCGCATCTGGTCGCGTTTTGGTTGCGTGATTGCGCCTCAGATTTTCATGGCTGGTATAACGCTGAGCGAGTGTTGGTTGAGGATATTGCCTTAAAGCATGCGCGGTTACGGCTGGCAGATGCAACGCGCCAGGTCATTGCAAACGGGCTGGCCTTATTGGGCGTTTCGGCCCCAGAACGGATGTAAGATCACGACATGGTTAAACGAAAATCTTCTGGCAGTGGCAGCACACTTTATGGGGTGTTGGCGGGCCTGTTGATTGGGCTGGTTGCTGCCGTTGTGGTGGCGTTTTACGTGATCAAGTCACCCATGCCGTTTGTTGATAAGGCGAGCCGTTCGCCTGAAGCCTCGGGCGCCACAGATCCCCGGCAGGCGCCCGATCCAAATGCCGGCTTACCGGGACGCACGACTGGGCCGGTGACCGCACCGAGCTCTCCTGAGCAGCCTACCGGAGAGACCGCCGCGAAGACTGCGCCCCGAGAGGGTGCCGCGCCTGATGCGCTGGGGGCACTGATTGCGACGCTGACGCCCACGCCCGGCGCGCAGGCACCTGCACCTCGGCTAGTGCCGCGTGCTGAGCCCGCGCCGAGCACATCGAGCACACCGAGCACTTCGGGCAACCCTGTCGGCGGCCCTTACTTTTTGCAAGTGGGATCCTTTAGAGTACTAGAAGACGCCGAAGCGTTGCGCGCACGGATTATCTTAATGGGCATGCCCGTTGAAATACAGCGCGCCGAAGTCAATGGGCTTCAGGTCAATCGGGTACGGGTTGGGCCGTTTGCCAAAATTGATGACATGAATCAAACCCGCACACGGCTGGGACAAGAAAAAATCCCAACAGCGGTTGTGCGACAGTAAACAGAGTGGCACCGACAGCTTTGCAAAAATGCAGCTCTCTTTAAAAAAGTCGTGAAAGTATTTTCACACTGAGCATTGACAGACATAAGGCAGCAACAAATGAAGACAACGTGGTTCAAACAGATGGCAGGTGTGGTGCTAGCGATATTGGCGCTTGGGTTTTCATCCGCCGGCCTGGCGCAGGGCGCACCCGGGGGCGCAAAAGCGAAGTACCTCGAGGTCAATCCTGTGCAACCAACCGAGCCTGGCAAAGTTGAGGTGCTAGAGTTTTTTTCGTATGCCTGTTCGCATTGCGCGGTGCTTGAACCGCTGCTGACTAAGTGGGTAAAAAAACTGCCCTCTGAGGCCGTGGTCAAGTACGTGCCCGTTGCCTTCAACGCAAGTATGAAACCATTGCAACAATTATATTATTCGCTAGAGGCCTTGAGCCGCCTCGACCTGCATCCGAAGGTTTTCAACGCGATTCACGAAGAAAAGAAACGGCTGTTTACCAAGCCAGATATCATTGCGTGGGTCGTCGCTCAAGGGGTTGATCGCGCAAAGTTTGAAAGCGTGTTTGACTCGTTTGGTGTCATGTCAAAAGCGGGTCGCGCCGATCAGTTAGTCACGGCGTACAAAGTGCAAGGCACCCCCGC
>CAMCZQ010000161.1 GCA_945887835.1 Bordetella parapertussis | reverse complement strand
GTGCTCTTCTTAACCGCCGGAGCCAAACCTGGAATCGAATCTAAAGGGTTATTTTTAATTGTCTTGCGACGTCGTGTCACCATGATAATTGCCCCGTTCTTAATTCGTAAGAGTAATGATCTCTAACGCGAGCGCCCGAAAATCATCCGCAGCGCCAGAGACGGGGCGGTAATCAAGTATGCTTTTGTTAAAAGAAGGAGCTTCAGCGAGACGAATATTCTCCCGAATAATCGTACTCAAGACCTTATCGTTAAAGCGCTCAATCAGCGCCTCAAGAATGTCGCTAGAATGGCGAGTTCGTAAATCGACCCTGCTAGGCAATAACCCAAGCAACACTAACTCAGGATTCAAAATATCTCTGACCTCGTCGAGGGTTTGCATCAACTGCGCCACTCCCGATAGCGTCATCACATGTGTGGTAACAGGGATTAAGACTTGCTGAGCAGCGCTCAGAGCATTCAACGTCAGTAATCCCAAGGTTGGGGGCGTATCGATTAAGAAAAAATCAAACTCCTCCTCACCAAGGTGACTTAAGCGTCGTTTCAGCCGAGTTTCAACGGACAGTTCACCGGCCAACGCCTTTTCAATGTTAACCAAGCTTCTTGAGCTTGCAAGAATAGAAACATTTGGGGTGCTTGTTTCGATAAGCAAAGACCGAACACTTTGCTTTGTCGTGAGCAATTCATAGGTACCATGCGCGTCAGGAGGCACGTCAAACCACTGGCTCGCATTGCCCTGCGGATCCAGATCGATCAACAATATTTTTTTTCCCTGCCTTGCCAAGGCCGCAGCTAAATTGACCACTGTTGTGGTTTTGGCGCATCCGCCCTTTTGATTCGCAATTACAATTTTTATTGTCATAAATACATCTGCGATTTTAATGCGATAAAAATTAACTTACGGAAAGAAGACCACTGCATATACCAAGTCATGCAAACCAATGGTCTAGACAATGCTTATCTCTTTGGGTTCAGCAAATCCGTTTGAGCGAGTACTCCAGCCTCATTATTAAATATTTCTTGGTGCTTAACCAGAAGCCTGTGAAAACCTTCCGTCCCCGTTTTTAATTCCTGAGACGCTTGAGCAAACTTTTTTCGCGTGGCAATCGAGCACAGAGATCGTTTTGAAAACGCAATATAGTTATCAGTGATGGATGGATATACGTTTTGTACCACCAGCGCGCCCGAAAGATTGTACTGATACGCAAGCTGCTTAAAAGAAAGCTGAGGAACGACCGCAAAATCCGCACGATTGTCAAGTACCAAAGCAAGAGCCTCCTTCGAGGTCAAAACGCTTATCTGCTTTGGCTTAATCTGCAAGTCGAGTTCTTTTTTAAACATTCGCTCCCCGATGTATACGCCCTCGATAAACGCACCCGAACGCCCAGTTAAAGACTTAAGGTCAGTAAGTATATCTTGATCTGCTGCTCGGACAACGATCGTCGTAAATGACGTTGAGTATGGAAAAGGCAAAAAATCTAGGTACTGATTCCGAACGTAACTCTTACTTAACTCGACAATCAAATCAACTTCACCAGTGATAACCGCATTTAAGGCTAATTGCCAAGTCGGGTACGTTTTCCACTCAAACTCTTTGATCCCCGCCTTTTGAACGACCATTTCTGCAAAATCTATCGATGCGCCAGTCAACTTCCCATTAAGAAGCCAAGCAGCTGCCCCATCTTCAGTTGGGGCCGTTAACACCACTTTTGTGCAATCAGTAGTGCTGTTCGCTTGTGTTGCCGCGACCGATATGAGCAAAGCGAGCGCAAACCGTCTGCAGGGCACTTGAAAATTACCCATTGTTTATGGCACCCATAGAATATTCACATCGCCTTTTATCAAATACCACGGTTTCCAGACTCTAGCCAACAACTCTTGCGAGCTTAGCGAGGTGTAAAGGCTAGTGGATCAGTATACTCATGACAAGCTTTATGACAGATACTTCAAAGCTGTCAAAGTCTCACAAAGTGTGCGTTTATTTTTATTGGAATAAGGGGCGTTGTATAGAATAACGTGCATATGAAACATACTATTGCGATTTTGAGCGTAGCCTGTACGTTTTTTGCATCTCAAGCAGTCGCTCAGGTAGCTACAAGCTCGGCTACCCAAACGACACAACCAACTGCGCCCGCGCCGCGGGAACAGAATCAGTTGGACACACCGAGGCAAGCACCCCTGCAAAGGCCAGGAAGCGAGCCAAATATGCGACAGGAACTAAACCAGCGCTGCAGTTTGTTTTCATCACGCATGGATTGGTGGACTTTCAGTATGTCCGTTACTTATATGAACACTATTTCCTCTTATGATTGCTCGCCAGAGGAACTGAGAAAGTTAACGCCTGCCTCTGCCACTGCTCAACTGCGCTCGATATCCTCGTTTGGAAAGGTAGCCAAAGGCGTATCGTCTCACTATTTAATGGACGTCAACCTATCGAGCGTGTCCGACCAGTTCTACACCTTAGGTAACCTACCATTTTCGACTTCGGCACACATATCACTACCGGCTCGCGAGATATTTCAAATGATTCTCGGAGGAAATAAAGCGCATATGCCGAGGTACGTTCCGTTTTTTGCCACCAGTAATGCCCACTATATTTGGAATCCAGGAAATACCGTGCACGAGATCGTGTTGCCCAACGGACAACGGTTCATCATGTACGCTTTCACCTCGGAAATTGACGAAACCTTAACGCGCAAAAATCTATCCGGTCTTCGCAAACGGTTAACTCTTCCTGCCGGCTTTGAGTTCAACAGCTATCTCCCAAATAAATTGATAACCGTTCGCGCTAGTCCAGCAAACGGCTACGCAGTAATGCTTATGTTTGACGAACTCAACAACTATTACATTGAGTATTCGCCTTAAAATAATAACGAATCACGCAATACACATAACGCGTTCAAACTCGCAATTATGATAAAAAAAAACGATAATTGGTTTGTGTGTGAGCGCCCATCAGTAAATACAAAATTGCGACTCATCTGCATACCCTACGCCGGAGCGGGGGCTGCGGTCTATCGAACATGGGGACAACAACTCGGGAGCGCAATTGAAGTCTGCACGGTTCAGCTACCGGGGCGCGAAAATCGTATCAATGAATCCCCGTTCAATCAAATACAACCCTTGGTCGAAAAGTTAGCCGACGCGCTAGGGCCTTATGCCAACACGCCATATGCTCTCTACGGACACAGCATGGGCGCTCTGGTAGCTTTCGAACTTGCACACACTTTGCGTATGCGCGAAATAAGCATGCCAACAGCGCTTCTTCTGGGGGCACATCGCGCTGCTCACTTACCTCTTAATCGCCCTTTACTCCACACGCTCAGCGACACGAAGTTCCTTGAAAAAATTTGTGAATTCGGCGGATTTTCTAATGAAGCACTGGTCAGTCATGAACTATTGGAACTAGTGTTACCCACTTTACGTGCAGATTTTACGGTTTGCGAGACGTATGTATTTGAAAACAGACCACCCCTCGGGTGTCAGATTCACGCCTTTGCGGGTAAAAGCGATCAAGACGTCTCACCCGCAGAGATTGCACCGTGGGGTGAATTGACCGCGAAGCAATTCACTATGCATCAGTTTGATGCCGGTCATTTTTTTATCCACTCACATCTCGACTTATTACTCCAAAAGTTACGTCAAATTCTGCTAAGTGAACGCTAAAGTTGTTTAAACTTTCAGGGAAGCTGTTCAATTTCAGCGGCGATCGTTGCCCCCCAGGACTGATAGCCTTCGGCGAAGTAGTGCTGGCCATCAGTTGTCTTCCATTCGCCGGGTTTAGTCATTTCAAGAGAATTCACATACGCACAGGGCTTGACTTGCGTTTCAAGATAAGTCGAGAGGTCTTGTACTCGTTTAAAAGTTTTACCTGATAATTTATTTTCTTCCCCCCAGGCGGGACCAACCCAGGCGCAGCGAATCTCGTTTTTTGCAAGCACTGTCGTTAAGCTGAGCAGCTCTTTTTTAACATCGCTTCTTGAAAAATCTGAGGCTTTGTAGTTCGCCAGATTGTCTCCCATCACGATGATGACTAAGTCAGGCTTGCTTGCTTGTAGTAATGCTTGAAGTGGTTTGGTCTGGGCTGCACTTGCCAGAGATAAAACCATCGGCTCAGCTTCGATTCGCTCGGCCCCGCCGCAGCGACTCGGTGTCGCGCCCAGCCAAGCGCTAGGCATCACTCCGCAAACCCCAAGGCTATGCACCACGGCCCCGCGATCGGTTAGTTCGTCGTGAAGGGTCTTGATCAAGTATGTTGGCTTGGCGAGGTGACTCGCGCCAAGCACTAAAACGGTTAAGCCTGCTATCAACATTGCGTTTGCCTGCTGCTATCGTGCGCCATACACACCTCCAAGACCAGTCGAACCTAAAAATACAGACAACAACAACAGCAAAGGTGCCATCCACTTTCGTCTCAACCCTTGGTAACGACCTTGACCACGTCGGGCAGTGAACTCAAGCACCAAGCACACCACCACCAACGCAAGCAAAAAACTTGTTTGACCACTGATCTTTAAGTTCAAAAGTAACGCCTGAGGGCTGAGCGAGAAATTAAAAAATAACTGATTGAGCTTAAACCACAGCACCTCAATGTGCGACTCTGAAAAAATCAACCTCCCTACAATGACAAAAAACGGAAACATCAGCAGATTAATCCCCGCCGCAAGACGCGGCCCAGAGACACATCGAACAATTGCGTACGTTAACAGCCAACCGATTGCGTGAAAAACACCCCAAATAAAAAAGTTAAACGACATGCCGTGCCAAGCAGCCGACGACAAAAATACCGCAAAGACGGCAACCACCAAGCCAAAGCGGTTCTTTAAAGGCTTAAAGAATATTTCTTTCAGAACCGAACTTAAACTCACGTGCCAACGTTGCCAATAGTCGATCACGTTACGCGCGGCGAAGGGCATTTTGAAGTTCAATACAGTTCTGACGCATGCCAGATTCAACAGACCAAACACAAAAAAAGTAATGCCACTGAAATTGAAATAAACATACAATTCAAAGACGATTGAAAAAACTAAAATGTCTAGCGGTTCAGTTGAGTCTTTCAATACTAAAAAAGGCGCGAGTGCGGTTGCCAGTACCGTATAAAAAAACACTCCTAACAACATCCAGCCGGCGTAGTACTTCAGGCGCCT
The DNA here is from genome assembly GCA_945887835.1 of Bordetella parapertussis. Taxonomy (GTDB): domain Bacteria; phylum Pseudomonadota; class Gammaproteobacteria; order Burkholderiales; family Burkholderiaceae_B; genus Zwartia; species Zwartia parapertussis_B. Next base: position 2,516 of record CAMCZQ010000161.1, on the reverse strand, counting down.
GAACCCCCGTCTAAAAAACGGCGTGACGACAAGCGCGACTGGGCCTGAATTCATCCTGGCGGGCTGCAAGATGTTGAGGCACAGCGTGGCAAGATCTAAACGTTTTTGCTGGATATGTAACGCGAGGGCGGCTGTCACAAAAGACACCCCTACCCAGGGCAACGAGGCTCCCTCACCACCAAAGCCCGTCAAGACCGCGATCTGCCCCGTAAAGGTCAAGAGAGGCGTCAAAAAAAACACTAGATAGGTCAGTGTTTTTTGTAGCGCCTCAAGGTTCTTCGTTAGACTATAAAGTGCCCAAACAGCGAGCGCTAATCCAACAGTGAGCAGTGCGGGTGCCGCGCGATAAAAGAAGACTAGACAAGCGTAGGACGCGATCCATACAGCCACACTCGAAAAACCTCCAAAACACCTGCGCGATGTCTTGCTGAGTTTAAACATCTCTTTTATGCATAAGTGTCAGGTATTCTCTTCACTATCCAGTCAAACTTGTACTAAGCCTTTGATGGTATCCGAGGACAAAACTAATCGTTCCCTATTGACGACGCTTGCTTGAGATTTTGCGTAAATTAGGTGGCTTTTGCTTTTTTAAACGATGACTCGCTTAACGGTTTAACTAGGTTAACAACATGCTTTCAACGCTTCAGCCACTCAGCGGTATTTTGGTACTCACTTTTGTGACGCTTTTGCTGAGCGAAAACCGTCATGCTAAAAAAATGACGCTGATTACTGTTGGAATCGCCTCGCAATTTGCGCTGGCGCTTGTCTTGCTCAAGGTTCCTTTTGTGAAAGACTTTGTAGCGCTATTAAATCAGGGGGTACTTGCCTTGCAAAAAGCAAGCGAAGCCGGTACCTCTCTTGTTTTTGGCTACCTTGGCGGTGCCCCGCTGCCCTTCAACGAAAACCAACCAGGCGCAGCTTACGTGTTGGCTTTTCAAGCCTTGCCACTTGCGTTATTCATTAGTGCCTTCGCCGCGCTGCTCTATCACTGGCGTATTTTGCCAAAAGTTGTCGGCGTATTTTCTTGGCTACTGGCCAAGGTTCTAAACATGAATGGTGCAACGAGCTTTGCTGTATCGGCTAATATTTTTGTTGGCATGGTTGAAGCACCTTTGCTCATTCGCCCTTACCTGGCGCAAATGAGTCGAGCCGACCTGTTTGTTGTCATGGCCTCGGGGATGTCGTGTATTGCAGGCACTGTGCTGGTCATTTACGCCAGCGTGCTTAGTCATATTGTGCCAGACGCTGCCAGCCACCTTCTCATCTCTTCTGTTGTAAGTGCCCCCGCAGCAATCATGCTCGCCCGCCTGATGGTGCCCTTGCCCTCAGGGCTTTCGCAGGTACCCTTCCAGCCAACGGCGACTTACGCAAGCACAATGGACGCCCTCGTCACAGGCACGGGCGACGGAATACGACTGGTAGTCAATATTGCCGCGATGCTGATCGTTTTGGTCGCACTCGTTGCGTTGCTCAACAGCGCTTTAGGGCTTTTACCGCTAATTGCGGGTGAGCCGATCACCTTACAGCGGTTAATCGGTATCCCCATGCAACCCATCGTCTGGATGCTCGGTATTCCGTGGGTCGAAGCGGGTGTGGCGGGTCAGCTCTTGGGCACCAAGTTCGCACTCAATGAAATGATCGCTTATTTAGATTTGGCCAAACTACCCGCGGGGGCGTTATCCGCGCGCAGCCAGCTCATCATGACGTACGCCCTTTGTGGCTTCGCTAATTTTGGCAGCTTAGGCATTGTGATTGGTGGCTTAGGTGCGATGGCCCCCACCAGACGAGCCGAAATTGTCGAGCTTGGCTTGCGCTCAATCTTAGTGGGTGGGATGGCAACCTGCATGAGCGCTGCAGTTGTTGCCATCGTTCTGGATTAGCATTGTCGGTTAGTGATCAAAGCGATCTAAGACATGACCCGGACCACCCTCTAGCTCGACATAATCTTTACCATCGTGCACCAAACAGCCGTTGACCCAAACGCCGTGAATACCATTACCCGCGCGCACTTTTCTTGACCCCCCCCCTGGCAAATCGTTGAGCGTCTCGACCGTGGTCATACCTACCGTTGCGGGATCAAACAACAACATATCTGCAGGGCTGCCCACCAATAAACGCCCCCGATTAGGAATCTTGAACCGATCAGCGGCCTGACTCGTGATCCGCTGAATGCCCTCTTCTAAAGAAAAATGTCCGGTCTCGCGTACCCAATGTGACAAAAAGTGTAGACCGAACGCCGCATCACACATATAGATCAAATGCGCACCCGCATCGGACAAGGTCACCACGGCAGAGGAATGCTTAATTAGTGGAGCTACGCCTGCGTCAATATGGTTAAAAAACTTACCTGTAAAGTGACTTTGCAGCTCCTCTTTGATCGCCAAATCAAAAAAGGCGTCAAGTGGATCTGTGCTCCATTTTTTACCAAGTGCTTCAATGGTGAGTCCTTCAAGCCCGTCGTGTTCGGGCAGATACGTTTCACCCACCTCAAGATATTTCCAGTCGCCTAAGAAAAG
>CAMCZQ010000160.1 GCA_945887835.1 Bordetella parapertussis | reverse complement strand
TGAATCTGCCCGCCCAATAAATCCGTGACCGCCGGCGCACTGCCCTTGTACGGGATGTGATTCATCTTGATGCCGGCAAGTCCCGAAAAGAACTCAACGGCCAAGTGAATGGAAGTACCCGCGGTACCGTAATTTAATTTACTTGGATTGGCCTTAGCGTAGGCCACCAGTTCAGCCAAGGTCGCTGCAGGTACGGCTGGATTGACCACGATCAACAAAGGTTGCACCGCCACCATACCAACTGGATCAAAGCTTTTTAAAGGATCGTAATTAAGCTTGGCCATCGTCCACTGGTTAATCGCCATGGTGCTGATGTTGCCCATGACCCAGGTGTACCCATCGGCGGGGCTGCGGGCGACCACCTCAGCGCCAATCGCTCCGCTGGCACCGGCGCGATTTTCTGCGATAACCGTTTGACCGAGCTCATCAGTCAGTTTGGCGGCCATGGTACGGGCCACAATGTCGGTTACGCCGGCGGGTGGGAAAGGAATCACCAGTTTGATACTGCGCTCTGGGTAAGACTGAGCCTGTGCAGCGAAAGCGCCTAATACTAAGGCCAATGCTGCCGCGTGCGTGAAGATAAACTTGCCAATCGTTGGGATGTGCATGGTGTTGTCTCGATTATTTTTAGGTATTTCCTGCAATGCTAACGAACAATGGCTAGTCGTTCAAGACTAATCGCACGAAAAAACAATTTGGCGGGTATGTCCTATTCGCCCTCTACTAATCGCACGAGAAAACAATATCGGTACCATTGTCACCCTCGTACAGATCCCCTACAAAAGCCAAGCCGATCCATTCCCAGCCATGCTCAGAAAGCCAATCTTGATAGACTTGGTCTGACAAATCACGGGTTGCGGGCATCTCAAAACGCACCGTCACGCTCAAGGTGAGGCCGTTTTCATCGCCGTCCATTGCCCATTCGGTGTTGTCTTCTGTCAGGGCGACTTCAACGACGCCCGTATTGCGCCCAAGCGACAAGCCCTGCTTCTTGAATAAGCCACCCGTGAAATAGTTGACGTCAAGCTGCAGCGGCTGTAAAGCCTGCCAGGCAGCCTGCTTGAGTCGCTTGCGCTCAGCCGGGCCTGAGGCAGCATTGGCTGCCAGCAACAATTCAGACGCGTCGCTGATCTTGCCATAATCCTCATCATCATCAATCTCATCCTCAGGGGGAAGATTGATTTTCAAACCTGTAATGGTCCATTCAAATTTAGCGATTCTGGTCATAGTAATTAGCTAACGATTATTTGGTGAAAAAGATGACTGCATTATGCCCTGAAGCTGCCCAAATAAAGAAATCGCCGCCTCCGTGCTCGGAGGGGCGACTTTGGTTGGTATGGTGACCGCGTTTATTGCTGGCAAAAACCCAACAGAAAAAACGACTTAGCGGGCTAGCACCATGCCGCGGTAGCCTTCGGCTGCGACTTGATCGCAGATGACGCGGTACTTATCTAAGCCAGCCACGTAAGGCATAAAGATTCTTGGTTTGCCTGGGATGTTGGCACCGACATACCAAGAGTCTGCCAACGGATACAAGGTTGAATCGGCCACCTCGTTCACGTGTTTGACCCACTTTTCTTCTGCATCCAAATCAGCCTCAACCCGCGCGTATTGTTTGTCTTTGACGTGTTTAAGCAGATCAAAAATCCAATCCACGTGTTGCTCAATTGCTGAAATCATATTGGTTTTGACCGAGGGGCTACCCGGGCCTGTGATGATCAACATATTTGGGAAACCTGCTGTCATCAAACCCAAATAGGTCTTGGGGCCGTCTGACCATTTCTTGCGTAACTCGGCGCCGTCAGTGACTTGGATATCGATATCCATAATCGCACCAGTCATCGCATCAAAGCCGGTTGCAAAAATGATGGCATCAAACTCGTACTCGCCTTCGGTCGTTTTGATGCCCTTCTCGGTGATCTCAACGATCGGAGCATTTTTAATATTAACGAGCGTGACGTTCGGGCGATTGAACGTTTCAAAATAATCAGTATCTAGCGGCAAACGCTTCGTACCGATGTAGTGATCATTGGGGCATAAGATCTCAGCAACCTTAGCGTCTTTAACGATGGTACGAATTTTTCGGCGTACAAACTCAGAAACCGCTTCGTTCGCGTCTTTATTGACTAGCAGATCTTTGTACGAGTACAAAAAGCTAATGTTGCCGCCGGTGTTCCATTTTTTTTCAAAAATCACCTCACGGGCTGCTTCAGAATCTTCAAGCACATTTTTGCTAGGTGGGGGATAGCCAGAAATCCCGAAGGGCGTTTTGTTTGCCTCGGCACGCGCTTGCTTGTAATTAGCTTTATGCTTTTTAACAACCTCAGGTGCTAGTTTGTGATTGACAGAGGGCACGCTAAAGTTTGCCGTACGCTGAAACACATGCAAATGTTTGGCCTCTTTGGCAACCACCGGAATCGTTTGAATGCCCGACGCACCCGTACCGATGATACCCACGCGTTTACCCGTGAAATCAACTTTTTCATGTGGCCATTGGCCGGTGTGATACCACTTACCTTTGAAGTTATTCAGGCCCTTAAAGTCTGGCACGCGGGGTAAAGACAAGTTACCTGAGGCCATGATGCAAAAGTTGGCACTGAGCATCTCGCCCGTTGTTGTGCCAATTGTCCAACAGTTGGTCTGCCGATCAAACGTTGCAGAGTTGACGCGCGTGTTGAATTGAATATCGCGGCGCAAATCAAACCGATCGGCCACGTGGTTAGCGTATTTTAAAATATCTGGCTGCACGGCAAAGCGCTCTGGCCATTCCCACTCTTGCTGCAGCTCATCTGAAAACGAATACGAATACTCCAAGCTTTCAACGTCGCAACGCGCACCGGGGTAGCGGTTCCAGTACCAGGTGCCACCCACGCCCTCGCCCGCCTCAAGCACTTTGACGCGAAGCTTGAGTTCGCGTAAGCGGTGTAGTGTGTACATCCCTGCGAAACCCGCGCCAATTACGACAACATCATATTGCGAGGCTGGTGCTGCTGAAGTCATTGCTGTATCTCCGATTGAGCTGTTTTGAGTATAGACATAGTCTAAACGGATTTTGAGTGATCCCCAACATCGCTCAATGAGAGGACTAGAAATTTTCACGAAGCAAAGCATGTACGGCATGCGGCACTGCAGCATAAACGCCTTCAAATTCTGGCCCCTACACTTTAGGTAAAAGCAAGTAACCTATTCCCTTACTATGTATGACCCACCCTCACCTAAGGAGAGCATCAATGAAAAAAAATATACTTGCATCTCTGTCCGTACTGTTAACTGCACTAGGTTTAACAAATACGGTGTTGGCAAATGAGTCAGTCGAAAAATATCCGATTAAGCCTGTCAAAATTGTAGTTCCCTATACGCCCGGAGGCATCTCCGATCTGATGGGTCGGTCTCTAGCAAGTTACTTAGAAAAAAAATGGGGGCAACCCGTCATCTTAGAGAACAAACCTGGCGCCTCAGAGGCGGTAGGAGCCACCTATGTCGCAAAGAGCAAACCCGATGGCTACACTATTTTATTGGCGAGTGACACCGCATTTGTGGTCAATCCGTTTTTAAAAAAGAACCTGAACTACAACCCTGAAACGGACTTCGAACCAATCACCCGCATGGCCGAAGGCTACATGACTTTTTTAGTGGTGCGCGCTGACTTAGGAATTACCACTCTCAAAGAGTTATTAGATAAAGCTCAGAAAAATCCGGGGCAAGTCACCTATGGCTCTGAGGCGGTCGGTAGTCCAGCCGAATTTCGGATGCGTATTTTGGGTGGCATGACGGGTGGGTACAAGATGAATCACATACCCTATAACGGTATGGGTCCCATTGTGAGCGATATGCTTGGGCGGCGTGTTGATAGTGCTTGGCTTCCAACTCATCTCGCAAAACAACAGATCGAAGCTAAGACAATGGTTCCCTTGGCAACGAACGGAAATAAACGAAATTGGATGTTTCCAGAGGTCCCGACTTTAAGCGATCTAGGCTATGCGAACGCCGGCTTAACATTCAAAATTATGCTTGCTGCTCCGGCTGGAACGCCCAAAAATATCGTCAATCAAATCGCCAATGACATACGTGAGATTGTAAAAAATCCCGTTTTTGATGAAAAACATATTCATACAAATGGCTACATAGCAATTGCAGATACGCCCGAGCAATTTCGAGACTACTTAAAGTCAGCTAGGCCTTTTTTGCAAAAAGTGATCAAAGAGGCTGGATTTGAGCCTCAATAAGGTCGCGCGGCTTACACCACCTCGTACTTAAAGCGCTTAACCTTTGACATATCTGTCCCTTCAATGCGGATCAGACTTGTCGAGCCTTTGCGCTCTGGTGCGTGTAGATCGCCTTCGTTGTAAACATGCGCAATGCCCGGGGTCAGTGCGTAAGACTTGGTGACCTTTACCTTGCCAGGTTTGTCAGCGCTGGCGTCTTCAATTTTTTGATAATCGCGCATTTCGGTGGTACCGCGCGCTTGGCCATAAATGGCCCACGAATGTGCATGGTCGTGCGGATCAGAACTTTTTGGGCCTAAATAATGATGCGCCACAATGACAAAGCCTAGTTCAGGATCTTCATAAATAATTTCACGTTCTCCAGTGGTCGGGCTCAGATGCTTTGCAATAAAAGCCTCATCTAGTAAGACGCCTTTTAACGCCTCAGCGACTTTTTGACGCCCAGCAGGACCAGGATTATTTTTAAGAAAATCGTGGCATTGACTAGAAAATTGTTCGATTGTGTGACCCATGGTTGCTGACCCCTTTGTTATTTTCGATGGGCTTATGTTACCTCAGACATTATATTTAGCAACAACCTATACTTAGCCAATATCAAGAGAGACAAAGCATGCGCGCACCCTCACCTCGCTCGAACGTAGCCAATGTGCCTCGTCTGTTGTCCCTTGTTATTCTTATTTTTATCGCTCTCAGCACAAACACCTCCTGGGCTCAAACGAGCTATCCAGAGCGACCGATTCGCTTAATCGTCAGCTTTGCCGCGGGTGGCCCGACCGATATCTTCGCGCGACTAGTTGCTGTCCGTCTTGAAAAAGAGTTGGGGCAGCCCATCATCGTCGAAAACAAACCCGGTGGTGGCTCGAACATTGGTTCTGAGTTTGTCGCACGCGCCAAGCCTGATGGCTACACCCTGTTGTTAGGAACAATCGCCAACACGACCAACATGGCGTTATACAAAAACTTGGGATATGACACCGAGCGAGATTTTATTCACATCACGCAGATTATGTCGTCACCTAGCATCCTAGTCGTCAACAACGATATTCCAGTCAAAAATTTAGCCGAACTGATTGCCTATGTGCAGGCCAACTTGGGCAAGCTGAGCTATGCCTCTTCGGGTGCGGGTGGCTTGCAACACCACGCAGGAGAGCTGCTGAAGATGAGAGCTAACTTAGACATGCTGCACATCCCCTATAAAGGCGCGGTCCCTGCACTCACCGACGTGATGGGGGGCAATGTCGCCATGGGCTTTAAGACAGCAAGCGGTGTGATGCCAACCATCTTAAATGGCAGGGTCAGAGCGATTGCCGTCGCAGGCCGTCAACGATTGGCACAATTACCCGACATTCCTACGATGATTGAATCTGGCATGCCTGATTTTGAAGCCGATTCATGGAATGGCTTGTTTGCACCGGCCGGCACCCCACCAGACATCATCGCAAAGCTTGCACAAGCGACCATCGCGATTCTGAAATCAGATGAGATTGCAGAAAAGTTTAAAACGATCTCAGCTGTCCCTGTGGGAAGCACCCCCGAACAATTTAAGGCGTATGTTCACCAAGAAGTTGTCAAATGGGGGCAAGTGGCAAAGCAGGCTGGAGTGACGATTGACTAGGCTCACTTAGCCCAGCGTTGCGCGCCCAAGCCTGACCATTGTTGTGCCAACCTTTAAATGCGCCATCGAGGGCATCACCAAGACCGTATTATCGTAAGGCGCGACGATCACTTCATCGCCGTCATAAGCGATTGGATCGCCCGCCTTAGCAATCACTTGCAAACCCGTCACGGTACCGGCAAATCTAAACGACAAACTTTTTGCGACGACCGCGTGTGTGACATTGATGGTCGTCTGAGCAGCAGTGGGTTGAATTCTTAGGCGCGGCTTAACAAAGCTAGACTCAACAACCCCGGTTGTTTGTAAAAACCGCAACGCCGTGTCAATCGCCACGTCAACGCTTGAGCGCTCCCAGTGCTGGCCGCACTCGATCAATATCGCCGTTTGGGGCGCGCGTGGATCTCTGAAAGGCCCTCTCTCGATCATGCGAAGCCCGGCGGGGTGGCCTGTATCGATTAACAAATTCTGCGGCACTTGCATCTTGCGTGCAAAGGCCGCACTTTTTTCGCCGCCCTCGCCTGTGGCTCCGCACACCATAATGGGGGCGCAAGGATCATGCATAGAATGAATATCTAGTAAAAAATCAGCCGCATCGACAAACTTCACCAATTCTCTGGCACGACGCAACTCTGTCGAGTTTCTGGCGCCTTTAAGGGTATCGTCTGACCAAACTCGGTTGTAATCCTCATCTACATAGCGACTGCGGTTGGGATCGCTGGTATCCCAACTGGCAAACGCCTCAATGTTTGCAAAGGCGAAGGTGAGGCATCCAGCAACTGGGCGCACGCCTTCACGAAACAAATAATCAAGCGCAATCGCGCCGCATAACTCGTTGCCGTGCGTCAAGGCTTGCACCATCACGTGCGGACCGGGCTTACCCGAATCAAATGTGGTGACATAAGGCGTACCCGTATTGCCCGCCTGATAACTTGTGATGTCGGGCGGAGTCAATTCGATGCGGTAAGTGTGCGAAGGCGAGGTTATAGACATAAGAACGACCTAAAAATTTTTAAGAGTTTAAATGGCACGCTGACCAATGCCCGTTTGAGAGCTCGCGCAGAAGCGGGGCTTGTTCAACGCATACGGGCTTTGAATGAGGGCAGCGCGGATGAAAATGACAACCGGTTGGTGGTGACAACGGAGACGGGATTTCACCTTTGATTGGGGTGTAATCGATGTTCCGACGATCAAGCCTCGGAACCTCAGCCAGCAAAGCCTGTGTATACGGATGATTCGGATGCTCGTGCAGCTCGGTGGTTTGACCGATCTCAACCACACGCCCAAGATACATCACCACAACGCGATCAGCGATATGACGCACGACGCCCAGATCATGGCTAATAAATAGATAGGTCAGCGACAAACGTTCGCGCAAATCCATAAACAGGTTCAGAACCTGCGCCTGAATCGAAACATCCAGCGCAGCGACCGCCTCGTCGCAAACCAACAGCGTGGGCTGGACTGCCAACGCGCGCGCAATGCCAATCCGTGCGCGTTGTCCGCCCGAAAACTGATGCGGAAAGCGTCTGACATAAGACGCATCAAGACCGACTTGCTCAAGCAGTTGTGCGGCCTGCTCTTTCGCTTGACTCGCAGCAATCAAGCCATGTGCGATGGGTGCTTCGACAATGGCATCGCCCACGCGCTTGCGTGGATTGAGCGAGGCGAAGGGGTCTTGAAAAATCATCTGAATCGCAGGACGCGCGCCTGGCGCATAATTCAGCGGTTGACCCTCAAATAACACCTCGCCTTCGGTCGCTTTGTGCAGGCCCGCGATCACGCGGCCCAAGGTGGATTTGCCACAGCCGGACTCACCCACCAAACCAATGACCTCACC
>CAMCZQ010000159.1 GCA_945887835.1 Bordetella parapertussis | reverse complement strand
CGCGAATTCTATGAAAAACCGACTGCCGAGCGCAAGCGCAAGCAGGCTGCTGCCGTTAAGCGTCATTACAAGCGCATCCGTAGCCAGCAATTGCCACCGCGCATGTTTTAACCAGTGGCGCATCGTCTGATGCGCTGCTTACGTATGGTCTAAGCGTTGATCCCAGATTCGTTTATTCAGGATCTTCTTACCCGTGTCGACGTGGCAGATGTCGTTGGGCGCTACGTGCAGTTAAAGAAAGGGGGCATCAACCTGCTTGGGTTGTGTCCCTTCCATAACGAAAAATCCCCCTCCTTTACCGTTAGTCCAACCAAACAGTTTTATCACTGCTTTGGATGTGGTGCCCATGGTAGCGCGATTACTTTTTTAATCGAACACACTGGGGCGAGTTTTCCTGAGGCAGTTAGGTCTTTGGCCAGCGCCGTCGGAATGACCGTACCCGAAGAAAATCGTTCGCCAGGCCAAAAAGCAGCGACAGCGCGACGTCGCGACGAAGTGTCGCAGCACACCAAGGTTTTGGAAGTGGCGCAAGGTCACTATCTGGCGCAATTGCGTGAAACTGCGGCAGCGATTCGTTATTTAAAGCAGCGCGGTCTGACTGGCGAAATTGCGAAAGAGTTTGGGCTCGGCTGGGCTGGCTCTGATCGTCAAGGTCTAGCTAAAGTATTTTCTCGTTACGACGAGGCGATTTTGGTTGAGTCGGGTTTGGTCATTGAGGCCGAAGACGGTAGGCGCTACGATCGGTTTCGCGAACGCGTGATGTTTCCGATTCGAAACGTCAAAGGCGAGATTGTGGGGTTTGGTGGTCGTATCATCGGCAAAGGTGAGCCTAAGTATTTAAACTCGCCAGAAACCCCGGTTTTTTCAAAGGGTAACGAGCTTTATGGCCTATTCGAGGCGCGCACAGCGATTCGCTCTGAAGCTTGCGTGATCGTAGTTGAAGGTTATATGGATGTGGTCGGGTTAGCTCAACTCGGGGTGCGCAATGCTGTCGCGACGCTTGGAACGGCCACGACGCCCACGCATATCCAGAAGCTCTTGCGCGCGAGTGACAAGGTGATTTTTAGTTTTGATGGTGATGGCGCGGGACGAAGGGCAGCCTGGCGCGCCTTGCAATCCTGCCTTCCATTGCTGCGCGATGATATTTCCATCCGGTTTTTATTTTTACCATCCGAGCATGATCCTGATAGTTATATCCGACAATTTGGTGAAGAAGCATTTCGGGCTTGCTTAGCTGAGTCTGATGCGTTGTCGACTTTTTTCTTAAACGAGCTGGCCTCGCGCCATGCGCTAAAAGAGGTTGAAGGGCGCTCGGCCTTGGTGCACGAGGCTCGTCCTTTGTTGGCGCTGATTCCTGCGATTACGTTGAAGGTACAGTTACAAAACGAATTTGCGCGTTTGGTGCAATTGACCCCCGAAGAGCTCAGCGTCTTGCTTGAAAAAGACACCGCGCCGGTGCTTGCTGGGTTGCCGGCCGTGGGGCAGGGGGCTGGTGCTGACCGCGTGTTGTCTGCGGGTCGGTCTGCTGCTGAGCGTGCAGCTGTGGGATTTGTGGGAAAAGGTGAGGAGGCGTCTCGTTATCTTGAGGATGAACGGCCTGAGTCGTTCAGACCAAACTATCCAAGTGCGCGCAGCGGGGTTCGAAGACCCGCTGAGCGTCTGGACCGGCGTGCCGTTGCGCCAATGGCAAAGCGCTTGCTGCGGCTGCTGTTAACGCACCCCGAGCTAGTGGATGTGATGGGTGAGCAGCAACTTGAGCTTCTTGAGCGTGGGCCTCACCTTGAAATGGTCAGAGAATTGATTGTGCTGGCACAGGCCAGTGGTGCTCGGCATGTTGGTGCGCTGATTCAGGCTGCGGATCCCGGCGCTGATCTTGGGGTGCTGATGGCGTCGGTTGCAGCAGATCTAATGGCTCAGGAATCCTTGCCAAATCCTCAGGCTGAATGGGAAGACGCTCTGCGTCGAATCGAGCTTGAGAGCTTAAAAAGTGAGCAAGGTGTGCTTATTGCCGAGGGATTAAATAATTTGCAATCTCAGCAAACTTATCGGGAACTTTCTGCTCGCATCACTCGTCTAATTAGGGTCATTGAGACCAGTAAGGCACGCTGAACTGGTTAAAATACAGATTGACGCAGCCCAAACGCTTGTTTTTTTTATTGGGCAAGAGCGTGCCTTCAGGCACACATTCCACACAAAAAAGAGCACAGACACATGACTCGATCCGTCGGCACGAAAAAAATCATGGCAGCCGCATCGCCCAAATCAAAAACGGCTGTTAAACCGACGGCCAAGTCGAGTCCTAAAAAAGTATCCGCTCCAGCGAAGTCAAGTGTCAAACCCGTGGCTAAAGCTGCCCCTAAAGCTGCCCCTAAAGCTGCCCCTAAAGCGGCTCCTAAAGTTATCCCTAAGGCGAGCGGTAAGCCCGTTGCCAAAACCGTATCGGCGCTCCCAAAGTCAGCCGTCAAACAACCTGCCAAGGCCTCGCCGGGCGCAAGTCGGCCTGCTACACCTAAGTCAGTTTCAAAATCCGCAGCAAAAACTGCAGTTCAATCAGTCAAGGAATCAATGAAGTCGGCGTCACCAAGCAAATCGAAAGTGCCTACCCCGGCAGCCCCCGTTAAACCCGTTGGCAAGTCTGCCGCAAAACCTGAAGTCAAAGCCCCTGCTGTTAAAGCAGCACCTGCCAAAGAGTCTGCAGCAAAAAACGCCGCCAAGCCTGTGGCAAAAAATGCAGCAGCCGCAGCGGCTGCCGCAAAGCCGATGCCGGTTAAAGCCCCGCCGGCTGCGCCGATTTCGTCAAAAGCACCGGGTAAAGTTGACGTCTCTAAACCACCTCCGCCGGTTGATGATGGCGAGGGTCCTCCTAAAAAGGCGGCAGGACGTCCACCGGGTGGCACGGGCCGTCGACCTGGGCGTCCGTCAAAAAACCCAAACGGCAACAGCGATAATGACTTTGACTCGGGCGATGGTGAACACGAAGTCGAGGTGGTACCTGAACTCAAGCCGGTGAAGCGCGGTAAGCGCGCAAAAGGCGAGGGCAAAGATCTGATGGCGCGTGGTCCTGTCACGCCCGAAGAATACGAAGCGCGCCGCAATCGCCTCAAGCTGCTCATTAAGCTCGGTAAAGATCGTGGCTATCTGACCTACGGCGAAATCAACGACCATCTACCCGATGACTTGGTTGACGCCGAGGCGATCGACGGCATCATCAGCACCTTTAGCGATATGGGGATTGCGGTCTACGACCAAGCCCCTGATATTGAATCGATGATCATTGGTGAGAACGCGCCCGTTCCCACGTCAGATGATGACGTTGAAGATGAGGCCGAAGCTGCGCTCACCACAGTCGATTCAGACTTTGGGCGCACCACCGACCCGGTGCGCATGTATATGCGCGAAATGGGTACGGTTGAACTCTTGACCCGCGAAGGCGAAATCGAAATCGCCAAGCGTATTGAGGGGGGTTTAAAAGACATGGTGAAAGCGATTTCAGCATGTCCAACCACCATCAACGAAATCTTGAATCACGTGCAGCGTGTGCGCGATGCGCAAGCGCAAATCGATGAAGTCATTGATGGCTTGGTGGATGACGACGGTGCCGAATACGCAGGTGCTGGTGTCGCCGACGACACCGAAGAAGACGGCCCTGCGGGCGGTATGAGCAGCAAGCAAGTTGAAGATCTGCGCGTCAAAGGGATGGCAAAGTTTGATATTGTGGGCGCGCAATTTACTAAAATGCGGTCGGCCTACGAAAAAGATGGCTACCGGTCTAAGCCCTATTTGGCGGCTCAAGAGCTCATTCAAAACGAGCTCATGGGTATCCGCTTTACCGCCAAAATGGTAGAGCGTTTAGCTGATACCTTGCGTCAACAGGTTGAAGAGGTGCGCAAAATTGAGCGCGCTGTTTTACACACCTGCGTTGAACGTGCCGGTATGCCGCGCGCACACTTTATCAAGGTGTTTCCGGGTAACGAAACCAACCTTGAATGGGTGTTGGGCGAAGTCGCGAGTGGTGCAGATTATGCAGTGACGCTTACGCGTCACGTACCCGCTGTGCAAGAGTTGCAGCAAAAATTAATTGATCTGCAAGTGCGCGTTGTACTGCCACTTAAAGATTTAAAAGACGTCAACAAAAAGATGGCCACCGGCGAAGCCAAGGCCCGTAAAGCCAAACGCGAAATGACCGAAGCCAACTTGCGCTTGGTGATCTCAATCGCTAAAAAATACACCAACCGTGGCTTGCAATTCTTGGATCTGATCCAAGAGGGCAACATCGGTTTGATGAAAGCGGTGGATAAGTTTGAATATCGTCGTGGCTATAAGTTTTCAACCTACGCCACGTGGTGGATTCGTCAGGCGATTACGCGTTCAATCGCCGATCAGGCCCGCACGATTCGTATCCCTGTGCACATGATTGAAACGATCAATAAAATGAATCGTATCAGTCGTCAGATTTTGCAAGAGACTGGTGCCGAGCCTGATCCTGCAACACTGGCTTCAAAGATGGATATGCCCGAAGACAAGATTCGCAAGATCTTGAAAATTGCCAAAGAACCAATCTCGATGGAAACCCCAATCGGTGATGACGATGACTCACACTTGGGCGACTTTATCGAAGATAATGCTACCTTGGCTCCGGCCGAAGCGGCGTTACATGGCTCGATGCGCGATGTCGTGAAAGAAGTGCTTGACTCGTTAACACCACGCGAAGCTAAAGTGCTGCGTATGCGTTTTGGTATCGAGATGAACACTGATCAAACACTTGAAGAAGTGGGCAAGCAGTTTGACGTTACGCGCGAGCGCATACGACAAATAGAGGCTAAAGCGCTACGCAAGTTGCGCCACCCTAGTCGTGCAGATAAGTTAAAGAGTTTTCTAGAAGGCCAGTAAAGCCTAAAAGTTAGCCCCCCTAGCTCATGCTTGGTTAGAGCAGCGGACTCATAATCCGTTGGTGCCGTGTTCGACTCACGGGGGGGGCACCAGTATTAAAGCGGTTCACAGCGATGTGGGCCGTTTTTATTTGCTCCGCAGTTGTGGGTTTGCTCCGCAAAACGGGCTCTAGGTCAAGGACATAGCCTGTCTAAAGCACCATATACTTGGCAGGAAATTAGTAGCGATCCAGTGCGGCTTGGATTCCTTCTTAAGAGCGGCATTGACCCAAATCGAGCGTTTTTCGTTTTGAGTGGTTTGCCAGACTCGTTTCGGTGCACCGCCCCTCGAGCGCATGAACGCGTTACGAACTGATTGATGTCAAATAGATTATCATCCCAAAATTGGCACAGAGATCAGATATCAGGAGCCACAATGCAGTATTCTATTTTCCGCCTACTTGTAGTCATCGCGGTATTTAACACTTTGCTACTCGGCCTCATGGCAGGCGCGTATGCACAGGTTAACAATTGTCACGCTTTGGCGGCCTTGCCTTCCGACCCCAACCGAAAGGCTGCAGGTATTTCGTATGACCGTCTCAATGCTCAGCAAGCGGTACCAGCCTGTATAAATGCAGTGCGCGCTGAACCTCAAAATGGTCAATTATGGTTTCAGCTTGGGCGGGCACTAGAAAAAGATAATAGGCTGGCTGACGCCATCGCGAGTTATCAAGAGGGCATTAAATTCAACAACCCCGGGGCGTTGAACAATCTTGGGGAGTTGCATCGAGATGCCAAAGGAGTCACGCGCAACTTAGCGCTCGCTGAAACCTATTTCTCCCGCTCAGCCGCGCAGCAATTTCCAGACGGTATAGCCAACCTCAAGCAACTCCAACAAATACTGGCCGCAACGCGAGGGTCGGGTTCACAAACAAGCGTTGCCCAAGGAATTAGCGCGATCGATGGCGTTTGGTATAGCGGGCAATGGCAATATGGTTACGAACTCAAAAATGGCGTAGGGCAAGCGACACAAAGCAATAGCCCTAGCTTTTCGCCTGGCGACCGTATTATCGAGCTGGCTTATATGGCGCCTGGTGAATACGTCGGAAGGCAAATTTATCGCGACGGAAAGTTTTATCGTGTGACGGCAACGCTTAGATCAGACGGTCGGCTTTACTTTCAGGGCGAGAAGAACGTGACCTGGACGATGGATAGGGTGCAGATGCCGGTTGCTGCAGTGACTCCAGTGATTCCAGCGACTCCAGTAACTCCAGTAACTCCAGTAACTCCAGTAACTCCAGTAACTCCAGAGCCTCCGCCGCCCGTCGCATCCGCACCAGTCCGCGCACCAGAGCCTCCTGCCCCAATACGTACTGAACCGTACACCTTGGTTGAAGCTCAACAAGCCGTGAAGCGAAACGACTATAAAACTGCAGCAGCGGCCTTCAAAGAACTTGCTGAGAAAGGTGAAACAGAAGGTCAGGTCGGACTCGGACTCTTACATCTTTCAGGCCAAGGGGGTGAAAAAGATATCAATCGCGCCATCGAATGGTTTCGGCTAGCCGCGGCTCAGGGCAACCGATTCGCTCAAAACAAACTCGGTGACCAATACAAGATTGGCGAGGGCGTCGAGCGCGACTATGCACAAGCCTATAAGTGGTTCAAGCTTTCAGCAGATCAAGCCTTTGCGTCTGCGCAGTCAAACTTGGGTCAGCTCTACCAATTTGGCCTTGGTGTGACTGCGGATGAAGGGGAGGCGATCAAGTGGTTCAAGCTTGCGGCGGATCAGGGCAACTCATTGGCAAAAAGTAGTCTCGCCGCCATTGATAAAGCACGAGCGGAAAAGGCTGAAAAAGAACGCCAAGAAAAGCTGCGCAAACAGCGAGAAACCAATCAACAAATTTTAAATATGTAACCCGAGGAAAATCAAATGAGCACTTTAGTCAAAATTGAAGAAACGTATTTAAAGCTATTCAAAATTGTTTTGTTGGCAATTCTGACGCTTGCTTTGCTCGCAGCCATCGTGACTGTCATCAAGGGTATCATTGACTTCACCGCAAAACCACAACCCGTGGCGCCGGCACAAAAGGCTCCCGAGCCCAAAGTGGATGTAGAGGCGTTTATCAAGGCGCTTGAACAACGCGATCAACCTCCCGCCTCAAGACCAGCAGCTCCCCCACCAGAAGCACCGCGAGCCAATCCAATGGATGAGCTCGCAGCGAGTCATCTGGCAAAAGCGTGGAGCTATTACGACGCCTACCAAAAAGCTTGTAATGTCCCAACCAAAATCGAACAAGACGGTTTTATGTCGTCTGACTTTCCTAGAAATTCCTTTCGTAACTGGTTTCGTAAATACGGACCTAACTTTGCAGAGTCACAGGACAACTTTATTCGCACTGTACTCGCCAATCCTCGGGTTATCAAAATTTGCGTCGACAAACAGGGTCGTGGTGGAGTCTTTAGTGGTGCACTGAACTGGCACTTGGAAGAATGGGATGATGCAGTTGCTGCAGTCGTGCAATTTAACAAAGAAGAACAAAACCGCATCATGAGCCAGGAAAATGCCGAGGACTCACGGGTGATGGCTAAGAAAATGGAAGGCGTGCAGATGTTGTGGGGCGCGCTGATTGCTTTCGGTGTCTTTATGTCACTTGCATTGTTGTTGATCTTCTCAAAAATTGAGACCAATCTTCGCGGCGCGAGTGTTCGAGCCTCGCAGGAATAAACTCTTTTACGTAGTGGACGTCTCGGCGCACTAACCGCTTTGTGCCTCTTGGTGGGCGCAGCGGTTGCTGGGCAGACTGTATCGCTACCAATTTCCTGGCCACCGGTTAGCTTCGGGTGGCTAATTGTATGAGCTGACCGCTCTTAAATCCCGTCACACAAAAGCTCACACACCGATATTTAGGAGACGTAAGCTCTTGAAATCCTAGCGGTTTTCTTTGGATGTCTGCTCTCATCATCCGTTGGTGCCGTGTTCGACTCACGGGGGGGCACAAGTATTGAAGCGGTTCACAGCGATGTGGGCCGTTTTTTTTACCCTGTGCCTTTCCACCTTCTTTTGCATGATCGTTCTTGCAAATACATAATAATGACTAAGTGTGTATTATGAGGTCCAGATATTTATATTTAACTT
>CAMCZQ010000158.1 GCA_945887835.1 Bordetella parapertussis | reverse complement strand
GAATCACGGTGCGCTCAAGGACAAACCCAACGATCGCAGCACCGATTGCACCCAGCAGCACAGCACCAATAAAACCGCCCGCAGGAAACTGAGCGCCGGCCACCAAGCCCGCAAACATGCCCACCATGAAAATTTCTGGGTGTGCGAAGTTAATCACACGAAGCACGGTAAACGCGAGCGCAAACCCCAGCGCCACCACTGCGTAGGTGCTTCCAATGATCAGGCCATTAGCCAATTGCTGCAAAAACAAGTCCACGATTTCTCCGGATCAACAATCTATGTCGTTCAAGCGTGTCCACCTAAGAACACTTCTTTTACAGAATCTTTGCCTGCAATCTCAGCAGCGAGACCACTTTCAATGATCTGGCCCGTTTCAAGCAAATAGGCCCAATTCGCAACCTTTAGCGCCGCACGCGCATTTTGTTCAACCATCAAGACCGAGATCCCCATCTTGTTGATCTCGCGAGCAAGTAAGAAAACATCCCGCACAACCAAAGGTGCTAGTCCTAAGGACGGCTCATCCATCAAAATCAGTTTTGGCGCAGAGATCAACGCACGCGCAATGGCAACCATTTGCTGCTCACCACCCGATAACGATCCTGACACCTGATCTCGGCGTTCGGCTAAGCGCGGAAACCGTTCAAACATCTCTTGAATTCGCTGGTCAACTAAACTCTTGTCATTGACGCACCAACCACCAAGCTTGAGATTGTCGAGCACAGAGAGGGTGTTCCAGAGCTGCCGTGCCTCAGGCACCCAGGCAATACCCAGTTCATGAATCTGATGAGGTTTAAGTTTTAGTAAATCGACATCACCATTAAAGGTGATGCTTCCTTGGCGCGCCTTTTGCAAACCCAGAATCGCTTTGATAATCGTCGTTTTACCTGCGCCGTTTGCCCCTAAAATCACACGCACTTCGCCCGGAAAGATCTCGAGTGACACACCATTGACCGCAGGCACAGCCCCATAAGAGACCGCAAGGTCTTTAATACTTAACAAGGGTGTACTCATGATGCCGTCGCTGCCGTAGGCTCGTCTTCATCAACACCCAGATAGGCCTCGATGACGCGTTCGTCAGCCCGTATTTCTGCAGGCGTACCTTCTGCAATTTTTTGCCCAAAACTAATCACGACGACTCGATCCGAAGCTGACATCACCACATTCATATTGTGTTCGATCAGCATCAAGGTGACGCCTGCGTCACGCAAACGGCCAATCAGCTTGATCACCTCTTGAGCCTCGCGGGCAACCATCCCCGCAGTCGGTTCATCCAAAATTAAGAGCTTGGGCTCAAGTGCCAAAGCACGTGCAATCTCTACACGTCGTTGATCACCGTAAGGAAGTTCAGAGGGCATACGAAACCGATTCGCACCCACCCCAACCCAATCTAACAGCGCCTCTGCCTGCTCAATCATCTCAGTGCGCTCGCGTCGATCGAGCGCTGAACAGGTTAGCGCGTCGAACAAGCCAGAACGCGTACGTGCTACGCGACCAATCATCACGTTTTCAAGTGCATTCAAGTTTTTGAACAAGCGGATATTTTGAAACGTACGACCAATTCCCATCTGTGCCAAACGTTGTGGTGCAAAGCCTGTCACATTTTGGCCATCGAACATGACCGAGCCAGCATCGGCCCGATCAATGCCGGTAATCAAATTAAACAGCGTGGTCTTGCCGGCCCCATTGGGGCCGACAATCGACAACACTTGACCTTTTTGAACATCGAAGCTGATGTCATTGACCGCGACAAGGCCACCGAACCTGCGAGTAAGGTGTTCAACTCCTAAGATCGATGACCCCATGTTATGCAACGACGTCGTAAGTGCCACGCCCATTGACCTGAATGACTACGACAGACGGGCTGTTGTTGTTGCCATCAGGTGGATTATTAAAGGTCACGTTAGTGCCCAGTGGTGTTACGATTTTTAATGACGCCAACGCAGCTGCAATTTTGTCACGCTCAAGGCTACCTGCCTTTTTGATGGCTTCGTACAACGTATACACCGCATCGTAGCCATAGGTCGAAAATGAAGTGGCTTCATATTGTGTAAAGCGTGCCTTGTAGCGATCAAGAAAGCTCTTGAGCTGTGGGGTAGGCGCTTGTAAGTCTTGCGCCAAAAAGGTGTAACCGCCTTTGATGTCACCCTTGGTGCCGTCCCAATAGACGGGGTCTTGAAAAGAGCCAAAACCAGTCATCATTGGTAATTTGATATTTGCCTCGACAACTTGCGATGCCACTTTTACGCCATCACCCGTTGTCGCTGCAATATAAATTCCATCAGGCTTGGTACTGCGAATTTTTGACAGCTGCGCTGAGAAATCTTGATCTCCGGTTCTGAAGGCCTCAAAGGCAACCACGGTGTAGCCAAGCGAGGCCGCCATTGTTTTTACAATCTCAGCGTCGCCCACCTGCGCATCTTGTGTTTGATCGTAGATCACAGCGATACGCTTGAGGCCGTGCTTAGCGACCACTTTTTTAAGCACCACCGGTACGGCTGTGGCCGAGACTGGGTTCACCCGACACGCATACGTCGACCATTCTTTGACTGGCGCACCTGAGCCGCCACCAACCATTGGCATTTTGAGTTGTGCTGCAACCGGCACCATTGCAATAAAACCGACTGAGTTTGACGGGCCGATCACGGCAGTCACCGAGGCATCACCCGCAGCCTGCCTGAACAACGTCACCGCTTGACGCGGATCATTAGCCATATCTGCAGTGCTCATTTCAAATTTATAAGACTTACCGCTTGCATCTTTGAAGCCAAGCTTGTTGATATCGTCCAGGGCAAGCAAGGACCCATCGCGCACGCGAATGCCGAAGGCCGCTGAAGGCCCTGTAATGCCTTGTACGTTCGTGATCTTAATCACGCCTGTACCTTGCGCACGCAAGAGCGCTGGTGCAAACAATACAGAGCCCGCGCCTAAGGCGGCGGCTTGGGTAAAGCGACGACGACTAATCGCATGAGGATTTGATTTTTTCGACAAGAACGACATAGTGAGCTCCAATGAATAAAATTTTAACCGATATACAAGCCTTTAAGCAGCATCTAATGTACACGCACTCAGACCTTTGTATGCGCTTGTTACTGATATTCTCACTGGATAATATAGGGGTAATCACTGATAGTAAAGATGTCGCTTCAAAATAATTGTCTGAGCGTGGCACAGGCTCGCAGTCGGTTAAAGTCAACGCATTATTTCAAGGTGACCTGTATGCCAAACACGCTTTCTTATTTTGACGCAATCAACATTGAGTCGCTTAGAGGCGAGTTTCCGGTTGGCATAAGCTTTTTAAACAAGTTTGTCGGGATGAGCCCTGCAAGCTTGCGCGTCTGGCAAGAAGCGCTTTTTGCCAAACAACTCAAGCGCGCCTGGCAAATTCCTTTTTACCAGCGGCTATGGGGTGAAGCAGGCATTTCCATACCTGACATCCAGTCGCTCGATGATCTTTATAAATTGCCCAGTTTTGGCAAGCACGAAATCATGGTCTCGGTCGAGCGAAAGCCTCCGTTCGGCGATCATCATGGCCGAGATATTCCGGTCGATGGCAAGATCATTCCGATGGTATTGCAATCAACCAGTGGTACCACCGGTCGACCCCAGCCACTGCTCTATAGTCCGCGCACGCGTGAAGTACAAAATCTTATGCTCGCGCGGGCTTATTTAATGGCGGGGATGTGTGCAAGCGATGTCGTGCATTCTGTGTATGGACATGGCCTTGTAAATGGTGGTCATTACATTCGTGAAGCAGTACTGCACTTTACTGAGGCATTATTTGTATCAGCAGGCACCGGAATCGAGACTTCATCGATTAAACAGGTCGAGTGTATGCGCGACTTTGGTGCAACCGTGATTGTTGGTTTTGCGGATTACATCAAGCGCCTTGCCGAAGTCGCGCATGAACAAGGCCTTGTCCCGGGTCGAGATATTCCTTTGCGAATGATCTGCGGACATCTTTCAAAAGATGCGCGTGATGCTTTATCGGCAGCCTGGGGTGGCGTCGAACTATTCGACTGGTACGGCGTTGGCGACACCGGACTCATTGCCGCAGAGGGCTCAGATCACGATGGCCTGCATGTGATGGAAGACGCGCACTGGATCGAGATTTGCGACGTCGAGACCGGTAAGCCTGTTGCGCCAGAGGCGCCGGGCGATTTAATTGCCACTTGTTTATTTACGGATGATATTTTTCCAATTATTCGTTTCAACACGCACGATGTCACGCGTTTCTTGCCTGGACCCTCAAAGCTGAAGCTGCCCTTTCGTCGCATCGAGGGCTTTTTAGGCCGAAGCGACAACATGGTCAAACTCAGGGGCATTAACGTGTTTCCGCAGGCGCTTTCGTCGATTTTGGCTGGCTCACCCGGTTTCAGTGGCGAATACCTTTGCACCTTGACGCGCGATGGCTCGGGCCGAGAAGACCTTCTTGTGAGTATCGAAACCTCTGAGACCGCCACCGAAGCACTAACCGCGCATTTCCGTGAACTGTTAAAAAGAAAACTAGGCGTCGAAGTCAATATTGACCTAGTGGTCCCAACTGCGTTGGCTTTACTCACCGGCGTTGAGGCCCGTCAAAAACCCATTCGTCTCATCGATCGCCGCTAAAGGAACTCGTATGACCGCCACTCAAACTTTTACGGATCAAGTGTTCAGTATGCTTGAAGATCGTGGTCAGGCTGCCCTGGATGCGCAAGGCCCCACCTTGGCGATGCGTGAGCTAATGCAAGGCTGTTTTGATACGCTTGGTGATCGAACGGCGCATCTAAAGCCTGGCGCCTTGCTAGCGGGCGAACATCAGTATTTTGTCGCGGGTGCCTTCTTTGTTACCCCTGATCGGCGCTATCACATGATCTGTGGCAACGTTGGTTTTCCACCCGAACAAGAACGCCTGTGCATCCCCATTGATGGTGGCCACCCGGGTCAAGTCTATGCCTCTAAAGCCAAAAAAATCCTCAAAAATACCGACGAACATGGCACGTTTCGACAGTATCTGAAATCTTCTCGGATGGGTTCAACGGTGTTTGCGCCGTTAATCTGGCAAGGGCAGTTTATCGGTCAACTTATTGTGGCCGCACAGGCCCGCAACACGATGCGCGACTAAGACCTACAAGCATTGGTTGCCGTTGCACGCCTGGCAGCGTCAGTATGGGTGGCACAGGGCGGGCCTGAGTGGCTCGCGGCCAACTACCCACCAGAAAACGGGTTCTACGTTGACCGCGAAGGCGTCAAAGACTAAAGGGCACGTGCTTGGCGAAGTGTTCAGCGATCGCCTTGCGCGTTGTAATCCAAGGGCCATGCGGCTCTTGGCTGCGCTTTTTGGCGTACGCTAAAAACTTTTCAAGTGCCCAGATTCTACCGGGGCGACCAATAATGCGCAGATGCACACCCAGTGACATCATATTCACCGAGTGCCGGCCTTCACCCAAGGCCCAGTCTAGATTATCGATGGCGTATTTCAACCATTGATCAGGTGTGTATGAGGGCTCGGCCCACATCTTCATATCGTTGTTGTCCATCTGGTAAGGCATCACCACAATCGGGCGGCCTTGCTCATGATCCCAGAAGGGCTGATCATCGCTCAGATCATCCATGTGATACATGAAACCCTCTTCAATCAACAGACGTCGCGTATTCATTGTCGTCAGATAGCGTGACAACCAGCCCGCCGGAACTTGCCCGGTCGAGGCCGCAATCGAATCGCGTGCTTTCACAATATAGGCGCGCTCTTCATCTTCGGTCATGTTGAATTGATGTGCCCAACGATAGCCGTGGGATGTGATTTCGTGGCCAAGCGCCACGATTTGACGCGTCAGCGCAGGCGCACGCTCAAGTGCTAAGGCGCACGCCGTAAAGGTCGCTGTGATCTGATACTGATCTAACAAGCGAAGCACTCTTGGTGCACCACGATTCAAACCATACTGATAGTTAGATTCGTTAATCAAACTACGGATTGAGTGCTTTAAAGCAATGCCCATTTCATCGACAGGCTCAGGGTACTTATCGCCGTCTTGAATATTGGCTTCAGCACCTTCTTCGACGTTGATCACGATAGAAAGTGCCAAATGGGCATCATTGGGCCATTGATAAGCTTTGGGAGGTATCGCAATCGCCATCATCAAATCCATGTAATCACTTGCAATGTATGTCGTGTCAATCTAGCATGGTTTCTGAATGAGTTAAACCCATATCGAGAACGCCATGCTCCCTTCGCACAATCGCTTTCAATATTCAGGCATTAAATCCCGCCCGCAATTTAACTGGCCCGACAACAAACGGCTGGCGCTTTATATTGCAGTCAACATCGAACATTTTCCGTATGGCGTTCAATGCGGTGTGGATCTGGATCGCCAAACTCAACCCTGGAGTCAGCGCAGTTGGTTGTGGCGTGAATATGGCAATCGTATTGGCGAATGGCGTCTGATTGAATTGTTTGATGAGCTTAAACTCAATGTCGGCGTCATTGTCAACACCGAGAATTATGCGCACTGCCCCGACTTGATACAAGCCCATCGTGCACGCGGTGACGAGATGATTGCACATGGACGCTCAAACGCTGAACGCCAAATCGAAATGGATGAAGGCACTGAACGCACCATGATCAACGAGGTGACCGCGCTTATGCAAAAGGCGGACGGTAAGCGGCCACAAGGTTGGTTAAGCCCTTACCTGACCCCAAGCTTGAATACAACCGACTTGCTGGTTGAGGCCGATTATTCATACGTGCTCGACTGGGGCATCTGTGATGAACAACCCTTCTGGGTCAAGAGCAAGGGCAAACCTATTTTGTCAGTCCCGTATCCAATCGAACTGAATGATCAGCCAGCGATTGCCTATCGACACAATTCGGCGCAAGAATATTGCGACATGATGGTCGAAAATTTTGAAGAAATGCTACGACGCTCTGCGGACACGCCCTTGGTGTGTGCGATCTCTTTACATTCTTTCATTATGGGCCAACCATTTAGACTGGCCCGCCTACGAAAAGCCTTGCAGCACATCATGTCTTATCGAGACCAAATTTGGCTGACAACGCCCGGTGAGGTGGCTGATCACTATCGAAATCTGCCGACAGAATTACAGTTGCATGCCAATTGACCAATCAAATGATTATTGTCTTGCTGTCTGAGTGAACTTCTGAACCAGCTTCAAGACCACCTCAATATCGTCGTCAGAGTTAAACAAGTGAAACGAAAATCTCAAAATACCGTTTCGCCAAGACGATCGCACGCGGTTTTGAGTTAGATACTCGTGCAAGGCAAGCAAAGTTTTAAACGCTGCGCCGTTTGGTGCTGGCAGCACCGACCCAAGCGCAACCACATGTGCCTGCTCGCTTTGCGTGCTAGGCTTGCAAACTGGCATGCCAAGCCGCTCAAGCCCTCTGGACAATTCAATTGCCAAACCGACAGTGTGGTCTTGGATAGCCTTCGTACCAACACTGAGTAGCAACTTTAGTGATTCGCCAGCCGCAATTGCGGCGATCAGATTGTGATTGCCAAGATCAAAACGTTGGGCGCCGATACGCCATTGAATCGGCTCTTGCATAACACCCGTGTACATCATTTTTTTCTCATCGACCCCAAATCGTGCAACGTGCTGCGGGGTTAGACGCTCAGACCACCGAGGGTCTACATATAAAAAGCCGAGGCCGTAAACCCCCAATAAGCCTTTCTGAGTCGTGACGGCTAAGGCACCCGCTCCCATCGCCTGAACATCAGTGTGCAGCGGCCCAACGGATTGAGCTGCGTCTATCAACAGCAAAATATCTCTTTTTCGACATACGTCAGTAATCTCTTCAAGGGGTGTCGCAAATCCCGGAACATAACTGACTGAACTGAGCGTTACCAATCGAGTACGCGAGTCAATTGCTGCAATCATTCTTTCTATCGGATAGGCGTTGTCTGTCGACGAAATCAAGCGAAGTTCGACGCCTTTTTGTTGCGCTAAGTTATGCCACAAATATCGATTGTTAAGGTGCTCAAGTGCCGGGCACACTACGACGTTGTCGCCGCGCCTCCAGTCGATTGCGCTCGCAACCAGGTTCAATCCTTCCGAGACGTTTTTCGTTAGAGCGATGTCAGCAG
>CAMCZQ010000157.1 GCA_945887835.1 Bordetella parapertussis | reverse complement strand
CAAGGGTTGAAATCCTTGGGATCACACGTAAAAACTGACTCACGTACCCGATGTGGTGTCGACGTACGTCGATCAGCCTGCGTGGCGTTGCAGTGGTCAACTCAAGTGGGGCGTGGCCGGTCTGTGCGTATTGAATCGATCCAGCACTGACGCGATAGTTCGCATAAATAAGTTTGAGCAAGGTGCTTTTGCCCATGCCTGAGCTGCCGTCGAGCACGACACACTCGCCCGCGGCGACCTCAAAATTGACATTTTGCAACACAGGTAAAGTCATGCCCTGATGGTGCAAAATGAACTGTTTGCTCACGTTGGTGAGTCGTAAAACGGGTGTGGTCATGGCTGCAGCACCGAGGACACTAATAGTTGGGTATACGGGTGTTGTGGATCGTCAAGTACTTGATCGGTGAGACCCGTCTCTACGATGCGGCCACGGCGCATCACAATCATGCGGTGCGCTAACAAACGCGCCACAGCAAGGTCATGGGTGACGATCACCGAGGCTAGCCCCAATTGCTGAGTCAATTGGCGCAGTAAGTCGAGCAATTTGGCTTGAACCGATACGTCTAGCCCTGAGGTTGGCTCATCCATAAAGACCAGCCTAGGTTGGGTCACTAAGTTGCGTGCAATCTGCAGGCGTTGGCGCATACCGCCCGAAAAGTGTCGCGGCAAGTCATCAATTCTGGCGGGGTCAATTTCTACTCGCGCCAGCCAGTCACAGGCTGTCGCACGCAGTTTGCCGTAATGACGCTGGCCTAACGCCATTAAGCGTTCACCCACGTTGGCACCTGCCGACACCTCCATTCGTAGGCCATCTGCTGAGTTCTGATGTACAAAGCCCCAGTCAGTGCGTGCGAGCAGGCGTCGCTGTGCCTCGGTCATCGTAAAAATATCGGTGAGGGCACCGCCCTCTAATTGAAACTCAACCGAGCCCGAGTCGGGTTGGTCACGTGCTGCGAGTGCATTGAGTAGTGTCGTTTTGCCTGATCCGGATTCGCCCACAATGGCGAGCACCTCGCCCGGCCAAAGCTCAAAGCTTGCATCGATCAGTGCTGCGCGGTCGCCGTAGCTCTTATTTAAACCGGTTGCGCGCAAGATGGGAGATTGTGTGTCGAGTGGCATGGTGTTAGTCATGCTTCAACCCCGACTGCGCTTTGGACTCGGACGATGACTCAGCGTTATTTTGCTGCGACTCGCAGTAATCAGAGTCAGAGCAAACGAAAATTCGGCCACCTTGATCATCGGTAATGACCTCATCAAGAAAACTATCTCTTGATCCACATAACTCGCAGGGTGCATCCCAGCGCTGAATTTCAAAGGGATAATCCTCGAACCCCAGGCTTTCAACCGCGGTGTACGGAGGCACCGCGTAAATACGCTTTTCACGACCTGCGCCAAACAATTGCAGCGCGGGGTTCATATGCATTTTTGGATTGTCAAACTTTGGAATCGGTGAGGGAGCCATCACATAGCGATGATTGACGAGAACGGGGTAGTCATAGGTCGTTGCGATATGGCCATAGCGGGCGATATCTTCATAAAGCTTGACGTGCATCAGGCCATACTCAGCTAGGCCATGCAGGCTGCGTGTTTCACGTTCGCGAGGTTCTAAACGTTGCATGGGTTCAGGAACCGGTACCTGATAAATGATGATTTGGTCTTCTGTGAGCGCCATTTCAGGGATGCGATGGCGCGTCTGGATGAGGGTTGCAGCTTGCGTCTGCGTCGTAATCTCAACGTTTGTGGTGCGTTGAAAAAAGCGACGAATATTGACAGCATTGACGGTGTCGTCAGACCCTTGATCAATGACCTTGAGTACATCGCTAGGCCCGATCACTGAGGCTGTGACTTGGATACCACCCGTGCCCCAGCCATAGGGCAAAGGCATCTCGCGCGAGCCAAACGGCACTTGATACCCCGGAATGGCAACTGCCTTTAAGATTGCCCGTCGAATCATGCGCTTGGTGCGTTCGTCGAGATAGGCAAAATTAAAATGCTGATCAACCGCTTGATTTTCGTGAGAGTCAACGATCTTTTCCGAGGGCGCAGAGGATTTATTCTTACTCAGCATGCTCATCTCCAGGCTCTTCGTTCAATGTCGGCGTTTGGAGTGGTGAGGCTCGCATTTTTCTGACAAGTTCAAGCTCTGATTGAAAGTCAACGTAGTGCGGTAACTTTAGATGTTGTACAAAGCCCGAAGCTTCAAGGCTATCGCTGTGCGAAAGTACAAACTCGGGCATCTGTGCAGGTGATTGCACCAATTCGCCTAATTCAGCTGCACGCAAAGCGCGATCCACTAGACTCATCGCCATCGCCTTACGCTCGCTATGACCAAACGCTAAGCCATAGCCGCGCGTAAACTGAGGTGGTTCGGTTTTACTGCCTGCAAACTGATTGATCATCTGGCATTCAGTGACCTCAATATCTCCGATTGAAATGGCAAAGCCTAGCTCTTCTGGTATCAACGCGATCTCTACCGAACCCAAACGAATCTCACCCACGAAGGGATGGCTGTTGGCGTAGCCACGTTGGGTTGAATAGGCCATTGCGAGCAGAAAGCCTTCGTCACCACGCGCAAGATTTTGCAGACGGGTACTACGATCAGCCGGAAAGCGTACAGGCTGACGTGTCAAGTCAAAGGGTGTGGGATCATCTTGCGTGGCTTGATGGGTTTCAATTAAGCCCTCGCGGTTCAGCAGATCAATGACGCGTGGCGAAAAATGCTCGTCTTCAAGTTGAGCGCGAGGGCCAGGATCATCAATGGTTGACAACGGCTCACTAATCGCTAGCAAAGAAAAATCTAACAGTCGTTGGGTATAGTCGTAGGTGGGTCCGAGCACCTGTCCGCCAGGTAAATCTTTGAACGTGGCCGAGATTCGCCGATCTAGTACCATTTTGCTGGTATCAAGCGGTTGCGTTGACCCGAGTCTGGGCAACGTAGCACGGTAGGCGCGCAAAAGAAAGATAGCCTCAACCAAGTCGCCACAGGCCTGTTTGATGGCAAGCGCCGCAAGCTCTGGGTCAAAGACTGAACCCTCGGTCATCACCCGATCGACCGCAAGTTTCATCTGTTGGCAAATTTGTGCAATAGAGAGTTCTGGAACGCTTGGGTCACCACGACGTTGTTGATCAAGTAGTTGGTAACTACTTAAGATGGCTTGCTCGCCACCCTTAACGGCTACATACATGAGATGCCCTATCCTGCAATTTGAATACGGGTTGTTCTGGGCAGGCCGATCAGACCTGTGCTTGTCGCAAAAAAGAGGTCGATACCTCTAGGAAAGCTCGCGTGATTTTTTGCCCATTGCTCTGCAAAGCCTTTCACTTGAACAGGTGAGGCGGACAACAGTTCAATTGTTGAGGTGTTTGCAATGCCAGGGCCTGTCAAACTGATCGAAGACGTTGTGACTGTCGTGGTGCTCGGGCCGGCAAGGTCGAGGACACAGGTCGTAGAGTGGTCTGGATATTCGTCTGTCCCTAAGGCGAAGCCTTCTAACGCGGGCAGTTCATCCCAGTGTTTGATCCAGGCAAAGTCGGCCTCGTGCTGATGTGGTGTGATTTTGCAATCCGTGTGAAACACAATCCAAGTCGCAGCGTCGGTGTGGACGAGGCTAGGTGAAAGCCAAAGCAGTGATCCAGGTTCGAGTAATGCAAGTAGCAGTCCACTTGAACTTGAGTGCGCGGCTTTGGGCGCCTCAAACGTCACTTCAAGTTCGACTGGACGGCCTGGGTAAGACAGCGCTTCGAGCGCCGCTCTAAATACACTTTGGCTACCGAGTGAAATATCGCTAAAGCCGGTGCCCATTTCAGAAAGTTCAATATTTGTCACGACTGTTCCTCGTCGGCGTCATCCGACCCACTTTCACGCGCGACCGTAAAGAAATCGACCTTGCTTGTGGCCGCGCGTTCTTGGCGAATATTCTTTTTTGCGGCAAGTAGTTCTCTAACAGGGGTGAGGAGGGTGTGTTCAATCTCAGCCCGTGCAGAGTCATCAAGCAATAAGGCGTCTGCGACCGCCGCTAGGTAGGCATGGCGATGTGAGCGTCCAACAATGTAGGCGATACCGACGTGACGGTGCACAGGGGCGTTGGAGAGGCGCAAGGCACAGCGAGTAACAGTCATCTCGCCTAAATTAAAGCGCTCGCCACTACCACCAGCCCGACCTTCGACCATCATCAGCCCGGTTTCAGGTTTGCGTAGCCAATGCGGGGTGACTTGAACATGTGGTCGCAGCACGTCTTCGAGCAGGGTCAGCGGCGCGCGCGAAAGCAAGGCGAGCCACTGCGCACGTGCAGTGTGTGTTGTAGAAAGGCGACTGTCAGACGGTTGAAACATTCACTTGTTACTTTCTAAAAACAGAATCGCACCGCGATCGCTGTTTGAGTTGGTCAGGTGATCAAGCTTAGGCGGTCAATATTTAGTTTTCATGACACGGATGTAAACGTTTTATGACAATTGGCGATTTGATAGCGGTGACCCAGACGCCAACTCCCACACCGCGACGAGCGTTCCGTTACGCGGTGTACTTTGTGCCGAATATCGAGCAGCACTGGTGGGCGCACGCAAGCCAATGGCTTGGGCGCTGCGCGGTTAGCCAACAGTTCAGTGCTCAGCCTCTGATTACTGAGGTCGCGCCAAAACGATTCGCAGAATTCACAGAGCATCCGCGACGCTATGGTTTTCATGCCACCATGCGCGCGCCCTTTGTGCTGGCAAGCAAATATCAACCGAGTGACTTGATTCGTCAGGTCAGCGCTTTGTGCCAACATCTGAAACCCTTTGTATTACCGCGCTTGCGTGTGACGCTGTTAGAGCAGTTTTTGGCGCTAGTGCCTGAGCGTGACGTGCCGCAGATTACTTCGCTTGAGCAGCAGTGCGTGGTGCAATTGAATGACTATGCTGTACCGCTTGGGCCAGAAGAACTGATCCGACGAAGAAGTGCTGGATTGTCGTCGCATGAAGATGCATTGCTGTTGCGCTGGGGCTATCCTTATGTGCTTGATCGCTTTCGGTTTCATTGCTCGCTAACAGGTTCGCTTGCGAAGGCTTCGCCCCAAGAGCTGAGTGCTTTAACGCAGGCCGCGCATCAACATTTTGATCATTTACCCTTATGTGTCTTTGATTCTTTGGCAATCTTTGCTGAACCCACCCAAGGTGCCGATTTTGTGCTGCTTGAGCAGTGTCCACTCATGGGCAGAGCTTGAGCCATGCTTCGGTGTTGCACGCGGTGATGGCCCGTCACAATCTTGTCATGCGATAGCCATGAAATTGTCAAATGAATGGAGCAAGATACCTAGCCATGAAACCAGCTGAATATGATGTTCCAGAACAACGGCCACAACGTCATCGTGCGATATGGATTTCGGATATTCACCTGGGCACTCCGGGTTGTAAAGCAGAGTATCTACTCGATTTTCTAAAATGGAATGAATCGGATCGGCTTTATCTGGTGGGCGACATCATCGATGGCTGGCAACTCAAGAAAGGCTGGTATTGGCGTCAAAGCCATAACGATGTGGTTCAGAAGATTCTACGTAAAGCGCGGAAGGGTACGCACGTGACGTATATCGCAGGCAATCACGACGAAGTGATCCGCCAGTTTTTAGGGATGGCGTTTGGTGACATTAAGATTGTCGACGAAGCCACCCACACGATGTTAGATGGTCGGCGAATTTGGGTGACTCACGGCGACTTGTTTGACGGCATTATTTTGCATGCAAAATGGCTCGCCTATTTAGGCGACAGTATGTATACGGTGATACTCAAAATCAACAACTGGTTTAACCACTTTCGCCACAAAATGGGTTTGTCGTATTGGTCACTCTCGCAATACTTAAAATATAAAGTTAAAAATGCTGTCTCATTCATTACAAACTTTGAAAATATTATGACAGCTGAGGCAAGGCGGCGTGGTTACGATGGTGTTTTGTGCGGGCACATCCACAAGGCTGAGATCCGCGATATCGACGGAATTTTGTACTGCAACGATGGCGATTGGGTTGAAAGCCTTTCAGCGATCGTTGAGACGACTGAAGGCGTACTGAAGATCGTGCACTGGCCCTACCGAACCAGCGAAACACTCGACGAGCAAGAAGACTTGGCTGTGTCAGCGTAGAGATATTGCTTGTCGCTAGCTAAGCGTCTGCCCCTGAAGTGTCAGCGCGTAGAGCAACCGCCGCCCGCTCAGTATCCGCACGCGACATGAGTTGCGCCAAAATGTCAGTCACCTCAAACACCGCACGATTTTCGATACGCGAGACGGTCTCTTTATAAGCGGGTAAGTTCTCTAGCAAGGCCAGTACGCCTTTTCGAATGGCTCGTAATGAGGGTATGACTAAGCCCACTCCTTGCTCACGCACCCAGTTCGTGTTGTAACGTTCTTGAGGCATGGTCCAGGCGTTGCCAAAAGTGATAACCGGTAAGCCCATATGCACTGCTTCACTTAAGCTGCTTGGGCCAGGTTTACCAATAAAAAAATCACCCAGCTTCATATAGTGATTGATTTTTTGCGTAAAGCCGATCACTACATGCCGAGCAGCGGGTTTGAGTAAAGAGATTTTTTTACTTAATGCGGCATTCATACCGCATAAAAAAATCAGTTGAATGTCAGGTAGTGCTTTCGCGATGCGAAGCATATCTGTCGAGCCATGTCCACCGAACATGACAATCCCAGTCGGTTTGTTTGGATCCAGTCCGAGCTCAAGACACTCTGTCTCGTGATCAATCTCAGGCTGCTCATAAAAGGCTGGTCGTAAGATCATCCCCGACGTCAACGAGATTTGTTCGTCGGTATAGCCAGCCGTACGTGCTTGTTCGGCTGCGTGTGACGTACCACACACAAGATGCTGTGCTTGATTCGGTTCTATCCAAAAATGCGGAGGATAATCGGCCATGTCTGTCAGTACCGTTACAAATGGCACTGTGGGCAGGGCACTCGTGACGCTTTCGTAGAGCGCTTTATTGAAATTTGGTACCAACGAAACGACATGATCGGGCTTGGTGTCACGCCAGTGCTGCTCAAGCTTGCGCACCATGGCGCTATGCCCCATCTTGATCATCGCCTGAAAAAGTTTGAGCTCAGTCGAGAGCCCGAGTGTGAGGCCATGGCGCAATCTAAAGTTGTACAGGTCTTCTGGCGCGCAGCGCATCACTTTGTTAAAGCTCGCCTTCGGGTCTAACACTTCAAACAGATTCACCAAGCGCACGTTCCAGGGGCGCCGCTCAAATTCAATGGCCTGCTGCAGCGCCAGCGCTGTCGCGCGATGACCGCCGCCCGCGTTGAAGTAAATGAAGTCAATAGTTTTATCCATTGAAAGGTATATTCATCCTTTCATATGACAGGGTCATGACAACGCGTGATCAGCATGGCCGGTGGACGACGCGTGCCTCATGCGTGATGACGTTTCTCTTCAAGCTCTACAAGCTCTTGATAAATCTCTGCGCCCTCAGTGAATTTCGTAAAACTGTAGTGAGCCTCTGCATGTTCAGTCAGCGTTTTTCCTGCTTCTGTGGCCGCGTTCGTATCAAGATCGAGCCCCTGCTTACGCCAGTTCAAATAGGTCTTGAAGACAAAATTGTTCCAATCGTCTTCAGTCGCATCGCGGGTATTGCCCGAGCAGTAAGCCACCCAACGTTTCTTTACGTTCATCTTATACCCCTGGCATCATATTGCGAGACTTAGATGCTGCGGCGCAATATCTAAATCTCGCGTAATAGAGTACTTTGTGAATATTCGATTTTTATGACAGAGCCTCTTTTCGCCAAATGGTGCCGTACAAGATGACCATTCGAGATTGAAGTTTTGCAACAACAGATTCATATGCTTGTCACGGTTCTGAGGCAAAATAAAGATCCAATCCGCTGGCGTCACTGCAGCATTGTTTTGTGTTCGACATTATTGAGGGTACTGGCCATGAAAGCTCTGATGAATAAGATATTGCGTGTGGGTCTGTTAGGTCTTGCGTTCGCTTCAAGTGTTGCGATGGCACAGTCTGCGATCTGTTACAACTGCCCGCCTGAGTGGGCAGACTGGGGTTCGCAACTCAAGGCAATCAAGGCTAAAACTGGTATTACCGTTCCCCCTGACAATAAAAACTCTGGCCAGTCTCTGGCGCAGCTTGTG
>CAMCZQ010000156.1 GCA_945887835.1 Bordetella parapertussis | reverse complement strand
CGAGCCAAAATCCATATACGGGTCGTCAATCGCCTTGAGTTGGTGGCCTAAGCCCTTCAGCCCTGCAATGGTTTCAGCACGCATGGTCGCTTCGACATCAAGGGTGAAGTCACGATTGAGTTTCCAGCGTGGCGCGCAACAAGCCGCTTGCGGTTGCTGGTGGTAATCCAGCATACGCACGACCGTTTGCACATGCCCCTGGGGTTGAATATCACCGCCCATCACACCAAAGCTCATCACCGGCACACCGCCACGCGTTAAGAAACCAGGGATGATGGTGTGAAAGGGGCGTTTGCGCCCTGCCACCACGTTTGGTGAGTTTGGATCCATCGAGAACCCAACGCCGCGGTTTTGCAAACTGACGCCGGTACCCGGCACCACCACACCAGAACCAAAGCCCATGTAGTTGGATTGAATAAACGAAATCATCATGCCGCTTTCGTCGGCGGCGGTCAGATAAATCGTGCCACCCGACGCAGGCAGACCATGAGAAAAATGAGAAGCCTTTTTCGGATCAATCAGTTTGGCACGCTCGGCCAAGTAGGCGTCATCGAGCATCTGCGCAGGGGTGACTTCCATGGTGCGCCCGTCAGACACGTAACGGTACAAATCGGCCATGGCAAGTTTCATGGCTTCGATCTGAATATGCTGCGACTCAACGGAATCGACCTTCATACTCGCCAAATCAAAATGTTCAAGAATGCCCAGCGCCATCAAGGCCGAGATCCCCTGCCCGTTTGGCGGGATTTCGTGCAACGTATAGCCGCGGTAGTTTTTTGAAATCGGCGTGACCCAGTCGGGTTGATAGCTGCGCAAATCATCTAGCGTATGGACACCGCCATTGGCTTGAATAAAAGCAATGATTTTTTCGGCGGTTTCGCCTTCGTAGAGATCGCGGCCTTTGGTGGCACCGATACGGCGCAAGGTGTTTGCAACGTCTTTAAATATAAACCGCTCACCCACGTGCGGTGCGCGACCATTGGGCATAAAGGTATGCGCAAAGCCTGGTTGATCTTTGAGTTCAGGCACAGCTGCTGCCCATTTTTGCGCCACCACCGGCGGCACCGCGTAGCCGCGTTCAGCGATCTCAATCGCGGGTTCCATCAAATCCGCAAACGGTAGTTTGCCGTAGCGTTCGTGCAAAGCGGCCCAACCAGCCACCACACCGGGGATGGTAATCGCATCCACCCCGCGCTTGGGGGCTTTGGCCAGCCCTTTTTCATTGACGCCGTACTTGTTTTTAAAGTAGTCAACGTTCCAGACTTGTGGGGCATAGCCCGACGCGTTCAGACCTTGTAGAGTTTTGCCATCCCACACAATCGCAAAGGCATCGCCGCCCAGGCCGCACGACACAGGCTCAACCAACGCGATCGTCGCAGCTGCGGCAATTGCAGCGTCGACCGCAGAGCCACCTTTAAGCAACATTCGTAAGCCAGCCTGTGCGGCTAAAGGGTGTGACGTCGAGACGACATTACGCGCAAAAACCGGGATACGAATGCTGGGATAAGGATTAGACCAATCAAACTGTTTCATCAAAAAACACTCAAGTCAAAAAGTAAAGGCGCCGGCACGTCATGTGAACCGGCGCCCTGCAAAGGGGCGTGATGCCCAGAGCTTAGGTCTTACAGCGCAGCGTCACCGCTTTCGCTGGTACGAATGCGAATAGCTTGCTCGACGGGCATGACAAAAATCTTGCCGTCACCAATTTTGCCGGTGCGTGCAGCCTTGACAATCGCTTCGATGACGTCATCAACCATTGAATCCGCAATAACCATTTCAATGCGGATTTTTGGTAAAAAATCTACAACATATTCGGCACCTCGGTACAGTTCTGTGTGCCCTTTTTGGCGACCAAAGCCTTTGACTTCGGTCACCGTTAAACCATTGACTCCCACCTCGGCTAACGCCTCGCGGACTTCGTCGAGTTTGAACGGTTTAATAATTGCCGTGACTTGCTTCATAGTCGATCCAATACAAAGAATTTAAAAGGTTTCGCGAAAACCGTTAGACAAAGGATAACGCCAATCGCGCCCGTATGCGCGAGCGGTGATACGGGGACCCGGCGGACTTTGCTTACGTTTGTACTCATTGATACGAATCAACCGGACGATTTGTTCGACCGCAGCGCGCTCAAACCCTGCCGCCACGATGTCGGCGGCAGATTGATTTTGCTCGACATAGCGCTCAATAATACCGTCAATAATGTCGTATTCTGGCAAATTATCTTGGTCGGTTTGATCGGGACGCAACTCGGCCGAGGGCGGGCGCGTAATGATGCGCTCAGGGATCACCTCAGACTGAAGGTTGCGCCAACGCGCCAGGCGGTACACCAAGGTTTTTGCCACATCTTTGAGCACTGCAAAACCACCCGCCATGTCGCCATAAAGTGTGCAATAGCCGGTTGAGAGCTCGGATTTGTTACCCGTTGTCAGTACCAAATGCCCAAACTTGTTGGACAAGGCCATCAATAGCATGCCGCGCAGGCGAGCCTGAATGTTCTCTTCAGTGGCATCAAGCGCCTGGCCGGCAAAAATGGGGCTCAGGACCTCGTCAAAATTTGCAGCCAGTCCGGCGATCGCGATTTCTTCGTACTTGACCCCAAGGCGCTTGACCATGTCACGGGCATCAATTTGTGAAATATCTGCGGTGTAACGCGAAGGCATCATCACAGCGTGAACGTTTTGGGAACCTAAAGCATCAACGGCAAGCGCCATCACGACCGCCGAATCGATACCGCCTGACAGCCCAAGAATCACCGTGCGAAAACCGTTCTTTTTGACGTAATCGGCCAGACAGGTCACCAAAGCCTGCCAAACCTGCGCCTCCAGGCAAAGCACGGGTGCTAGCGCCTGTTGTGTCAGCCCGGGCACCGCCGACGGGCAGACTGCCAGACGGCTGTCGCCTGAGACTTCAATCAGGCTTTGCGCGCTAACAAAGTCTGTTAATTGATTGATCACCACCCCGCTGGCGTCCATCGCAAACGAGGCGCCATCAAAGGTGAACTCGTCTTGACCCCCTACTAAGTTGGCATAAAGCAAAGAGCAACCCGTTTTTGCCACGCAGGCACGGGCAACCGACAGGCGCTGCGCATGTTTGCCAATGCTGTAAGGCGAGGCATTTAGCACCAATAAGGTATGTGCGCCTTGCTGGGCGGCTGCCTCTGGGGCGACCTCAAACCAGATATCTTCGCAAATATTGACCCCAAAACAGACCCCCTTGACGGTAAAGGTGAGTGTATGTTCGCCGGCCACAAAATAGCGCTGCTCGTCAAAGACTGCGTAATTCGGTAATTCGCGCTTGAAATAGGTGCCCAGCACTTTGCCCTCAAATAATACTGAGGCGGCGTTGCGTAACAAGCCATTTTGAAAAGTAATGTGACCCACCACCACATGCAGCCCAGTCAGGTCAGTCAAACTGGCACATAAGTCACCCAGTACGGCTTCACAGTGCGTCACAAACGACGGTTTGAGCAACAGATCCTCGGGGGGATAGCCAGTCAGGACCAGTTCGGGCGTTAACAGTACCTGAGCGCCCGCGGCGTGCGCGAGGCGTGCTGCCTCGAGTACGCGCTGCGAATTACCGGCCAAGTCACCCACTAAAGCGTTAATTTGTGCAATGCTGACCTTAACGGCAGACATGAAGATCCTGATGATACGAGTTATTGTCTGAAAATTATCGCACGCCTGCGAGGTCGGCGCAGCACTCTATAATCTAAGCACCATGAAAAACACCAAAAACCTTACGCATAATCAGTTTGACAAAAAAGCCCAAGCTTGGTCGGCGCGCTTCTCTGAGCCCGTTTCTGACCTAGTCAAGCGCTATACCGCCTCGGTAGACTTTGACAAACGTCTGGCCTTGGTCGATATCGAGGGCTCGCTGGCTCACGCAACGATGCTAGAGTCCGTCAAGGTAATCAGCCCCCAGGATTTAGCCGATATTCAGCGCGGAATGTCGCAAATTCGCAACGAGATCGAGGCTGACACGTTTGTCTGGCTGCTTGACCTCGAAGACGTACACCTGAATATCGAAAAGCGCTTGGTCGAACTCGTCGGTGATGCCGGCAAGCGTCTGCACACCGGGCGCTCGCGTAACGACCAAGTCGCAACCGACATCCGACTGTGGTTACGTAACGAAATTGATCAGCTTGGCGACTTGCTCAAAGCGCTGCGTCGGGCGCTCGCGACTGTTGCGCTGCAACAGGCCTCGACCATCTTGCCAGGCTTTACCCATATGCAAGTGGCTCAACCCGTTACCTTCGGCCATCATCTGCTTGCCTACGCCGAAATGTTCGCTCGCGACGCCGGTCGCCTAAGCGACTGTCGCAAGCGCGTCAATATTTTGCCTTTAGGTGCGGCAGCGCTTGCCGGGACGAGTTTTCCGATTAATCGTCCGCTCGTGGCCGAACTGCTGGGGTTTGACGATGTTTGTCAAAACTCGCTTGATGCGGTGTCTGACCGGGATTTTGCGATCGAATTTTGCAGCGCCTGCGCGCTGATCATGACGCATATCTCAAGGCTCTCTGAAGAGCTCATCATCTGGATGAGTCCACGTGTGGGTTTCATCGACTTGCCCGATCGCTTTTGCACGGGAAGCTCGATCATGCCACAAAAAAAGAACCCCGATGTGCCCGAACTTGCTCGCGGCAAAACTGGGCGCGTCAATGGCAACTTAGTGGGCTTGCTCACGCTCATGAAAGGTCAGCCGCTGGCCTACAACAAAGACAATCAAGAAGACAAAGAAGGCTTGTTTGACACCGCAGATACTGTGCGTGACACCTTAATCATTTTTGCCGATATGGTTGCTGGTATTGAAGTTAAGCCCGACGCCATGCGCGCGGCCGCCCTACAGGGTTTTGCCACTGCGACAGACTTAGCCGACTATCTGGTCAAACGTGGTGTCGCGTTTCGAGACGCTCACGAGGCCGTCGCGCACGCTGTACGCGAGTGCGAGAAAAAATCTTGTGACCTTGCAGATTTAACGGTAGACGAACTCCGGGTATTTCATCCCTCGGTTGGCGATGACGTACACCAAGTGCTGACGCTTGAGGGCTCAGTCGCTGCACGCGATCACATCGGGGGCACTGCGCCTGCAAGGGTGCGCCAAGCTGCTGAAAAAATCTTGGCGCAAACAAGTTAACGCTCGAACACCGCGAGCGATTCTATGTGGCTGGTGTGCGGAAACATGTTAATCGCACCGGCGCTGCGCAACCGATAGCCCGCCTCTTGCACCAGCACAGCAGCGTCGCGCGCTAAGGTGGCCGGATTGCACGAGACGTAAACGATGCGCACGGGTCGCTCTTGCGGTGGCGCTGCAGCCAGAGCCTGCACCAACGCCTGCGCCCCTTCGCGCGGCGGATCAATCAACATACGATCGATTTTCCCTAAGCTTTGCAGCCAGGTGTGATCGACCTCAAACAGGTTCAAAGTCTGAAACCTTGCGTTCACGATTCCTGCCGCAAGGGCTGCCTGCTCTGCGCGTGCGGTCAACGAAGCGCTACCTTCTACGCCAACCACTTCGCGACACCGTGTCGCCAAAGGCAAGGTGAAATTGCCTAAGCCACAAAACATATCCGCGACACGATCTGTGGGCTGCACGCCAAGCAAACTTAAGGCGCGCGACACCAACACGCGATTAATCTGATGATTCACCTGTGTGAAATCAGTTGGCCGATAAGGCATACGCAGCCCAAACTCGGGTAAGGTGTAACTAAGCTTATGCTCGTCTTCAGGCTCGAGGGGCTGCACGGTATCGGGCCCCTTAGACTGTAACCACCATTGAATGTTGTGCTGCGCGGCAAACGCGCGCAACGTAGCGATTTCGCTGTCGCTTAACGGGTCGAGATGACGCAACACCAAGGCGGTCACCGCATCACCCACACAGACTTCAATTTGCGCGAAACGATCAGGCGCGGACAGCGCCATAATCAACCCACGCAAAGGCACTAGCAAGGCGGCCACATGAGGCGGCAACACATGGCAGGTTTTGATGTCGGCAACAAAGCTACTTTTTCGTTCGTGAAAACCCACCAGCACAGTGCCTTTTTTAGCAACCCAACGCACCGAAAGACGGGCGCGATAGCGATATCCCCAAGACGGACCATGCAAAGGCGGCAACATTTGTTCAGGCCGAACGTTACCGATGTGCGCAAGATTATCTTCCAGTACACGTTGCTTGCTAGCGACTTGCGCAGCAGGGTCAAGGTGCTGCATAACGCACCCCCCGCACACGCCAAAATGCTCGCATCTGGGTTTAACTCGTTGCGATGACTCACGCACGATCACCTGAACGCGTCCGATATCGTAAGAAGGCTTGCGACGAAAGATGTTCGCCGTGACGCGCTCTGAGCCCAAGGCGCCTTCGACAAATACCACTTTGCCCTCGTGCCGGGCGACACCTCGCGCCTCGAGGTCAAGGGACTCAACCTGCAGAATGTCTTGCGGCATAGGTGTTCGTTTCTTTCAGGAATAAAAAAACCTCTCGATTTCACGAGAGGCGGTCAAGCCTTGTGGCGATTATTTTGGCGCAGTGACCGCGCCCGTCGGTGCTGCCCCTGAACTCGCAGCACCGGAGGCCTGAGCTGCAGCCCGCGCCTCGGCGCGCTCTAGCGCGGCCTGTTGTTTAGCACGCAAGGCAGCGCGCTCGGCCGAAGCTGTAGCTGAAAGTCGACCTTGCACAACGTGTTGATCACGCATGTAGCCGATCAAGATCTTGCGTTGCGCGGGGTTTAAGACATCCCAAAATGCCAGCCAACTTGTCTGCACTTCATCAAACCCTGCGTCGATTTTTGCACGTGTTTTTTTGCGCAGGGCGATTGCATCGCGCGGATCGAACTTATCGGTTGCAAGTTCTTGGGTCAGCGCTGCGTATTCGGCCTGCCGCGCTAACCGATTCACAGACCACATTTTGCGACGCGCCTCGTGAGCGGCATCGAGCTTTGCTTTTTGGGCAGGGTCTAGAACCAAACCTGTAATCAGAGAATCAGGCAATTTGCCCAAGCTATCACCTGTGAGGGGCGCAGCACTTGGCTCAGCAGCCGCGGCAGGCGCGGGCGCAGCCAGACGTCTTTCTTCTGCCTGGTTCAATTGGTTTGAAGAACGTAACAGCAATTGACCGTTTTGCGCGTTGGCACAACAACTTACCATAAGCAAAAAGAGGGGGGTCAAAACAAGACGCAAATCATAGCTTCGCATAAGAAGGCTCCGTGGGGCGGTCGGTGGCCGCAAAAAAATACTTGTCATGACCAGGCTGCCAGATATTGCGCCCAGTGTGGCTCGGTGCTCTCTTGCAGGGTCGCGCGCACCAAATCAATTTCGGCCTGATAGGCCACTGGATCGAGCTCGCCCCGAATCAGTCTGAACCGGCAATATACCAACCAGGTATTGACCACATCGGTCTCGCAGTAGGCCCGTACTTCGTCGGCACGCCCGTTAGACCAGGCGTCCCAGACGAGGCTGCCGTCCATCCCCAGTTTGCCCGGAAATCCGCACAATTTAGCCAGCTCATCTAGGGGTGCGTTGCCACGCCCGTTGTACTTTGCCAGAACATCCATCAGATCAAGATGACGCGTGTGATAGCGACTCAGATAGTTGTTATAGCGAAACTCTTTGTCGTCTTCGCCCAGATCCCAGTATCGAGGTGCTGCGATACCGTGAATCAGGGTTCGGTAGTGCAAGACGGGCAAATCAAAACCCGAACCATTCCAACTAATCAGTTTGGGCGTGTAGCGTTCGATCGTCTTAAAAAAACTGGTCAGTAACACAGGTTCGGCATCGTCGGCCTGCCCCAAACACCGAACTCTAAAACCTTTGTCATCACGAAACACACAACCCACCACCGCCACCCGCTGCAGGTGATGGGGCAAAAAAGTAGTGCCGGTGAGTTCTTTGCGCGCAGCAAAGGCGCGCTCGGCCACCTCGGCGTCAGTCACGTCGGCACCCCAATGATGTAGACGCCTCAAGCCTTCTATATCAGGGATAGTTTCTAGGTCAAAAACGAGTGTGGGTGTCATGCGAGCGGTACTTAACGACCAGGTAAGTATTGCAGGGGATCAACAGGCGTACCTTGCCTGCGCACTTCAAAGTGCAAGCGCACCGACGCTGCATCGGTTTGACCCATTTCGGCGATCTTTGCGCCTTTTTTAACCTCTTGATCTTTTTTAACTAGCAGAGTCCGGTT
>CAMCZQ010000155.1 GCA_945887835.1 Bordetella parapertussis | reverse complement strand
TTATTGCGGTCATCGTGATGAGCGGTGCGCTATTTTTCGTATTAAAAAGTGATACGGTCCAAATGCATTTAAGTGGCTCGTTGACGATTTAATCAAGCAGCCTTTGTTTAGATCAAGTTAATTTATCGTTGTACTTTGTAACGATTTACAGCTAACATTACACCTACATTAAGAGGGGGCGAAAGCCCACAGCAACCTGCCTACTGGGCAAAGGTGCTTACGCGTATAGCGGATGTGGTCTGTTACCAGACAACTAAACCACTAAAAGCCCCTCTTGAAGGGGCTTTTTGCATTTCTGGCTCCAGCGCTCTTT
Organism: Bordetella parapertussis; assembly: GCA_945887835.1. Taxonomy (GTDB): domain Bacteria; phylum Pseudomonadota; class Gammaproteobacteria; order Burkholderiales; family Burkholderiaceae_B; genus Zwartia; species Zwartia parapertussis_B. The sequence goes on along the minus strand of CAMCZQ010000155.1, from coordinate 7,892 downwards.
AACAACCTCGTTTTTAAATCCGACTATCTCAATTAAAACGAAGAGAGGAGTAATCATGGCTATAACGCCGTCGTTAATTAGTGAATTTGATTTAAAGTTTATAAAACCAGTTGACCGTCGCAATATTGTGACAACAGAAATTTGGATTGATGGTGAGCACCTTGATGAACCCCATCCAATTGACATCTTTGAACTGGTGCGTAGCCTAAAAGCTGCTGGTGAGTATTCAATTTTTACCTGTAGTTGTGGCAGTGCAGGCTGTGCCGATATTGAAGGCGTGAAAGTGTCAGTTAGCAAAGACACGATTACCTGGCGGTTAAGCCGGCCACTTAGCAGGGTGAGTTTTAAAAGTCATATTGAATGGCTTACGGGATCAAAAGAATATGTATTTACTTTTGATCGAAAGCAACTCACCCAAGAGATTAAGCAAGAAATCATTTACGCAGACTATAGTCACCCTTGGCTAACCGAGTACGCACCAACAGGTTTCGACCGCAGCAGCATCTCTAAATTACTAACTTGCGTAGCATCGCTTTGATCTCGTTAGCACCGCAAGCGCTCTTCAGGAGCAAGGCTTGAGTTGTCTGAATTTGCTGTGCCTGATAGCCGTCGAAAATTATGTAGGGAGGGTGATGGCTTCTTTGTCGAAGAGAGGCAGTCTCATGCAGTGAGCCACCAAAGCCCGCATACTGCTTGTACTCAACTCAAACTGACCGGTAAGTGAATCACACTTAGTCCATGTTTCTAACAAAATTAGCTCGAGGCTGAGCTAGGTTTTACAGTTGTATGTATCAGGCGTTAAATCCAACGAGCGGATGATAAAAAGCGGAGGTCTCACACGATGTACGCACTACCTGATCAAGAATTTGGCCCTGAATTCGCAACGTGTTGGCAGGCAGCCCGTCTGCATATTCAAGATTGCGCAGGCGGCGAATTAAACAGCTGGTTGAAGGCTGATCTTAATTTTCCAATTTTGGAGCATTTGTCTTTTAGACTAGGTAACGAGCTCTTTTACATCAGAGTTGAAGACGTTGAGGACATTGTCGTTGGCCCAAGCTCGCGTGAGGGGCTGTTGTCGATTGCGGACGGGTGTAAAGGGCAGGCGTGCCTCATGCCCATGCGACACACCCGAAAGGGCTGGGTGTGCGACTTGCCAAGTTGGGGGTTGCAAGACCTGCGTACCGGTCAACTGCTGCACCCACCTCAGTTCATCTCTGACAAACTCATTGTCATGACGGATTGGGAGCTGAACGATTTTGCGGTTCAGATAGTCAGAGATCGCCTAAAAGACGAAGGTCGGCAAGTCAATAGCGCTCAAGGCAACCCTAACGTTTCACCGGCGATATGGTTTGTCGGCGATACCGGCCCAGAATGGGTGGTCGTAAAGGCTGCTCGTTACCCTTTACTCGAGGCCCCGGTGCCCGAAAACATCGTAGAAATTGGAACCTACTGCGCAAAGCTAGGTAAGCGGGGTCACTTCGCTTCAGTTGCAGTGGCAAGCACTGAGCAATTTCTAGAGATGTCTGATGCTGTGCTCCCCTTATACCGGGGGATGTCTATGAACGTTGAGTATGAAGGATTGGAGCTTGTTTATACAGACCCTCAGGCGTGACGACTGGAGTCTGTAGGGGCAGACGCCTTCAGCTCGATGAGCGGCTGTTCAGAAGTACGTTTGATCGATCTTGGTCATGCGGTCAGTCCCTTCGCGGACAAACCTTCTGGCATGTTTGTCTACACGCGGCGATAAAAAATGTCGCGGCATTATACATAATAGCTTCAACAGACTCACTTTCAGGTAAAGGTTTTACAAGGGCATGAAGCAATACTTTTCTCGATTGTTCTTTCTATGGTTCAGTGCGCTGTTTCTTCTGCCAATCAGTGCAACAGCCCAAACCGTTCAAAAATCCGATCAATTTCAAGATTGCATGCGCGATGTCGACTTAGGCGCTTTCAAGAATAATCAATGGGGCGACTGCTATATCGGCGAGCAAGAAAGGCTAGAGATCAGCTTAAACGTTGAGATGCGACAAATCTTGAAAGAGTCTTCTCGAGAGCAAATCAATCTGGTCTGGTTTGCACATGATCAATGGCTTAGATACCGAGAGGCGTGGTGTAAGTTTCAAGCGTCGCTACCAGTGGCTCCGACGCCATATGTTAACTACCATGCTTGCCTTGTTGAGCTGACACTAGAGCAACTTAAAAAAGTCATCCTGTCGCAAAGCCGACATGCGGGTAGTCGGCCCGACCCCACTGAGTTCACGTTCAGGCAGCGATGAAGGTCATTGCTGTTGCGGCGTCAGTGATACCGCTTGTGACCGCTCTGCTCAACAAAATAATTTAAAGGATAGGTTCGTATGAAACGCTCTCAACGCCAGACTCAACGCCGTTTTCGTAGCCTCTGCGATTACATTTACGCAACCACTCCGCTGGCTGACATCACCCCGTTTTTTATGAGCATGTTACGTGCCCACCAAGGCAAGTGGGAGACGATGACGCTCGAAGAGTTTGAGCAGCGTGAAAACGAAATTCTTCAAGAGGGGGAAGGGTAGGCTTGTGGTGAGGTTAACCGCAGGCGCAGGGGTAACGTGAGCTTTCTGAAAAGTGTTGCATTTGCTAACAAATCAGTTACCAAACTGGCGTTATTGCAACACTTTTCTCGATATAAATCGCCATAATAGTGGTTAAACTAAGATCAACTAAATACGCCGATCGGCTGTTGCGTTATTCAAGTCGCGGATGTTTGCTTTGATAATTTGCGAAAATTTTTTGGTTTTAAGTCAATCGTTGATGACCGAGGGATAAAAATGTATCGAGTAGGTCTTCCGTTCTGGAAACTAGCTGCCCGTCTAGGCGTCCCCTTGTTGATCAGAATTCAGGTCATGCAAGATCACGAGGCCAACGTCTATATCGCGACAAGTAAAGATCTGGCCGGGTTGATCGCTGAGGCCCCCAACCTCGAAGAACTAATGTTAAGTGTTCATGATTGTGCGGATATGCTGATTGAGCACGCTCTACATCAGCCACTCAAACGCTCCGCCAAGGCGGCTTGGGATGGAACAATTATTCACGCATGAGGGGTTTTTACAAGAAGGTAATCGCGCTGCTAGCGCTGCATGGGTTTTTGTTGGTGAGGCAAAAGGGTTCGCATCAAACATGGGCGAAAGGATCCAAATCGTTGACGGTATCTACTAACTGCGACTCGCGCCACACGGCCAATGAGATCTTGAAGCAAGCCGAAATTAATCATCGGTTTTAATAAAAATCATGGCCTTGACCTAGCATCTCAAGCTGAGTGTGTGATTGGCTAACGCTTCTCAATCAACTCGTTTGTTAAGCGCCCTAGTTCACGCGTCGAGTAAACCTCAGGCCTAGGCCGCCCAACTTGAGTGTCACAGGTCAATAGCGCCTGTGTCATCACGCTTGGGATACTCGCTACACCATGCAGTGCCCCAACCAAGCCACCCACAATGCAAGCATTGGTATCGGTATCGCCGCCACCAAGCAAGGTCTCGGTAATTGCGGTTTGGTAGGTCGAGCCTTTTGCAAGGTGCTTGAAGGCTAGCGTGAAAGCGATTTTTACAAAGCCGGCAAGGGGATGGCAGGGTTGATCGCCGTCGGCTAAGGCATGTTCAAACCAACCCTTAACCTCTGAGGCAGCTTCGTCTTCAAGCGTTAGCGCTGCAGCTTGAAGCGCGCCTGCGCGATCACCGGGTTGCATGACTAGGTGCCTGATCGCCACAACATAAGCTGCATTGGCGTATTGGCATGACAGGTTAGGGTGGGTCAGTTGGCAGTCTAGCTTGGCGGCGTCGATCGCCTCGGTAAGCGACACGCGGGTTGACCACACCGCTAAGGCGGTGGCCCGCATGAGGGCGCCGTTGGCTTTTGATTGCATGTTATTCGTGCGCGCTGTGTTTAGCACGCTGTTGCCTAGCCCTGTGTTGGTTCGGTGCGAAGGGTAAAGCAACGCGTTGCCGGTCGTGTTGCCAATATCAAAGGGGTTTGATTGGGCCCATGCAACGTAGGCGCCAGCAACACGGTCGGTTATAAACGTTTGCTGCCCAGTCAAGGCGTGCAGTGACGCAAGCGTTAGTTCACCGTCATCGGTGATTTGGCCAGGCGCTGTACGCAACACGCCGCCGCCCACCATTTGTAAAGCCTCGTCGACTTCTGTTTGGGTGGGGTTGCGTCGCAAAAACTCAAGCGTGGCACCTGCGGCATCAGCGGCTAGTGCACCAAAGATGGCGCCGTAGGCGGCTTGCTGTTGGGGTGTTAGATGTTGAAAATTGTTGATTGGGTTGTGAGTGGAAGTCATGTAAACGGCCTTTGGCGCGTAGCCAATCTGTTTGACTATCGAGTGTACGCGGGGTGCTGTCTCGTCTGATGAGGCACCGAAGTACGCGTTATGAATTAGACTCTAGGCTCTGTATAGTTTCTAATATTGCGACTTTTATGAGTCACTTTATCAAAAAGTCGCGACTTTTTGATATTTTGATGTGAAGTAGTCGTATGAAACGCTATCTAGATTCTCAAATTCGCCAAGACCTTCAAAAGAAAATGGTGGTGCTGACAGGCCCTAGGCGGGTCGGTAAAAATAACCTAAGCCAACAATTACTGATTGAGTGTGAGGGTGGGCAATACTTGAATTTTGATGTGCCAGCGCATCGTGCCGTGATTCAGGCGCAGAGTTGGTGTCAAAGTGCGCCGTTGCTGGTCTTTCACGAAATTCACAAAATGCGCGACTGGAAAGCCTGGCTGAAGGGGGCTTACGACGGTCGCGCGCCAGGGCAGTCATTATTAATTACTGGCAGTGCCCGCATGGATACCTTTCGGCAAGCGGGTGAGTCTTTAGCAGGTCGTTATTTTAGAATGCGCTTGCATCCGCTCTCGGTACGCGAATGGTGCGATTCAACGAACGCAACGCCGCAAGTTGCGCTTGCGCACTTGCTTACACGCGGCGGCTTCCCAGAGCCTGCGTTGGCCGATGACGACATTCAGGCGCAGCGTTGGCGCACAGATTACTTTGCGGGTCTGGTACGCGAAGACGTCCTTGAGTTTTCACGCTTGCAAGAACTTAACGCAATTCGCTTGTTTGCTGAGATGCTGCGTTCGCGGGTCGGGTCGCCTTTATCTCTTGCGTCTTTGGCGCGTGATTTAAACCTCTCGCCAGTCACCGTAGGCAAATACCTTGATATTTTAGAGTCGCTTTTTATAGTGTTTGTGGTGCGACCTTGGCATCGCAATATCGCGCGTGCCACGCTGCAAGCGCCAAAAGTCTATTTTTATGACACCGGGATGGTGCTCGGCGATGCGGGGCTTCAGTTTGAAAATCTAGTTGCATGCCATTTACTAAAAAACGTGCAATGGCAGCAAGACACTCAAGGGGCAGAGGTCGGGCTGCACTACGTTCGTACCAAAGATGATGCCGAAGTTGATTTTTGTCTGAGTCAGGGCGACACCCTGACACATTTAATTGAATGCAAGTTATCTGACACAAAGCCGCACCGCGCTTTAATTCGCTTTGCCGAGCAATGGCCGCAAGCTCAAGCGATTCAATTGGTTCGAGAATGCAAAGCTGAGGTTGACCAAGGTTCAATCGGCATTCGCGATGCCGCACAGTGGCTGGCGGCGTTAGCGGTGTGAGTGCAGGGTAGCGTACGGTTCTGTTAATCCGCTTTGAGTTGTTCGGTAAGTTGTGTGTTGCGAGCGGTATTTCTACTGTCTCACCCCCTGAGACACTTTTGTGATAGGTTGGATTAGAGCAACCTCTAACCACGCACTACCAAAGCATAGGGAAAACATGACAGCACAAGTGACCGAAGTTTTGCATTACAAGGGTGAGCGACTATCGATGCGCACCGAGCCGCTGTCTGACTATTTTGCACAGATGGGGCTTTCTCCTGACTTTCAACGAAGTTCGTCGGCCTGTTGGCGCTGTTATGTCGGTAAGTGGGAAATCCTTTTAGATCGGCTTTACCTTGTGGGCTTGAACGCTACCTATACTGATGGCACAGCCTTCACCTTAGAGAGTCTGTTCCCTGGCTTTACAGATCGTGTGTTTGCACACTGGTATACGGGCGTGATCAACATCCCTCAAGGCGAAATGACCGAGTATATACACATGGGTTATGCAAGTCGCTACGAACGTGATTTGTTTCTTGCCATTGAAAACGGCATCGTGGTCAACACACAATTGCGCGACAGCACCCAGCAAAACACAAAACAAGGTGGCCGCGATGAGTAATTTAGAACTTTACGCTGCGATATATTTTGGCCTTGGCCTTGTCGTTAGCCTGATCGTTGTGGCTGCACACTTGGCGAATAAACGAAAAGAATCCAAATTTTCGCGTGACATTATGAAGGCGCTTAACCCTAGGCGTGAAGCTTTTTTATACCGAGTGCTTGAGGATGTCATCGTTCCGACGTTGGCGTTCTTTCTGGTTTGGCTTGTTTGGCCGGTAGTGTTTGTCTTGAAATTCAAAGATATCTTTAAAAAGAAGTCGCAGGCGGTCGAGGCTGACTCAGACTCGGATCTAATCCCACACCGAAACCGAAACCGAAACCGAAACTCAAGCTCAAATTCAAATTCAAACTCAAACTCAAACTCAAATCCCGAAGATCTCGAAGAACTCGCCTTTGCCTTGAACGACTTTGAACTGACACGGCAAGTGAGTATCGAAGAAGTCGAACGAACCAATCTCATTCAAGATCCGATGGAGGCTGTGCCCAATATCCCCTTTGGTCATTGCAACGCACGCTGGGTTGTTTTCAAAGATTCGCTGCAAGACAACGAAACGCTTTGGGAATTTGAATCGACCAGGTCTGAACTTAAGGGCGTGCAAGCGATGTGGGGTTATGCGGTCAAGCGTGATGGGCGGGTTGATCGCTTTATGACTACGGGCTGGAAATTGAATCATTTGCATATAACCAACAAATAGTTTGCTAGTTAAATCATTTGTTGTTACAGTAGTTACAACATCAAGACAAGGGCCGACGCCCTGACCAACCTGCCCCCCGGGCAAGGTGGACGCGAAAGCGGATGTGGCCTAAGGTTTAGGCAACCAAGCGGGAGTAGCGTCGGCCCTCCATAAACAGAGGGCTTTTTTTATGACTGACGCAACGCAAATCCACTCTGACAAGCTTCGGGCTTTTTTTGGTACGACAACAAACGCATGTGAAGTGACGTTGTCAGATGACGGCAAGTATATTGAAACGCTCAGCATCACAGCGATTGCCGCGCAGCCTGGCCGCGTTGAGCTTGTCGCACGCACGCAGTTGTTAACAGCAAAAAATCCAACTGAAACGCGGGTCAAGTCTAGGACCTGCCTGCGAGTCGACCGTTTGGTGGCTTTACACGAAACACTTGGTCAGTTTCTTGCGGCCGAGGCCGCAGCGCGAGGTGAGGGTTTAAACAATGTAAGCAATTAGAACTTGTGACCGGTGCGCCTGACACCTTTAAAACAGGCCTCGCTGATTTAAGCCACAACTTGCAGGGCGAGTCATAAATTTTGCTAAAGCGTAGATGCGGCCCCTTCGTCTGGGCGACATCGCGCCCGCGGTGTCACAGACGATGAGGAGCACGACATGAACGAAGAAGCAAAGCAGAGCGCAAACCAAAGCGGTAATCCAAGCGCAAATCAAAACGTCAATCCGAGTCATGCAGGTTGGCTTGAACGCTTAGGCTTGATCGGGTTTTCTGCGTTAGAGGCGCCTTTACTCGCAGCGCTAATTACCGGCAGCCCCTTGCTGTTGATCGGTGCACACGGTACTGCCAAGAGCCTGTTATTAACCAGAATCGCCTTGGCGTTAGGCCTTGAATTTAGACATTACAACGCCAGCCTTTTAAATTTTGATGATCTGGTGGGCTTTCCGTTGCCTGGCAAAGACGGGTC
>CAMCZQ010000154.1 GCA_945887835.1 Bordetella parapertussis | reverse complement strand
GACTGCCGCTTGCGCGGAAAGGACGGGGATTCCTACTGTGCTCAGGCAAAAGCTGTCTGAGTCACTTCGGTGGGTTCCTGCTTCATCGAGTGGTCTGACTGCACCGACTCTCCACAGGCTAACAAGCGGTATCCCCGCTCTAAAACATTGATCGCGCCGACTACGTCAGCGTGATTTTCGTAGCTACAATCGACACACAGGAAGTTCGCCTGTGTTTGTCGGTTCTCTTTGGACACATGGCCGCAGGCCGGACACGTTTGGCTTGTGTGCTGCGGCGGTACTGCAAGCAAGATACCACCTTTCCACACCATCTTATACTCTAATTGTCGCCTGAACTCACCCCAGCCCTGATCGAGGATGGCCCGGTTTAGGCCAGACTTTTGTTTCACCCGCTTGCCGGGCTGCTCGCGATTACCCTTGGAAGACCGGGACATATTTTTGACCTGCAAATCCTCAATACATACGAGCGCGTGGTTTTGGCTGAGCGTGGTACTGGTCTTATGCAGGAAATCTTTTCTGGCATTCGCAATAGCGGTGTGTATCTTTTGAACTTTGCCTTTCGCCTTTTTCCAGTTGTTGCTGAACTTTTGCTTACGACTCATGCGTCGCTGATAGCGTGCAAATCGCTGCTGGTGCGTCTTGAAACTATTCAGTGGTGCAACATAGCTGCCGTTACTCAGCGTAGCGAATCGGGCGATTCCGACATCAATACCAATTGCCGTTGTAGACGTTGGTAAGGGTTGTTCAAGCTCGCGTTGAGTCTGAATAGCGATGAACCATTTACCGCCTGACTGGCTCACGGTGACGTTACGCACCTGACCAAGTGCCTCACGGCTGTTGCGGTAGCGTAGCCAGCCAAGTTTTGGCAACAAAATACGGCTATTGATCTGGTCTAGTTGAATCTGCTTAGGCTCAGGATAGCGAAAACTGTCACCACTCCCTTTTTTCTTGAAGCGTGGAAAGTCAGTGCGTTTTGCAAAAAAACCCTTGAAAGCTTTTTCTAAGTCTTTCAAGGCATGTTGCAACGCTTGTGAAGGTGTTGCTTTCAGCCAAACCGTCTCTGCTTCACGTTTCCAAATGGGCAGCTTAGCTGCCATGGCTACGTAACCGATGAACTTATTACCGGCTTCGTTATTCTCTTTTTGCAGTGCTAAAGCCTTGTTATAGACGAACCGGCACGAGCCAGAGAATCTGCGCATGTCGCGCAGCTGATCGCCGTTTGGCATTAATTCGTATTTGTAGGCCTGCAAACGTTTCATACCTTGAATTATATTTGCGCTATCAAGGTAGATCACCAAATTACCTGTGTAAAAGTTGTATCTGTAAGATACAAATTCTGTGAGTCTTTGCAACAAAATCTGGTTCTTTGTAACAAAATATAGGCGTGAGGGATTCACAAAAGAAAGACTTGACGGCCTGCGCCCGATATTTGCCAGCGTTTGCACTGATTTCGATTCAGAGCTAATAGAGTTTGAAGGGACGACGATCACGTGCGCTTGCTGGTGAACCATCCACCTAAAGTGGTCGTATCAAAACTCGTGAATAGTCTCAGGGGTATTTCTAGCTTGATGATTCGCAAAAAGAATGACTCAAACATCCGTAAGAAGCTATGGGGCGGTGCTTTGTGATCGCCACCCTATTTTGCGGGAAGTTGCGGCGGCGCGCTAATTTCCGTTATTTGCAAGTATATTAAGCAACGGTAAGCGCCACGCTAAATTAAAGGTCAAAGAATGGAAGGCTTCGCCTTCCGCGCTTGCATCCTCGCCCTGAACGGCGAGGTTTTACGCGCAAATCAGATAAACCCTAGGGCGATCTCATTGTAAAAGATCGCGTCTCTGCAGCGTGCTATAAAAATCGTGCAAGAGTTTTTCTCTTGCACGATTTTTTTCAATTCATTGTTGCTGGAGGCTTCTCGCTCCGCTCTCTACCCAATTGTTCAAGCTGCTGCTCGGCCCGACCGAGATCCAACGTCACCTCTTTATCTAGAAATACAGTTACGGTCTGTGGAAAAAATATGACAATCACCACCAAGATGAGTTGCATAATGACCCACGGAATCGCACCAAGATAAATATCAGTAGATTCAATTTTGCGCGGCAACGCCTTATTTTTGTAGAGCGTATCCGCAATCCCTCGTAGATAGAACAGTGCAAAGCCAAAAGGCGGATGCATAAAGCTCGTTTGCATATTGACGCAGAGTAAGACACCAAACCAGATGCCGTTGATCCCCAGTTTTGCTGCCACCGGGCCTAACAGGGGTAAGATAATAAAAGCGATCTCAAAAAAATCTAAGAAAAAAGCCAAGAAGAATATAAAAATATTAACAACGAATAAAAAGCCGATCTGGCCACCGGGCAAATTAGACAGAAGGTGTTCGACCCATTTCCCCCCATCGACACCCTGAAACACCAAAGAAAATACACGCGAACCAATCAGGATGAAAACAACCATTGCCGTCAAGCGCATGGTTCCAAGCATCGCCTCTCGCATCAAAGACCAATTCAGTCTTTTGTGAAAAGCAGCCAGAATTAACGAACCGACCGCACCCATTGCACCGGCTTCGGTCGGTGTAGCAATTGCAGTGTTCAAGCCAGGTAGCCCGCCCATGCTACCCAACACAGTCAAAATCAAAACAGCTGAGGGAACGATGCCGCGCAGACACTTGCCCCACAAAGCCCAACCATGAAGCGTACGCGCCTCTTTGGGTAAGCCTGGTACATGATCTGGCCTAAAGCGCGAAAGTATGAAGGTGTAGAGGGCAAAAAGAAGAACTTGCAAGATAGAGGGACCCCAGGCGCCCTTATACATATCACCTACTGACTGCCCCAGTTGGTCGGCCAAGACAATCAACACCAGCGAGGGCGGCACCAACTGTGTGATCGTTCCTGAGGCTGCCAGTACGCCAGTCGCGTAGCGCACGTTGTAACCCCAGCGCATCATGACCGGCAATGAAATCATTGCCATGGCAATCACTTGACCCGCCACGGTTCCGGTGATCGCGCCAAGAATAAACCCAACAATAATGACCGAATATCCTATACCACCACGCACCGATCCGAACAATTGCCCCATCGAATCCAGCATGTCTTCGGCTAAACCGCATTTCTCTAAGATTGTTCCCATGAAGGTAAAGAAGGGAATCGCCAACAATAAGTCATTCGACAAAATGCCAAAGACATTTAAAGGCAAGGCCGACATGAAAGCGACCGGAAACCACTCCATGTAAACTGCAAAGAATCCACAGGCCAAGCCAAGCGCCGAGAGCGAGAACGCAACAGGAAAGCCTAAAACTAACGTAAAGATTAGGCCTCCGAACATCAGAGGTGCAAAAGTTTCCATTGTCATTGCAGTGGCCTTTCGTAATGAAATTCACCGTCATAGCGATCGTTCAACCAAGCGACGCGTTTGATAATTTCAGAAAACCCCTGAAGCAATACCAGAACGAAGCCAAGCGGCAACATCAACATTGCTGGCCATCGGATGAGGCCGCCAGCGTTACTCGACATTTCTCCACTTAAAAACATTTTCCAAAAAAGCGGCCAAGAGTAATAAATCATTACGATCATCACTGGCAGCAAAAAGAGCGTCAATCCAAACAAGTCAAAGAGCGCTTGAGCGCGGCCTGAGTAGCGTCCATAAAAAACATCTACCCTCACATGCTCATTGACACGAAGGACTTGCGCCGCACCTAACATGACACAGGCAGAAAAGAGGTACCACTGAACTTCTAGAAAGGCATTCGAGCTGTAGTCAGCGGTATACCGCACCACAGCATTACTTGCGCTAATGAGGCAAGCAGCAAGTACAGCCCATTGAGCAAAGACCGCAAAAAAATCGGTTACCCGATCAATTGCCTGCGAAAGAGCAAGTAGAGCCTTCATCGGCGCACCCTTATGTTCGGATAAATCAAATATTAAAAATCACTAACAAGCGCAAAGCGACACAGGCTCAGCCGATTCGATCTCGGATTGTTGTCGTTTTTTTAGAGCAATTCTAGGACTAGTGTTATAAATATTTTATCAAAAATCAATTGGTTTTAACCCTTAGCTGCTGACGCCGGTCCGGCGCCAGCAAATCGAGCCTGAGCCCGCGAAACTCGCGCTCGATTGACTGCTTCACCAGCCTAACCAATCGAAGCCAACACTGAATTGAGATCTGAGCCTGAAAAATGCGGCTGCGGAGATAAGGCTTCAAACGGCAAGCCTTGACGATTGACCCAATGCGTGGTGAAACCAAACCAAGTGGCGCCTAACGCATCCCATGAGTTGCTGGATACAAACAGCACTTCATCTTTGTTGACCGCGATGGTCTGTTGGACAAGCCCGTAACTTTCGGGAGACGTCTTGAACAGGCGAATAGGATCAACGGAGATGATGTGGTCTAAAACGTCTTGCATCCCTGCGCTCTTGACCGCTGAAGTCAGCATATCCATGCTGCCATTTGAGAGTATGGCAGTCGTGAGACCCATGCTTTTGATCTTTTTAAGCACAGCCAGATTTTCTTTAAATGGCGTGAGGTGGGCATATTGCTGTAGTAGTTTTTCAACTTGACGAGATGTGCGGTCTAGTTTGAGGCGGTCTAACGTGTGCTCTAATGACAAACGCGTTAATTCCCAAAACGGCCGATAGTACTGGCTACCTAAGGCATTGTGCGGATCTGATTGCGTAATCAACCGCGTGTATTCAATTTGCTTGTCGCGCCACTTCACTGCGATATCAGACCCATGGCCCGGGTAGAGCGTGTCAGCCAACACTTGAATTGAATACACGTCGAACAGTGTTCCGTAGGCATCAAAAACTACAGCTTTTATTTTCATGAAATTTTTCTTGATTAATCTGCTCCTTTAGTAGGATCTGAATTCACTCGGGTGCCCAACGCTGACCCAAAGTGTATTGCCATCCAACATCTCAGTCAGGTGCAAAAAATGCCCCTGTTTTAAAGACGGTGGGGCTTGCGTGTGCGCCACCCTTCGAGGCATCGCCTTGCGTACCATCCGAAAATTTTCTGCTTTTTGCAGCTTCGCGCGGCAAAGCGTACGAGTCAATGTCTTTGTAATTAGTAATACTTGCACCACCCACTCTAAACATGACCAGATTGTCGCCGGGGTTGGCCGTAAACCGATACTGGGTGCCTCTGGGTAAGAGCACGCCTTCGAATTGACGGGCAATCATTGAGCTACCATCCCCGAAGTTAAAGGTCGCCTCGCCCTGCAAGATCAAAAAGCAGTGGTCTTCGATGTCATGGCTGTGCAGTGCGTTTTCGCCGCCGGTTGAATACACTTTTGAGTGAGCCCATAGCGCGGGCGCACTTCCAAGGCTTGCCATGGTTGCGCCACCGTCGAGTAAAGGTAAGTTTCGCAGACTGAACTTCACGGTATTGGCAATGCTTTGGCCGCTCTCAAGAACTTGGTTCATCTTTTTCCTTTATCCAGTTCGTTTCGTATTTACAGTCTGTGTAGCTCGAGCGCTCCGTGCAAGTGTATCGGTGCTCACTCCGGTTTAATCCCCGCCGCTTCAACTACCTTGCGCCACTTAGCAAGATCGGATTTGATTAAGTCGGCGTACGCTTGTGGGGTGCCACCTTGAATTTCGATGCCAGCCGCGTTTAACTTGGCCTTCACATCAGGCAAATTGAACGCTGCATTGACTTCAGCGTTCAGTTTGTTAATGATTGCCTTAGGGGTGCCCGCCGGCGCCAGTAACCCACCGTTCGTATTGGCGTCATAGCCTTTTAAACCCTGTTCATCTGCAGTAGGTAGGTCAGGTAGAGCAGCCGTACGTTTAAGCGTTGACACGGCGACAGCACCGACAGTGCCCGCTTTGATTTGCGTTTGAATGGCGCTGATGGTGTCGATAAATAGTGCCGTGCGCCCAGCTAGTAAATCAGGATGGGCGACCGAGGAGCCTTTGTATGGAACGAGCAGCATGTCTAAGCCGGTCGCTGTGCGAAACATAAGGGCTGCCATGTCTTGCGCGCTACCGCGGCCTGAGGTTGCGACTTTGGCCTTATCTGGATTCGCCCTCATCCAGCTAATGAATTCAGGCAAGGTTTTAGCTGGAATCTGTGGACTGATCGCAAACACCAAGGGCACTACGTGCGTATAGATAATTGGTTCGAAGCTTTTTTCGGGATCAAAAGGCAGATCCTTGAAGATAAATTTATTAATGTTGTGGCTGCCCGCCACGATCCCGATGGTGTGGCCATCTGGTGCTGCTTTTGCCACCAGATCAGTACCAATATTGCCTGAGGCGCCTGGTTTGTTTTCGACAATCACGCTCTGACCAAGCGAAGCAGTGAGTTTTTCTGAAAGAACGCGTGCGATCAGATCGATTGCGCCCCCAGGTGGCGCGGGGACAATAAATTTTATCGTTTGCGTTGGATAGGCTTGTGCGAGTGCCGAAGCAGGTGAGATTAAAAAGGCCGAAACAAAGACGATGTGTTTGATTGTTTTAGTGAGTCGCATGTCAGTCTCCTAGGTTTTGTTATTTTCCTGATTTAAACACGATTGTGACGAATCATTCGCGAAAATATGTCTTAGAACCCGAGCTTCGCTCCTGCGCCAAGCAAGGTCGCGACTCCCATCACCGCAAAGATTGTGGCGGCGATAGCGTGCACCAGTCGCATCGGTATCTTGTTCGCCAGCTTGTCACCCATCAACACCGCCGGCACGTCAGCGATCAGCATACCTAGCGTCGTGCCGATCACGACCAGCAGCGGCGATGCGTAATGCGCGGCCATTGCAACGGTGGCGATCTGTGTCTTGTCGCCCATCTCGGCCAGAAAGAAGGTGATCAGAGTCGCACCGAAAACTCCGAATCGCTTGGCGACCGGGGTGTCTTCTTCCTCGATTTTGTCCGGAATCATCGTCCAGATAGCCATGCCAAGAAACGACAGGCCGAGCACCCAGCGAAGAATCGCAGGGCTGACAGCGCTCGTGATCGAGGCACCCAAGGCGCCGGCAAGACCGTGATTCACGATGGTCGCCACCAAGATACCCAAGATGATCGGAACGGGCTTTTTAAAACGTGCAGCCAAAATAAAGGCGAGGAGTTGAGTTTTGTCGCCAATTTCAGCTAAGGCGACGACTCCAGTCGAGACGAGGAGAGATTCCATAATATTTCCAAGGCCGGATCACAGACAAATGACCACAGCGCGTCTCCGGCCAATGCGGAGGCGATGTGGTCAAAGGTCTTGCCAGGCTAAGGAACTGCTTACACCCTGACCTAGTGGTCAAGTATGTTGACGTAAGCCTCTTCAAATAGAAGAGCGGCTACTCCCCAATGACACCTAGAGTGTAACAGCCACTCCTTTGCTTTGCACGGGTCGCCGCCGGTACGGCATTGACCATTCCCAATCCGCACCGCGCAAACTCGAAAGGATGCTCTTATGTGGTGATGATTTTCTTGCGCATGAGGGCATGTTTGAAAGCGGTGGAGCCGGAGGTATTTGAATCAAAACGTCATCCAGCGCAGTGCGGCGGTATTAGTGAATATTGCGAGCAATCCAGTACACGATACCGACTAAGGCTGAAGCCCCGCCAAAAAGCCGCCAAGTCATACCGTGCAGTTCGCGATGCAAGTCTGCTTTGGTCGCAAAGGTATCTAATCGAGTCTCAATGCGCGCAAGGCGATCACGTGCGTCGACAGCAAACTCTTCTAACGCAATAATTCTAGCTTCCATTTAAACAACTCCTCCAGCAGGATATCGAAATTATCTCAATTTCTAACTGTGCCTGCAAGAATAGAAGTGCAACCATTTGTCACTGTCTGGCACGCTGGGATCGGAGACGCCACGATCGCTGACTCGATCATGGACTGACCTGCCATGAGATTTTCAGACAATCGTAAACCCAAACCTGTAGCATCGGCATAGGGGGCAATCATAATTGATTGCGCCCCTGCCACACCACCCGGCATGCGGGTCCGCACCGGGCGGTTCGAGAGGTTGAGGCTATGAGAGACGGGGCACTCCCAGCCGATCGTAGTACTCAATCGTCAGCACCGTTTTAAGTAACCGGTCGCTATTGCGCCACCAACACCTAGAGCTCGCTGCCACACGCCTCGCCACCACGGGGGTCGCGCCGAGCGTCAGCAGTTCTCGGTGCATAGTTTTGCCTCGCTTCCAGTGCTTCAGTTGTATGGCTCGCAAGCGATGGCGTAGCCATTCGTCGAGTGTTCTCAACACCCTTGGTGTTTGAGCAAGGCCGAAGTAAGC
>CAMCZQ010000153.1 GCA_945887835.1 Bordetella parapertussis | reverse complement strand
GAGCTTGAAGAGTCGGTTCATTCAAGATTTTATTCGTAACAGCGTTGAGCTGTTCAACAATGTGTTCTGGAGTTTTTGCAGGTAAAAACAAACCGTACCAGGCGCCTGTTTCAAACTTTGAAAAGCCTAATTCGTCCATTGTCGGCACGTCGGGCAAGTCGGGTTGCCGTTTTAAGCTAGTCACTGCTAGCGGTAAAAACTTTCCACCGCGGATTTGTGGCAATGCGGCCGGTAAATTGTCAAAAAGGATATTGATGTAGCCGCCCATCAAGTCAGTTTGCATTGGTACCCCACCTTTATAAGGCACCTCTACCAAACTAATGTTCGCAGCCAGTTTGAGCAGCTCTGCAGCCAATTGATTGGATGACCCATTGCCGGTTGAGCCATAAGTCAAACCTCCGGTGCGAGTTTTGGCTTGCTCAATCAGATCCTTTAAAGACTTGATTGAAGAGGTGGCGTTCACGACCAGCACATTTGAAACGCTAGCCAATAGAGCGACGGGCGCAAAGTCCTTGCGCGGATCATACGGTAGAGCTTGCATGAGGCCCGCCACCGAATTGGGGCCAATCGCTCCCATCAAAATGGTATAGCCATCTGGCTTAGACTTGGCAACCAGATCTGCTCCAACAGTGCCGTTTGCGCCAGCTTTGTTCTCAATAATGACAGGCTGGCCCAGCAACTCTGACATTCGACTGCCGATTGGGCGCATCAGCCCATCAGCAGCGCCTCCTGTTGCGTAGGGTACGATGACGTGGATAGGTTTGCTGGGGTAAGTCTGGGCGTGAACAGAGGCTCCAACCAGAGAGCAGTGCAGTAAGAAAGTCAGAAGAATTGTCTTAGACATGTGGCGTTCCATATTTTAATATCGGTCAAGCCGAGGTTTTTTTCGCTGTGTCGCCGGATCAATATAATATAAAAATTAGTCGTGCGGTACTTGACAGCCGAAAAATATTTAGTCAGTTTCGTATGAATAACATCGGTGACGGTGATCTCTAGAAAGTACGCAGGGCAGCTGCAGTTGCTCAACAGTCAGTGCTGTACGTTGTCTTTTTTGATCTTCTTTTGGGATGTTCTATGGCTGAATTAACGCTTTCGTCTTTGGCTCAAAACTTGATTGGTTCTTCTGCAGTCGATAACCAGCGGCGAGCAAAGCAATTAGCGAGTCAGGGGGTTGAGATCTATGATCTTGGTATCGGAGAGCCCGATGGCGATTCGCCCGAGGTCGTTAAGCAAGCTGCAGTCGCGGCGATCAATCGAGGTGAGAGTCACTATGTTGATCCACGCGGGCTTGAGGCTTTGCGTGAAAAAATTGCAGACTTTGAATGGCGATGTCATGGCTTAAAGATTGACCCAGCACAGATTGTCGTGACGGTAGGTTCACTAGGGGCACTGTCTCTTGCGTTTCGTACCTTACTTGATGCTAACGATGAGGTGTTGATCTTAGAGCCATTTTGGGGCCCATACGCCAACATGGTTACATTGTTTGGTGCTAAGCCCATTGTGATTCCCGCTGTTGAAGTAGGCGGGGCCTTGCTACCAGATTTTGTGGCTCTAGAAAAAAGTATCTCTGAGCGTACGAAGTTGGTCATATTAAATAGCCCCAACAATCCTTCCGGCAAAGTATGGAGCTTGCCTGAACTGCAAAAGCTCGGCGCCCTATGCGAAAAGCACAATATTTGGATTGTTTCAGACGAGGTCTACAGTGAACTGGTGTACGACCCGGTTAAACACCTATCGGTGGCAACGTTATCGCCGACCATTGCTGCGCGCACTATTGTGGCAACAAGCGTTTCAAAATCATTTGCGATGACAGGCTGGCGCTTGGGCTACTGTATTGCTCCTCCCGAGGTCGCGGTTGTAATCGCAAAAATCAATCACTATTCCGTTCGTTGTGCGGCAACGGTTTCGCAGTGGGCAGCGCTTGCCGCCTTTGAGCACTATGAAGATTTGCTCGGAGAAATGCGCGCGCGATACGCAAAGCGCTGTGATTTGGTTGAAAAGCTGTTTGCTAAATATCCAGACTTTCAATTTATTAAACCCGAAGGTACTTTCTACGCTTTTGTGAAGGTTCCAAGCTATATCGAAGATGTTGAAATTTTTGTAAAACGGCTGCTTGAAGAAAAGGGCGTCGTAATAAGCGCTGGCAAGGCGTATGGCCAGTCCTCCAGACGATTCATTCGTTTATCCTTTGCAACGAATGACCTCGTCATAGCGGGTGGGATTACTCGTATTGGTGAGTTGGCCAATCAGATAAAAAACAAGCAATAGGGGGCAAGGATGTCATTAAAAACAAAACTCGCGAGTGGCGAGGTCGCTATCATGGTCAATCCGAATCACCCTTCGCCTTCGTTGACTGAATTTATTGCTTCACAAGGATTTGACGCAATTTTTATCGATTGCGAGCATGGCATGGCAGGCCCTGAACGTGTTCAGGACATGTGCCGAGCTGCACGAGTTGTGGGTATTGATACGATCGTTCGGCCTGAAGCGAATAATGATTGGCTGATCACGCGCTACCTAGATGCAGGTGCGAAAGGCATGATGGTTCCGATGATAGAGACTGCTGAACAGGCCCAACAGTTGGTCGACACAGTTCAGTATGCACTTGGGGCGAAAGCAGAGGCGATTACTAAAATCATCATGATCGAATCGTTAAAAGCCATCAATAACTTGCCAGAGTTGCTGGCCGTTGAGGGGATAGATATCTTCTTCATTGGGCCGGCTGATCTTGCAAAGTCACTCGGTATGCCCGGAAAAAAATTTCATCCAGATGTGAAGAAGTATGTTTTTGAAGCCGCACGATTAATTGTTAACGCTGGACGCTACGCCGGTACGTCCGTCAATAAAGATATTGCACAAGAGTATGTGGATGCCGGGTTTCGGTTTGTTTACGAACACGCAAATACCATGTTTACTTCGGGTGCAACAGAGTTTCAACATTCGTTTGCTTTGAAGAATAAGCTGGGTTGACCTATCTTTGTTTGATGACATGCCAATTAATCTTAAGGGATGCAAAAAAAATTATGCCACAGATTGAGCAGAAAAATCCAAAACTGCATCAAGCTTGTATGTTAGTCCTTGACAGTTTCATGAACGGACTGAACCAGTATGACGCGAATGCGATGGACGCAGCCATGCACTTCCCTCATGTTCGTTTTGCTGGCGGTCAAATAAAAATTTATCCCCAGGCCGGCGATAACCCGATGGATTTGTTCGAGCGACTGCGTCGCGAAGATGACTGGAAATACAGCAGTTGGGTTTCGCGCGAGTTGGTGCAGTGCAGCGATACCAAGGCTCATTACGCCTTACGCTATACGCGGTATCGAAGCGACGACTCTGTGATTGGGGTGTATGACTCGCTGTATGTTTTGACTAAAGTCGACAACAGTTGGGGGATTCAGATGCGCTCAAGTTTTGGCCCCTAGGTAGCAGACACGTACTTGCCTGCGAGCAGTCATCGGTCTATATTGGGGCGTAGGTGCTCCAATGTGCCGCTATATAAGAACATAAAAGAGACAAATGAAAGTAACGACACAGACAATCCCTCTGCGCGAAGTGGCGCATTCTCGTTCGGGCGAAAAAGGGAATGACTCGATGGTGTCAGTCATTGCTTACGATATTCGTGACTATGCGGTGTTGCTCGAGCAAGTGACGATTGAAGCGGTTCGTGCGGTGTACGGTCCGATAACAAAAGGAGTGATTCGTCGCTACGAGGTCCCTTTAATCGGTGCTTTAAATTTTGTGATGACTGACGTGCTTGAGGGTGGCCGTTCGCGTACGCTGGCTTTTGAAGAGTCTGGCAAAGCCTTGTCGTCTCTTATGTTGACGCTTCCGCTGCAGATGCCTGCTGATTATGTTGGACGTTCAGCTGCAGTCAAGAGGGCCGCATAATGGCTCATAAAAAAACTGGCAAGACGGTACGTCTAGGTTCTGCAACGGGTTGGTCGCGCGATCGGTTTGAGCCAGCAACAGATTTGATGAATCGCGGACGAATCAATTATCTTTGCTTTGACTCAATGTCGGAAGTCACCATGAGTGCAGCCCAGGTCTCTCGTATGGAAACTGACCGCGTGCCACCCTACGATCCTTATTTGCTTCCTCGGATGGAACCCCTTCTCAAAACGTGTAAAGAGAAGGGTATTAAGATCATCACTAACCAGGGCTGGCTAGATCCGGATGAGGCCGCGCAGCAGGTGGCGGCTTTAGCGATCAAGCTAGGCATTAAAGGATTACGTGTTGCCTCGGTGTCAGGTGGTATTTTGACGAAGACGATTGGTACGATGGGCCTGAGCTTCATCGAGACAGGTAAACCGATTGCTGACAGTCTTGATACCGTCGTGTCTGCTGAGGCTTATCTAGGCGCACAAGGTATTGTTGAAGCCCTAAAAGGTGGTGCTGATGTTGTGATCACCACACGGATTGCTGACGCCTGCTTGTACTTGGGTCCCCTTGCCTTTGAGTTTGACTGGAGCTTTGATGACTACCAGTTGATGGCTAAGGGGATGGTGATCGGGCATTTGATGGAATGCGGCAGTCAATTAAGTGGTGGCTATTTTGCTGATCCCGGTTACAAAGATGTGCCTGATCTGGCCAATGTAGGAAACCCCATCGCCGAGGTCAGTGACGATCGCGTGTTGTTCTCAAAGCTCTCAAACTCGGGTGGGGTCGTATCCGAAGCAACGTGCAAAGAGCAATTGCTCTATGAGGTTGGAGACCCCGCGAATTACATTTGCCCAGACTGCATTGTCGATTTCACTAAAGTCAGTTTCAAACAAGTTAGTGAAAATTTAGTTGAAGCTTTTGCTGATCAGGCGGGCAAGCCAAAAACGCCAACGCTCAAAGCATTGGTCGGTTTGACCGAAGGCTTTATGACCGAAGAAATGGTGATCTTTGCCGGCCCTGGTGCGCTTGAGCGAGCAAAATGCACGCAAGACCTACTCGAGCAGCGCTTTAAGAAAGTAACCTTGCAGGCTACCGAAATTCGCTTCGATTACCTGGGCATCAATGGCGTGCACCGCGAGTCGTCACCTGCGCCTGTACATGAACCTTATGAAGTGATTTTGCGGGTGGCTGTCAAAACGGCAGCGCGCTCAGAGGCCGAGAAGATTCGTCGTGAAATCGATCCCCTAGCAGTGAATGGAATGTCTGCCACCGGTAAGTGGGCAACGAGTGCCCCAGGTTCTAGAGTGCGGCCGGTGGTTGGGCTCAGTTCGTGTTTGGTGCCGCGCGAGTTGATTCAGTCGACAGTTTCATTTTATTGATGGCACCGCGTGATCAACCATTTCGTCTCATCACCAAAGAGAGTGACATGAACCAGCGATTTAAATGTTTGTGTGTGTTCCTTTTCATGCTCGTCACTTTTACAGGGACGTCGGTATTGGCTCAGCCTGCAGGCGCTGGTGTCGCATCGTACCCAAATCGACCAATCAAAATTGTTGTTGCGACCGGTGCGGGTGGGATCACGGACCTTTTAGCGCGTTTCGTAGGCCAAAAAATATCCGAAAATTTGGGGCAACCCGTCGTCATCGAGAATCGGCCAGGCGCGGGGGGGACGATTGGATCTTCAGCAGTGGCGAAATCCGTTCCTGACGGATACACCTTGCTGTGGATTTTTCCGAGCCATACCGTTAATCCGTCTCTGTTTAAAAGTCTTCCCTACGATACGGTAAAAGATTTTGCTCCTGTCATTAAAGTGACCAATGTTGAATTAGTTCTTATTGCGAATCAAGCGGTGCCTGCTAATAGTGTTCAAGAGCTCATTGTTTTAGCGAAACGTGACCCTCAAAAAATGAATTATGGTGCAGTGGGAGACGGCAGCTTGGGGCACCTTGGCGCACTGCTGTTTAATGAAACTGCAGGCGTTAGTTTTGTGCATGTCCCTTATAAGGGTGCGCCGCAGGTGTTAGCAGCCTTACTGGCGAATGATATTCAGATTTTCTTTGATGTTCCAATCACAGCGATTCCTCAAATTCAAGCTGGAAGAGTGAAAGCGCTTGCAGTGACCGGTAAGCAGAGAGCAGCGGTGTTGCCAGAGGTCCCGACCATGGTGCAGGCGGGTTTAGCTGGTTTTGAAGTAGCCGGCTTTAATGGCATTTTAGCGCCAGCAGGTACCCCGACCCCAGTCATTCAAAAGCTTAATCAAGAGGTGGGTCGAATACTGAAGCAGCCGGAAGTTAAACAATGGTTCGAATCGAAGGCACTTGAGCCTCTTGGAGGGTCGCCCGAATTATTTGCACAAGATATTCAGAGCGACATTGCTAAGTGGGCAAAAATCTTGTCAGCCGCGGGCATTCAGTCGCAATGAAATAATTTTCGTACTTAATTTTTTAGAATCTTAGAGCGCAAAAAATGCCAATGTTTTCAACTGATTCTGGTTGTGATATTTTTTATCAAATCGATGACTTTACAGACCCCTGGAATCCTGCAGAGACGGTTGTGCTGTTGCACGGCAACGCGGAGAGTGGCGAGGCGTGGCGCAGTTGGATTCCTTACTTGGGTCGCCACCTTCGAATCATCAGGCCAGATCTGCGTGGTTTTGGTCGATCGACTGCAACATTGGAAGGTTTTCCGTGGACACTCAAGGTACTGGGTGACGATCTGATTAAACTGACCCAGCATTTAAAGATTCAATCATTCCATCTTGTTGCTGCAAAGATTGGCGGAACCATCGCGTTAAATTTTGCAGCCGAACATCCAGAGCTTGTTAAAACGTTAACCGTGCTCGGGGCGCCACCGTCTCCTAAAAACTCACTAGCCCCCACGGTTGCGTTATGGGTTGAGCAACTTAAAAAAGACGGACTCGAGCCTTGGGCGCGCGAATCCATGCGTGGTCGCTTGGGAAGTCGGGCACCAGAAAAAATGCTCGAATACTGGACTCAACTGATGGCAAAGACGGCTTTGTCGACGCAACTCGGCTTTATGAAAATGGTGCCGACCTTAGATGTGAGGCCTGGACTATCAAAGATTCAATGCCCCACCTTGGTGATTACAACAACGGGTAGCGGACTTGGGTCGGTGCAAGACACTGAGTCTTGGTGCAAATTGATTAAACACGCAACGATGCTTGTTTTGGATGATGATTCATATCACGTGGCTGCAGTGAAAGCAGAGGAGTCGGCACTTGCCACATTAGATTTTATTCAAAAGCACTCATCCTAACCATCATAGCTTCGACACACCGATCTTTTAAAAACATAAAAATTGGAGACAACATGCTTAACCTAACTGGAAAAGTTGCAATCGTAACGGGTGCGGGTTCGGTGGGGCCGGGATGGGGGAACGGAAGGGCAACAGCGGTTCTGCTTGCGCGACAAGGTGCTTCAGTATTTTTAGTTGACGTGGTCAAAGACGCCGTTGAGCAAACGCGTCAGACAATTGAAGATGAGGGCTTTGTCTGTGCAACGCATCTGTGCGATATGCTCGACTCTGCTAGCGTAAAAAAAATGGTGCAAGCCTGCTTGGATCGGTTTAAACACATCGACATCTTGATTAACAACGTAGGTGGCTCTGAGCCAGGTAATCCCGTGACGATGACCGAAGAGGCTTGGGATCGTCAGATTGATTTCAATTTAAAAACAGTATTCTTAGGTTGTAAGCATGTGATTCCAGTACTCGAAGCGCAGAGTAAGGGTGTGATCATCAACATCTCTTCGGTCGCTGGGTTACGTAATTCAAAAGAGCGTACGCACGTGGCTTACAGCGCTAGTAAAGCTGGGATTATTCAGTTTTCACGCTCAACAGCAGGGGCTTACGCAAAGAAAGGAATCCGTTGCAATACGGTGGTACCTGGTTTGATGCACACTCCACTTGTCGAGTATCGCTTAACCAAACAACTTTCCGAAGGCGATGCTGCATCGTTGATTGCTAAGCGTAATGCCATGGTGCCGATTGGCCGGATGGGAACAGGCTGGGATATTGCTCACGCGGTTTTATTCTTGGTGTCGGATGAGGCGGCCTTTATTACGGGCACAGAAATTGTTGTTGATGGCGGATACACAACCTTTGGGCCGAGTGGAACTTGATGGTTAGCTGTTCATCTGCTTGATCGATCAAGCACTCTTGCGAAGAATAAACATGACGCGACGCTTAGAAGGGAAGGTAGCACTGGTGACTGGTGCTGGCTGTGTGGGCCCCGGTTGGGGCAACGGACGAGCAATCGCCGTGAGATTTGCGCAAGAAGGTGCGCGCGTCTTTGCGGTCGATAAAGATTTAAGTACCATGACAGAAACGCTTGCACTGATTGCAGAGGCGGGCGGTGAGGTCACGCCGTATCAATGTAACGTG
>CAMCZQ010000152.1 GCA_945887835.1 Bordetella parapertussis | reverse complement strand
GTCAAGGCCGCAGCCGATGGCTACACCCTGCTGATGGCTGCAAGCGGGCCGATTGTCATTAACCCGGTGCTTTACGCCAAGGTGCCCTACGATCCTGTCAAGGACTTGCTGCCGATTAGCCAGGTGCTGTCTTTTCAATATGTCTTAGTCGTGCCCTCAAGCTCAGCGCTTAACTCGCTGAACGAGATCGTTCAACAAGGCAAGGCTCAACCGGGCAAACTCAGTTATGGTTCGACGGGAATTGGCGGAGGCGGCCATCTGGCCGGTGAAATGTTTTCGATGCTAAGCGGCGCGCAGTTTAATCATGTGCCGTACAAGGGCAGTGCACCAGCGTTAGTCGACCTGCTGGGTGGCCAGCTCGCGTTTACGTTCGACACGGTGTTAACCGCATCGCCTTTGATTCAAGATAAACGTCTAAAAGCTTTTGCGGTCTCTGGCCCTAAACGCGCACGCTCTTTACCCGGCATACCCACCATGCAAGAAGCGGGCTTTCAGGATTTTGACATTACGCAATTTGTTGGCCTGCTCGCCCCAGCTGGCACTGAGCCCGCAATGATTCAGCGGCTCAATGCCGTAACCGTTCAAGCGCTGCAAGACCCTGAAGTCATCGAGGCTCTGCAGACAAAAGGCGGCAATGACCTGGTCGGAAACTCGTCGGCAGCCTTTGCCGACCTCATTAAGCGCGAATTGACGATGTACGGCGCCCTGATCAAGCGAGCCGAAATCAAGGCCGAGTAATCTGCTGGGGTTCAATACCCGCTTCCACAATGGCGTTTTTCGCAATGCATTCTTTAGGTTCAACTTATCGCGCACTTGTCATTGGTTCAACCGGCACGATCGGCGCGGGCTTTGTTGCTGCGCTCAAGCAAGACTCCAACTGCTCACTCGTTGTTGAGGTGTCAAGGCGCGACACGCCAGGATTTGCTCTGGAAGACGAAACGAGCCTTGCAGCAGCGGCTACTCAATGTGCAGCATCGGGGCCGTTTGGGCTGATCGTCGATGCCACAGGAGCACTCACCATCGAGGGACACGGTCCTGAAAAACACTTAGGCGCATTAAACGAAACACGATTGTTGCGTAGCTTTCAGATCAATGCGATCGGACCCGCCCTGTTACTCAAGTATTTTTTGCCTCTGCTCGCGCGCGACCGTGCCATTTACGCCAAGCTGTCGGCTCGGGTGGGCAGCATTAGCGACAACTCAAAAGGTGGCTGGTATGGCTACCGCGCTTCGAAAGCCGCAGTGAACATGTTTTTACAAACTGCAGCGATTGAGTTTGCTCGAAAAAACCCACAAGCAATTTTGGCAGCGCTTCAACCGGGCACGGTTGCGTCAGCATTATCAAAACCGTTTGCGACACCCGATCATTGCACGCCCGTAGGCGAATCGGTCGAGGGGTTACTCAAGGCACTCGATGCGTTAGCACCTAAGCCTGCTGCGCATTTTGTGGATTTTAAGGGTGAAGCGATCGGCTGGTGACACATCTTTTGGCCATCCCACTGCTGGCCGCACCAACACTGTCCTTCTGTGTTGATAATGCAAGTTCCCGAACCGCAACATCTAAGATCTTCGCCCATTTCAATGTCCGTATCATCGTTGTCGTACTTTGCTTCGTCCAAGACTGTTGGCTCAAGGCCTCCCCTGAAATGGCCGAACTTCCCTGAAGGGCAAGATGTTTAGTCAGCCGTCCCTTCATTCTTTTTCGCCACATCTTAAACGAGCTTTTTTTCATGTTGCTACGCATAAAGTCAATCACTGAGGCTTCAGTCAGGCCGTACTGCAAGCGAATCATCTCGAAGGGCGTGCGGTCTTCCCACGCCATCTCGATGAGCCGCGAGCGCTCTGACTCGGTGAGTGGCGTGCTTAGGCCCACGCAACTGCGCTCGCGCCCATTGACGCGCCTGCACTCGCACCCAGACCTAAACCGACGATTTGATCGCTAATTTTTTGCGAAGCCAAAAAATCTTTAAGTATCTCGCAATAGGTATTTTCGTAGTCGTAAGACGCGGTCTCTTTTTCTTTCGCGTTTTGGGCAACGGGTGGATGTGGATCTTCAAAAATCTGCACCACATCCCAAGCCGTCATCGTGGTGGGATCGGCCTTGATCTCGTAGCGTTTTTCGGCACCCCTGAACGAGCGCACGATACCGTGATCGTCAAGTAACTTAAGCATGCCGTGTAGCGAAGATACCGATAACCCGAGTGCCGCAGACAGTTCACGGGTAGTGGGTGGGTGTTGGTGCCCTTTTGCCGCAATAAAAACGGTAGCGTTCAAGGCACTTAAAGCTCTGTTCGACAACATGGTGTGACCTCAATCTGTTTAATTGAGTAGAAAATTAACATATTTATCGTGATTTATTCAACATAAATCAATAAATGAGTAGTTTAATAGAGAATATTAATAAATATATCGCTTATAATCTACTCAAATACTATGCAACTATACTTTTTCTTACCAATATGATTCCTCACGACACCACCCCGCTCTACCGAATTGGCGCTGTTTCTAAGTTAGCGAGCGTGCCCGTCACCACCCTCCGGATCTGGGAGACCCGCTATCAGGCTTTTACGCCCTCTAAAACGCTTGGGCAGCACCGTCTGTATGGGCCAGACGACGTCTTGCGCGCCACACTGCTCAAACAACTCAGCGAGCAAGGGCACAGCGTCAGCGGTATTGCCGCACTAGACAGCACGCAACTACGGCAGTTGCACACGCAAGGCCTATCGGCTACTACGTTGCGGCAGATCGCCACACAAACAACGTTGCTGCGTGCGCGGGTTGTCGGCACGGGCTTGGCGCAACGCTTAGGCTCTTCACGCCACAAGCTTGGGCTCTTTGCAGAACACAGCGAACTCGCCGAGGTTTTCTCTGATCTGGCGGGCGCGCGGGCCACGGCCGAACACTCGTCCGCCGATCTGCTGTTGATTCGGCTCAATACCATCCAAGAAAGCACCGTTTCAGAGCTGCTTGAACTGGTGAAAGCCACTCAAGCTGCACACACCCTGGTGCTGTATGTGTATGGCGCTAGTAGCAACCTACAAGCGCTACGCGATGCAGGTCTGACAGTACACAAAGATTCGATCTCAGATGTAGATCTCAGCGACTGGGTACGCAATGTCAGCCTTGCGCAGGCGTTGCGTGCAGCGGCCGCACCACTTGCAGGTCGCAAGGCAACACCCAAAAAATATTCTGACGAAACACTCGCCCGAGTCGCAAATATATCAACCGCCGTGTTGTGCGAATGCCCGCGCCATGTCGCCGAGCTTCTTACACAACTGTCAAGTTTTGAGCAATACAGTCAAGAGTGTGTAAATAAAAATTCTGTCGATCAACAGTTACATGAACACTTAGCAGAAGTCTCTGGTCAGGCACGCGCGCTTTTCGAGCACGCACTTGAATTGATCGCCGCGCACGAAGGAATCGCGCTGTGACAGTTTGTTTGCGCAAACAACCCGGCTGGCTTTAAGCGCGACACAGAAATTACCGACTGCTCAAGATGAATAAGCGTGTTGTCGCCTCAATTGCTTAACTCACCTACTCGGCTAAGAGCGCATATTCTTGCAACTGCTCGATCGTGACGTAATCAAGTGCTTTCGCGTGGGTGCTCTCAAGAATCACGAACGGCGCCACACCCGCGTGCAGTGCTTCTTTCCAACGCAAGGCACACAAGCACCAGCGATCGCCGTCTTGCAAACCGGCAAAACGATATTCGGGTCGAGGCGTGGACAGGTCGTTGCCGCGACTCGCCGAGAACTCTAAAAACTCTTGAGTGACTTTGGTGCAAATAACGTGACTACCCAAATCCTGCAGATCGGTATTGCAGCAGCCGTCGCGGTAATAGCCGGTTAAAGGATCATAAGAACAGGACACCAACTCGGTGCCAAGCACGTTCAAAGCGTTTGCAGTCATCTCGTACCCTTTTTACTAAAAAAACAGAGTAAATTCCAAAGACGAAGCTTAAACCTTTTAGATACTCGCGCAGGCGATCTGAGACCTCATGCTTAAAAGAACCTTTTTACAAGCTAGCGCCGCTGCCTGGGCGGCCGCACTTTGGCCAAGCCTTGCCAGCGCCCAAAAGCACGCCTTTGGCACCCCAATCACCGTGGGCTTACCTCTGCAAGCAGGTAGCGCCTCTGACATCGCGGTGCGTTATGTCACCGCCGCCTTGGCTGAACGCATGGAGGTCAGTTTTGTCGTTGAAAATATCACTGGTGCAGGTGGGATCGTTGGCTTAGACCGGATGGCGCGGGCAAAACCCGATGGTCAAACTTTAGCGGCATTGAACAACAGCATTTTGACGATCTTGCCTCATCTGCAACCGCAAAACGTTAAAGTCAATACGCTGACAGAATTTGAACCGATTGCTGGCATTGCGAACATTCCGACCTTTTTTGCCGTGCCAAGTACTTCTTCGATCAAGACGATTGACGACTTAATTGTTCAAACGCGTAAAGAACCAGACCGAATTCATTACGCCTCTGGTGGCATCGGCAGCCCGCAACACCTTGCCGGCGAGATGTTCAACGCTTATGCCAAGGTCAAACTGATTCACGTGCCTTATCGAGGTGCGAGCCAGGCCACACTGGCCGCGGCCTCGGGCGAAGTTCAAGTCATGCCGATGGCGCTCTCTTTAGCAAAACCTTTTCTGGCTGATAAGCGCATTCGCCTGATCGGCTATTGCGGCAGCGAACGTCATCCGCAATATCCCGCAATTGCAACGCTCATCGAACAAGGAGTCAAAAGTTACGACTACTCGTCCTGGATCGCTTTATTCGCGCAAAAAGGGATTCCCGCAGCCGCCTTGACTGAGCTTCGCAAGCAAACGGCAGCCGTCGTGAACGATTCAGTCATACAAGAAAAAATGGTGAAAGCAGGCTTAGATCCTTGGCCCAAGACACCCGAACAACTCAGTAAAGTCATGCAAGCCGACTACACAAAGTGGCAAAAAATTATCAAGGATGCCAATATTCAAAGCACCTGAGCCGATGTCAACACATGCCACGGTGCACCTCGCTGGCTATCAAGGGGCGGGATCGATTTTAAGTACTGCGCTATTGTTACTTGCGCAGTCGCTTCAAGCCAGCCACTTGTTTGGGCCGATCAACACAACCCTCGATATCACCGCGCACGGTGAATCGGCCGCGCAATTGTTTCAAAGTGTCAATAATGGCTCACGCCAACTTTGTTACGTGGCGTCTGGCTATTTAACCGCACTCGCCCCTGACTTGGCCGTACTAGACCTCCCCTTTACCGTCAAAGCGCGCGCACGCGCCTTGGCCGCGCTTGACCAGACCGCCGGACAGCTCTTAAGCCGAACTCTCGAACACCATTCAAATTATCGAGTGCTAGGCTATTGGGATAATGGCTTTCGGCATATTTCAAATGCCGTGCGCCCCTTGCATCGACTTGCAGATTGTGAAGGCTTAAAGATTCGCACACTAGACAGTGCGATCTATCGCGAGTCGCTAAACGCGTTGGGTTTTCAGGCAATCACCACCGATGTCAGCGAGCTAATGCGTGTGATTCGCTCGGGCGAAGTGCAGGCACAAGAAAACCCGCTCACCAATTACAGCAACTTTAAAATTTATGAGCATCACCCTTACCTGAGCTTGACGGGTCACGTCTTTGGAGTGCTCTTGCTAGTGTGCAATCAACCTTGGTTTGCCTCGTTATCAGAGTCACAACAACAAGCACTGCAAGAAGCCGCCACACAAGCCACGACAGAACAACGAACCTTGGCAGCTCAACAAGATAGCGCGCTGCAAACAAGCCTCTTGACGCGCGGTTCGCAGATTGTTTCAGGTTCGCAGTTAGATGCGGCACAGATGCAGCGCGCCACGGTATATATTGTCGAGCGC
The DNA here is from genome assembly GCA_945887835.1 of Bordetella parapertussis. Lineage (GTDB taxonomy): Bacteria > Pseudomonadota > Gammaproteobacteria > Burkholderiales > Burkholderiaceae_B > Zwartia > Zwartia parapertussis_B. The sequence continues at coordinate 2,490 of CAMCZQ010000152.1, read as the reverse complement.
GAACGTCAAACGCTATCTAAATCAGTTGTGCAACACTACCTCGACGCGCTTGGGAGCTAGGCGATGTCATTGACCTCAATAGAAGCGATTTTTAGCTAGGGCATAAAATGGGTTTACGATTTTTAGAGCACATCCTGATCCTCACGCACGACCCTGAGGGCACGCGCGACTGGTTTTGCAAGAACCTGGGCTTCACCGATGGCTTTCATCCAGAATTTGGGTTTCCGGTTTACTGGCTATATATCGGCGAGCAAGATGTCTTGCACATTGGCAAGGCCAGGCATTCAGCGCATCAGAATACTTATCTGCAAACCCCGACCGATCAAAAGGACGTTGATTACTCGGCTGCGGGCGCATTAGGTTCGGGGCGCATTGATCACTTATGCCTGAACTGCGACGGGCTGGCCGAGTTTATCGAGCGCTTGTCTAAAAACGGCATCGAATTTAGCGAACGCAAAGCGCATAACTCAAATTTGTATCAATTGTTTATGCGCGAACCGATCAACGGCATTAAGGTAGAACTTAACTTTGCCTGGCACGAAGCCGAGCAACTCGGACGCGTACCGGCCTGGACAGATGCCGGAAAATCCAACTAACCACAGGTCACTATGCCTCAAACCAATTCCTCAATCATCGTCCAGTTCGATGCACTCAAAGACTTTATTTCTCGTGCCTTACAAGCCAACGGGCTGTCGCCTGAACACGCAAACAAAGTTGCCTCACTGATGGCACAGGCCGATCTGCAAGGTTCAGACGGTCACGGCGTGATTCGCCTGCCCCAATACGTCAAGCGCATTCGTGCAGGTGGATCAACATCAATCCGCAAATTAAAGTTGTGCAAGACAAGGCCGCGATGGCCGTAGTCGATGGCGATAACGGAATGGGGCATTTGGTGGTCTCGCATGCGGTTGAACTCGCGATTAAAAAAGCGGCCGACGCGGGCGTCGCTTGGGTGGGCACCCGCAACAGCAACCATGCGGGCCCCGCCTCGCTCTATGCGCGTATGCCCCTCGAGCACAACATGATTGGCTTGTATTTTGCTGTGGGCAATGCCAACCATTTACCGCCTTGGGGCGGGATGGATATGTTGTTATCGACCAACCCGATCGCAGCGGGGATCCCAGCAGGAAGCGAACCTGCCGTCGTACTAGATATGGCCACAACGGTCGCGGCTTACGGCAAAGTCAAGGCCAAGGCCAAGCGTGGCGAAGCCATGCCAGAGGGTTGGATGATCGATCGCCAGGGCCGCCCCCTCACCGATCCTAACCGTGCGGATGAAGGATTCTTGTTGCCGATCGGTGGGCATAAGGGGTATGGCTTGGCCTTGATCGTTGGGCTCTTGGCAGGCACCTTGCAAGGCGCCTCAATGGGCAAAGAGGTGGTTGACTTCAATAAAGACCACGTCACCCCCACCAATACTGGCCAAGCAATTTTAGTAATCGATTTAAAAGCCTTTGGCGAACCTGGTTTCTTTAAAGCTGCCGTCGATCAACTGGTAAAAGATCTTCGCGCCAGCGAACGCCTGCCAGGGGTTGAGCGGGTATGGTTGCCTGGCGAGCAAAGCCATGCAAAACGCTTAGCCTACGCCAAGCAAGGGATACCACTGGCGCCGGTTCTGGTTGCGGATTTAAATAGCTTGGCGACTGAGCTTGGTGTCGCCGCACTTATTGTTTAATTTTTGGATATCTTATGAACCCACGCTCCTTATCAGCCTGTTCGTTACAAGGCGACGCTTTCTCAACACGCTGGTTAAAAGGCGTGGCGCTCGCATTGCTAGCTTTCACCTCTTTAGGTGTCGCACAAGCGCAAGACAGCTACCCCAATAAACCCATCCGCATGATTGTGCCACTGGCCGCAGGCAGCGCTGTCGATGGCGCGGCGCGCCTGTTAACAGCCAAGATGGCGCAGAACATGGGGCAACCCATCGTGATTGAAAATATAACGGGATCCTCTGGGCTGATTGGGGCAGACCGTATCGCCAAAGCGGCGCCCGATGGCTACACGATTGGTGGCGTCAATGACAGCGTCTTGACGATGCTGCCGCACATTTATCCAAACATCCCCTGGAACGCACTCAAAGACTTTGAGCCGATTTCACTGGTGGCGACGATCGAGTGGGGCATCGTGGTGGCAGACCAGTCGCCTTATAAAACCCTAAATGAGTTTATTGCGGCGGCCAAAGCAAACCCAGGCAAACTTAACTATGGCTCAGGCGGCAGCGGCAGCCCGCAGCACATCGCCATGGCACTGTTTGCGCAACGCACTGGCATCGATCTGGTACACGTCCCTTACAAAGGCGCCACGCCTGCTGCCATCGCGGCGGCTGCAGGGCAAGTTGAGGTCACTTACCAAGGCTTGGGCACCGTCACCTCGCTGATCCAGGGCGGAAAATTACGCCTGCTGGCCGTCTCGACTCCCGAGCGCCTTGCACAGTATCCAGCGATACCAACCGTGGTGCAAGCGGGCATCAGCGACTTTTTCTTTAACTCA
>CAMCZQ010000151.1 GCA_945887835.1 Bordetella parapertussis | reverse complement strand
ATCACACCATCTTTTCCGTAAAGTCGCATGACGATTTTGTATAGGTGCGGCTCAATCCCAAGCGCAGAAATTTTTGTGATCGCTGAGGCATGAATCGATTCAATAAATGAATCCAGTTGACTGATGAGACCCGGATCGCGCGCGCCCGCGAAGGCGATTGCGCTGTAGCCAATCTGCTCGGCGGCCTCAAGTTTGATAGTGTAGGGTTTGGGATCCCATTTCATACCGGTGATACGCACGACCCGTGGGCTGACTGCTTCAATCTTGCAATTTGTTGTGTCAGAGATGCCCCCAGGCTCATAGCGCACGATTGGGCTCGCATTTTCATGCAGTGCTTGCACCGCCACAGAAAGCGGCGTGCAACTGAGCTCAGGGTTCATTGGCTCCGCTTCAACGTAATCTTGGCCAACCGTCACCAGCAGTACGTCATGCCTTTTGGGTAATGCTGCGTTACACGCGCATTCAAGCATTTTTCCAGCATACCAAGCGGGTGCCGCCGGAATCCCATGATGCATCGCGAGCGCAACCCAAGGAGAGGGGTCGGTGCCGCGGCCCGCTAGGATGACCTGCGCGCCCGCCTCAAGTGCTTTTCTGTGCGGCTCTGGCCCCATCATCCCAACAATTCTTGCCGCACGATCAATATCAGATTCTGTCAATGCCGGAGCCTGATCAAGTGCCGTAATTTTTGCTGAGCGTAGTTTGTCTTTTAAAAAATCTCGGTTGGGCTCAGAGTGAATCAAGGCCATTTTAAAATGCAGATTGTGTTCGCGAGCAACCTCGCGCACAATTTCAGCACAGGCCTGCAGATGAGGCTCACCCCCCGCGCCACCGCAGGTGCCAATCATCATCGGAATGCCATTGGCAATCGCCCCGCGAACAAGCAAACTGATGTCGCGTTTCATGGCCAGTTTGGAGTTCAGCGTTTGACCAGAACCAAGGTAGTGGGGGCCTGGGTCTGAGCTGCCGCCGTCTACGCCAATCATGTGAGGTTTACGCGCGAGCGCCGCATTCAGTGAGGCCTCAGGAAATCCATAGCCTAAAATTCCACTGACCGAGGCCATTCGAATACTTTCATTTTGTTCCATTGCTCACAACCTTTGTGTTAGTCGGCACGAATGCCTGCATCTTGAATAATCTTGCCCCACTTGTTTGTCTCTTCAACAAAGAACGCCTGAAATTGTTTTGAAGTCAGGGCAGAGGGGTCTGCGCCCATTTTTTTCATGCTCACAAGGGTATCGGGCTGCTTGAGCACGGCAGCCACTTCGCCCCAGAGTATTTGAATAATGTCTTGGGGTGTTCCTGCAGGCGCCATCAGCGCGTACCAAAGTGTTTCGTCAAAGCCCGGCAGGCCTTCGGCAATCGCTGGCACATTGGGTAACGACCAGTGTCTTTGGGTCGTTGAGACACCAAGCGGTTTGACCTTGCCTGCTTCAATCATTGGAAGAGCGCCAGGCAACCCTGAAAAAAACAAAGAGACATTGCCCGAAATCGTATCGGTCATTGCCTGCGCACCGCCTTTGTATGGAATATGAACAATATCAATTTTTCCGATGCTGCGTAGAAGTTCTCCCGCCAAGTGGTCGGCATTCCCCACGCCTGCAGAGCCAAAATTCAATTTGCCAGGTTGAGTTTTTGCTAAAGCCAGCAATTCGGCAATGGTGTTTGCGGGTAGGCTGATTGGTGCGATGAGCACATGCGGCATGGAGGCCATAAGTGTCACGCCAATTAAATCTTTAGCTGGGCTGTAGTTCAGTTTGTTATAAATTGCAGGGGCAATCGCTAGGCCCGTATTGCATGCTAAAAGCGTATAACCATCTGGCGCCGCTTTTGCCACGGTTTCGGCACCAATATTGCCTCCGGCACCAGGTCTATTTTCGACAATGACGGATTGTTTGAGCCGCTCAGCTAGTTTTTGAGCAATGACGCGCGTAAACGTGTCAATACTGCTGCCTGGCGCAAAGCCGATAACGATTTTAACGGGTTGTGTTGGGTAGGGCGCTGCATGGCTGGACTGCAGGACGAACGACAATAGGGCAGTCATGAACAGACTTAGGATCTTCATAGCAGGTTTCCTTTTGAATGTTAGGTTTTGAGGACTTTTTGCTCTTCTAAGCGTTCTAATTGTTATTTGTAGTTGCCGCGCGTGCCCAACAATTTTTAAATGTGTTGATAGCTGACTATCCGGTGTAGCATCAGCTGAAGTAAAAATCAAGGTATCGTGCTTGTTCTGGTTAATCGCAAAAATTTAAGTTGCGAGGTTCATATCTTGCTGGTATCTCTCCTGAAGCGGACAGTTTGGTGGTTAGGGTTTTTTTTACTCTTACCAGTCGGTCTGGTTGCGGCCCAACAAATCGCCTTGCCGGTCGAAGTCATTTTTATCCCCAAAAAAATACCTTTATGGACGCTTGAGCTTGAGACAACCGTTTACAAGCCGCCAGGGCCTGGACCTTTTCCCTTGGTGGTGATTAATCATGGTAAGGCACCGGGTGCACCTGGGCTGCAACCACGCTACACCCCCGGCTGGGCGGCGCGGTATTTCGTTGAGCGTGGGTATGTGGTCTTTGTGCCGATGCGCACAGGCTTTTCTAAATCAACGGGTGGATATGTCGGGGGTGGCTGCAATGTTGAATCTAACGGGCTTATTCAGGCCGAGGACGTGGCTGCCACGGTCGCTTATGCACATACGCTGAGCTATGTTGAGCGCACTCAAACCTTAATAGTCGGGCAATCGCACGGTGGCTGGACCACGCTGGCTTATGGCGCGGCAAAGCCAGATCCCTCAGTCAAGGGATTGGTCAATTTTGCTGGCGGCTTGCGACAGCCTGATTGCATCGGTTGGCAGCTAAATTTAGCAAAGGCTGCGGCCAATTATGCACAAGACACCAAAATACCTTCGCTGTGGCTGTACGGTGACAACGATAGCTTCTTCACGAAAGAGGTGTATTCACGGATGTTTGCCTATTACAACAAAGTGAATCCGCAAGCGCAGCTCGTGGCTTTCGGCGAATTTGGTCAAGATTCGCACAGTTTGTTTGCCGTTAAAGACGGGCGTGCGATTTGGCAGCCCCATCTAGAAAAATTTATGACCTTGATCGGATTGCCGATCAAGGTTCTGTACCCACAATATCAGCCGGGACGGTAGTGGCAGCGCTACTCTGGTTTGATATTGTTGGTCTGAACCAGTTGACGCCACTTGGCAATGTCACTGACCACTTTTTGAGCGAACACCTCGGGGGTCGTGCCCTCTGGCTCGAGCCCATTTTGTCGAAAACGTTCTGCGATGTCGGCCTTCTTTAGAATTTTTGTTGCTTCAAGAGCAATACGATCAATCACCGTTTGCGGCGTGCCGAAGGGGGCCATCAGGCCCCACCAAGGGTTGACTTCAAAGTCGGGTAGGCGTTCAGCGATTGCGGGCAAATTTGGAAAAATTGCGGCGCGCGAAAGTGTCGTGACGCCCAGTGCCCGCAGCTGCCCAGAGTCCAGATGAGGTTTTGCGATCGAAATATTAATAAAGCCCATCTCAATCTGTTTGCCCAAAATATTCGTGATGACGGGTGCCGCTCCTTTGTAGGGGATCTGCAGCAGATCTAAACCCGCTTTCAAGTTCAATAGCTCGCCCGCTAAGTGGGTCGTGCTGCCGTGTCCGACCGATCCGTAAGAGAGCTTGCCCGAGTTCGCTTTTGCGTGCGCAATGAGCGCCTGCAGATCTTTGGCAGGGAAATCTGCATGAACCACTAAGACAAGTGGACCAGAGACGATTTGCGTGATCGCGACCAATTCTTTTAAGGGATCGCTGGCTGATTGAGGGCGCAGCGCTGGATTGATCGCAATGGGGCCGAGATTCGCAAGAAGGAGAGTGTGGCCATCGGGTGCGGCGCGAGACACGACAGAACTGGCCAGCGCGCCGTTCGCGCCAGCCTGGCTTTCGACCAGGATCGGCTGACCGAGCGCCTGGCCGAGTTGATCCCACAAGGGGCGGGCCACACCATCGCCAAACCCGCCAGGAGCGAAGGGATTGATGAGTCGTATCGGTTTGACTGGCCACGCTGGCTCTTTATTTTGAGCGCCTACGTTGGGTGCCAGACAAAGTGCCAAAGTACACAGCAGTGACTGAATGCAAAAGAGAGAGGCTTTCATAGGGTCTGACCGATCCAGTATTATGTTTTTTGGCTGGGAAATTTATAATCGGTTACAACGGGTTGCCGACAAGTGATCCTGCGATCATGGCCGATGCTAGCATGCACGCCTAAAAAAACGAAGATGAGACGACATGAAAAACGAAGTTGAATACGGCGCGCAAGGGATCCTAGGTTTATTGGTGCCACAGGCAAACACGACAGCCGAGCCTGAGGTACAGATCCTGCTGGCACCCGACTTGGCTTTGCTGACTGGGCGCTTAACAAGCCCCGAGCCAGAGATGCGCGAGCGGCTCGAAGATTTTTTGACAAATATCGATCAATTTATTGCAAGTTTTTCAAATGCGCCCTTAGTGGGCTTGGGATTTTTGATTACTGGCTCGACTTATCATTTTGAGCATTCAGACGAGGACAGGTATTTTGAGCAATTGGGCCAACGCTACGGCTATCCCATTGTCTCGGCGGGGCAGTCGATACGCCGAGCGTTTACTGCCTTAGGTGCCAAGCGTATTGGCTTAGTGAGCCCGTATCCACAATGGCTGACCGAGCGCAGCGCAGCCTATTGGGCCCGCACCGGTGTCGAGATTGTGGGGATTGAGTCGCCGCAAGCCGTCGGTGGTTTTCATAATATTTATACGCTGCGCAATGACGCAGTGTTAGCTGCCGCAGAACGACTGCTGCCGCTCAAACCTGATCTCATCTTGTTGGCTGGCGCGGGGATGCCGACGCTGGCGCCGATTATGGCCTTAGCCGATCGGGGGATCGTTGCGGTTTCATCAAATTTTTGTATGGCTTGGCAACTGATGCAAATGCCCTCGGGCGACTTTTTAAATCCAGAGTCGCTTACAGGATTGCTGCAGACGGAGGCAGCTTGGCGCGCAGCTTTTAGGTTACGATATCCTGCGTCATGCAAGGTTTAGCCACATCGTTTCGCGCTGCACACACGCAGTGCCGCGGTGCCTGAGAAGGCTCCGCACTTTTAGTCTTGGACCCGAACAATTTGTTTTGATAAGGTGCACAAATGATGTTCAATAAACGGATATTCTCAGGCGTGTTTGCGCTTGCCTTGGTTTCAGTTTTGAGCGTGAGTGCTGCTCAAACAATCGACGCAGCGACGCAAGCAACCTTGACCGAACTCGAGACGCGATTCAAGGCGGCAGATAAAAATGGCGATGGCAAATTGACGCATGAAGAAGCCAAAGACGGCATGCCCCGTATCGCCGATGCGTTTAATCACCTTGATGCTGAAAAAAAAGGCTTCGTTACGCTAGAGCAGCTTAAGGCGGTTGTTATTAAAGGCAGCGGCGGTTAGCGTTTGCGCTGCGCTTGACTTGCCGCGCTGCCAGAGCGTTTGCCGCTCAAGTCCGCGTTGCTTACTTGCCCGTGAATTTCGCGGCGCGTTTTTCTTTCCAGGCGAGTGCACCTTCTTTGATATCGTTTGATTTTTCTGAGAAGGCAACGGCGCGGCGAATTTCAGCTTCGTCGAGTTGACCACGCGCAATCAGATTCAAGTGCTTTTTAATCCCCAGCAAAGCTAGCGGTGCCATCCCAGCAAGTTGTTCGCCCAAGGCATCCACGCGCGCGAGTAAACTCTCGGGCGCGACAATCTCGGTTAAAAAACCCATGCTCAGCATTTCGGTTGCTTCGATTTTGTCGCTGGTTAAAAACAATTTTTTGGCATTGTTTAAGCCTAAGCGCGTGATGTAGCGCACCATGCCACCCGGATAAAAATGCAGGCCGAGCTTGGTGGCTGGCATAAACATATTGGCGCTGGCCACGCCCACCCTAAAATCACAAGCCAAACTCAAGTCGGTGCCCCCGCCGTATACCCCACCATTGATCGCGGCGATTGTGACCGGCCGTGCCTGCTCGATCAAATCGACCGTATCGCCAAAGTAGGTCGAAGAGGGCGCAGTATCTGCCGCCAGCGATGAAATATCGTAGCCACTGCAAAAGTATTTTCCGTCGGCAATAAACTTTAAAACCAACACCTCGGGCGTTGCGTTGACGGTGTCAAGATGGCTTTTGAGCACGGCGAGATCGGCCGGGCTCAGGCGGTTAGCATAGGCGGGATTGCGCAGACGAATGGTTGCGCTTCGCCCATTTATGGTCAGGGCAGGGGTGGTGGGTTCATTTGAGGGTGTGGTGACAGCCATCGGGTACAGCCTTGAGAAGGTGCAGAACCTCGATTTAACACCAATATCATCGATGGTGCGCCGTGCCGCGCTCGGGTATGCTTATGGTTGAGGCGTTGCGTCGCGCCTATAAAAAGTGTTGGACACTGATCCACACCGGAGACAACAGTTGAAAGATCTGATTTCAAAATTATTGAAGTTAAGCGTATTTGTTTCGTGTGCCACGCTAAGTTGGTTGGGTGCGCAAGATGCGCAGGCCTACCCCGAGCGTCCAATCCGTCTGGTGGTGCCGAACGCCGCAGGCGGCGGCACTGACGCCTTTGCCCGCGTGATGGCTCAAAAGCTTGGCGAGGTTCTGCAGCAAACCGTCGTGGTCGAAAATAAGCCTGGAGCACAGGGCGGGATTGGCACCACGTATGGTGCAAAAGCGGCTCCCGATGGCTACACTTTGACGCTCGCCTTTGTTAGTACGATGGCGGTGAATCCCTTTGTATACCCAGATATTGGCTACGAACCCTTGAAGGATTTTGTCGCGGTGGCGGTGGGGGTTAACCAACCCTATCTGATGGTGACCTATCCCGCGTCGCCCTATCAAAATTTGCAAGAGTTTGGGCAGTTTGCAAAACAAAAAAAGGGCGGGGCGACCTTTGCCTCGACCTCATCGCAAACCGAGCTGATCGGGGTGTTGTTTCAGACCTTGCTCGAGACCCGGATGCTGTATATCCCCTACAAAAACGCGACGACTGCCGTGGTTGAGCTGTCGCGTGGCGACATTGACGTCATGGTGGCGAGCTTGCCCTCGGCGATCCCTCTGCTCAACGCTGGCAAGCTCAAGGCCTTGGCGGTGACGGGTAATAAGCGAGTCGTGGCCCTGCCCAATGTGCCAAGCGCAGCCGAAGCGGGCTTCCCAGCATTTGAAGCAAATGGTTGGTACGGTATCGTTGCTCCTAAGGGGACGCCTGAGGCGATCGTGCAGTTCTTAAACAAGCATATCAATGCGATTTTGGCCATGCCTGACGTGCAGCAAAATTTGAGTGCTGCTGGCTTTGAGGTCTTGACGGGAACCCCAGCCGAATTTGCAGCCATGATCGAGCGCGACTATAAGCGTTGGGGCGAGTTGGCTCAAACACAAAAATCAATGAGGAAATAAACATGACAACGACACGCCGCGGCCCCTTGGCTCGCTTCAAAGTGCTTGATCTGACACGCTTGCGTTCGGGCCCGACGGCAGTGCGTCAGCTGGCAGACTGGGGTGCTGATGTCATCAAAATCGAAACCCCAGAGGCCTTGGGTGTAAGCGACGGTTGGGGTGACACCCGCTTAGGTCCAGACTTTCAAAACCTGCATCGCAACAAACGCAGTTTGACACTTAATTTGAAAGAAGCGGAAGGCATCGCGATTTTTAAAAAAATGGCGGACCAGGCCGATGTCATTATTGAAAACTTTCGTCCAGATGTGAAATTCAGATTAGGCATCGATTATGAAAGCTTGAGTCAAACCAATCCTGGTCTGGTGTATGCCAGTATCTCTGGCTTTGGCCAAGATGGCCCTTACGCTAAGCGGCCTGGCTACGATCAGATCGTGCAAGGAATGGGAGGTTTGATGGCGATTACTGGCTTGCCCGGGCAAGGGCCAGTGCGTGCGGGCATCGCAGTGGCGGATTCTGCGACGGGCTTATTCTGCGCGCTTGGCGTCTTAACCGCGCTGCTCGAGCGTGAAGAATCAGGCAAAGGGCAGTGGGTGCAGACCTCGCTGCTTGAGTCGATGATTGGTATGCTTGATTTTCAGGCGGCGCGTTGGTTGATTAATAAAGAGATTCCAGAGCAAGCGGGCAACGATCACCCAACTTCGATTCCGACGGGTGTGTTTCCGACCTCGGATGGCCACATCAACATCGCCGGAGCGGGTGCACAGCAGATGTGGGAAAGACTCTGCCGGGCAATGGGGGCCGAGGATCTGTTGACCAAAGAAGAGTATAAAACTGGCAAGCTTCGCTCTAACAATCGGGTGGCGTTAAATCAAGCGCTTTACGTGATTACGCGCACGCGCTCGACGCAAGAGTGGATCGAGCGCTTTGAAGCGGCGAGCGTAGCGTGTGGGCCGATTT
>CAMCZQ010000150.1 GCA_945887835.1 Bordetella parapertussis | reverse complement strand
GTATACTCAACATCCATTCCGCTTATTGAGCCCCCTTACGTGCAACTCATTTGGATTTCTGGTTCGACCTCGAGCGTCAAAAAAATTAATATCTCGCGTCAGCGCCTGATCCGTTGGTCGGCCTTGGTAGGCGTGCTGCTGATTATGCTGGGAGTCAGTATTCATTTTTTTGGTTTTCGGATTGCACTACAGTTTAAGCCGCAACTTGCCCGCACCATGGGTGACGTCATTACCGCGGATGAACAAAGCGCTTTACAAGCACAGCACCAGCAACAGCTTACCCACCTGACGCAGCAACACCAAGCGGCGCTGGACAAACGGACAAAAGAACTCGCCGACGCGGACGCTTTGCATCAAAAACAGCTTGATCGTTTAAATCAAGCTCAACAGACTGCATTGGCTCAGCGTGAAAAAAGACAAAAAGATTTAATCGCGTCTTATGAACACCAGCTTGCGCTGGTGCAAGTTGATTTCAAAGAAACCACTATGCAGTTTAGCCGCGAGAAAAAAGAAATCGACGCGCTTTATCGTAAAAAACTAGAGACGCTAAACACGCAGATGACTGCGATGACAGGCAAGATTGGCGAGCTGAATTCACTGAAAGAGCGCTTTGCTACCCTCGCCGCACCAGCTCCGATCAAAAATAAAATGTCAGACTCTTCGGGGCGCGGCGGCCCTCTACGTCCGGTTGTCTTTAAGTCAGCTTCGAACGCCTATCTTGAAGACGAACTCGACTCCACCATCGCTAAAGTGTCTGCTCTGAACACCACGGCACTGGGCTTGCAGGAGCTCTGGACGACTCAGTATCAGTTGCTCACCCACCTGCCGCTTGGTGCGCCCCTGCCCATGGCTTTGGGCTTAAACAGCAATTTCGGCCCGCGTGTTGACCCAATTACAGGCACGGTCGCTCAGCATTCAGGAATCGATTTTGTGGCAAAAGTCGGCACCTCGATTCTAGCCGCCGGTAACGGTACGGTGCTGCGCGCTGGCTGGGACGGCGCTTATGGGCTCACAGTTGAGATTAAGCATGCTGAAGGCTACATATCGAAGTACGCTCACGCCAGCAAAATAGCCGTGGTCGCTGGGCAAACAGTCACGCGTGGCCAGAAGATTGCCGAAGTCGGTCTAACCGGGCGTACCACTGGTGCGCATCTTCATTTTGAAGTTTTGCGCCACGGGCAATTTGTTAATCCGATGCAGGTGCTAGTAGCGCCTGGCTCGAAGCAGAACTGACCAAGGTCGGTTTACCCTCGATGGTCAGTTCGCCCTGTTGAGCGTTGGCTTGAGTAATCATGCGGCCATTAATTTTGGCGCCAGGCTCAATACTGATTTGCCCGTAGGTAATGTCGCCGTGAATGTCTGCACTATCGTGCAATTCGACCGACTCAGTGACAAACACATTACCGCTAATGCGCCCACCCACCAGCAAACGCTGCGCGTGAATATCACCCTGCACCGAGCCTGTTAAGCCAATCGCCAAGCTGACGTTGCCACTTTGCGCTACGCGAATATCGCCCACAACCGTGCCATCAATCCGAAGGCTTTGCGTCGCAATGATTTCGCCATGAATTTCGGTCGATTGCCCGATAATGGTTTCAAAAGATTCGTCGGTTGAGCGAACGATTTTGTGTGAATGTTTTTTTCCGAACATGGGGAGGACTCCGGGCGCGCCAAAAACCTTGGCGCTTTCTACTTGGGGGACTTTTGAGTATAAACAACCGTGCGGCACAAACCAAGCGTTGGCATACTTACCAGAGGGTCCTGCCGCATTACTGCGTTAATCACCCCTAGCTTGCGCGCGCGCAACTAGTTCGGCCGTATAAAGCGCAACGCAAAGCGATCGCTAGGGACGTCCATCTTTGAGGAGTGTTGTTCGTAGGTGTCGGATGGATTTCTCCAGGCTTCAGACTGACCGTCTAACTTAAAACCCGCCCTCACAATCTCGGCAATAAGAGTCTGCTCGTCAATGCGGTGCAAAGTTGAGGTGTCGCTCAGCCCTGACCCTGGCTTAGCCGCATGATCCATCACGACTAAAAAACCGCCTGGCTTCAGCGCATTGAAGATTGCCTGATTCATTTTGCTGCGGTCGATCGGAGTGTTCACGATGTCGTGATAGGACAAAATCAAGGTCACTCGATCCACGCGAGGGTTGTCAGTCGCAAACAAATCCTCTAGTGGACGCGCAAGCACTTGCAAATTAGCCTGTGGGTGCGCAACAAGGCGTGCTTCAAGGCCAGGCGCCGGCCTGGCAATTTGGGCCCAAGTCTTGCCACTTGGACCAACGGCCAAGGCTAACACCTGCGCAGTGTAGCCACCGCCCGAGGCGACGTCCAACACCGTCATACCGGCTGCAATCTGAGCGAATTTGAGTAATTCAAGGGGTTTACGTCTTGGATCTGCCTGGCGATCGCGTTCGGTGCGAATTGGGTTTTCGAGTAACACAAGATCAAGGGCCGGCGTCTGCGCACCCACCTCGAAGCTGAGCGTGAAACAGACCATCAGGAGGGTTAAGAATGAGCAAACTCGCGTGTGTATCAACATGCTGAACCTCTGTTTTGTAATCTTCGTCCTGATTAAACCACGATACGATTTCTTAAGACAGTACCACGCAGCTTGGCTTTCGCTCTAAACTCAGCTTTGAATGCAAGACTTAAGTTTTAAAAAAAACTAGCTTCAAAAAAAGATATCGTTGTTTCGCGTCAAAACATAAAAAAAGAGAGGCAAAAATGACTCATACCTTTAGCAAGCAAACCAGACCCCTAGCATATCTGTGCGCGCTCATCGCCATCGTCGCGCTCTTAGCGCCCCACCACAATGCTGTGGCACAAACCTATCCAAGCAAACCCATTACAGTCGTTGTGCCTTACGGCCCCGGCACGGGAAATGACATCATCGCCCGCATCATCGCTCAAAAAGTCACTGAAACTGCAGGGCAACCGATGGTGATCGATAATCGCGCCGGCGCCAACGGTGGCATTGGCGCCGACTACGTTGCACGCGCCAACCCCGATGGTCACACGGTGTTAATTGCCAGCACTAGCAGCATCTTGAATCAGTTTGTCACAAAAGACTCTCGCCTCGATATTGCCAAGGACTTTAGCCCCGTCGGGTTGGTTGGCTCTTTGCGCAATGTCTTGATGGCACACCAGACCCTGCCCGCCAACTCAATGAAAGAGCTTGTTGCGCTTGCAAAAGAAAAGCCCGGCCAGCTCAATTTTGCCTCTGGCAGCACAGCGACGCACTTTGTTGCGATGATTCTTAAGTTTGTTGCCAAGATCGATTTTTCGATTATTGACTATAAACTCACGACGACCGGCATGACCGATGTTGCGAGTGGACGTGTTGAACTGCTCTGGACAACTACCGCTTCGGCGCTTTCATTGGTCAATACCGGTAAGGTCAAACTTTTAGGCGTCACAGGCCCTAAGCGCTCGGCGGTCGTGCCCGATACGCCTACAATGACTGAATCCGGTTACCCCGAACTTGATATCAGTATTGATTTTTTTATCTTGGCACCTGCAGGCACACCCGCTGCCATTGTGTCAAAGCTGAATCGTGAGATTATGACGGCGCTGAACTCAAACGAAGTCAAAGAAAAACTCGCCACTGCGGGTGTTGAGGCCAACGGCAGTTCGCCAGAAGCACTCGCCCAATATATTCAAAAAGACATGTCACGCTGGGCGCGTTTGGTAAAAGAGACGAATTACGTTGTCCGCTAAGTGCGCGACGCAGCGTTCGCACTTTGTTGCTATCTGACCTGCTTTCTCAACCCAAGCTTAATCACAAGCCCGACCACTAAGCAGGCGCCAACGATTTGTATCCAGGCAATTTTTTGATCCAAAATAAACCAACCTAAGACCAACGCAAAAATGGGCTCAATGCTCATGATTGACGAATTGCCGACAACTCCCAAGCGCGGCAATACGATAAACATCACTGTAAAACCAGTGCCATAAAAAATCGTCAACAATGCCAAGCCCCACCACCCGGCTGTCGCGGTGGGCCACTGAAACGCTCCCAGTACTTGCGTACCAATGATCGCCAAGAGCCCGACCATCCACATCGTGGTCGCCGTACGGACACGGCCATCTAGGTCAGACACTTCGTTTTGCGTCAGCGCCAAGACCAAGCCAAACGTCCCGGCTGCAGTGAGTGCAAAGGCGACCCCCACGCCGATCATGCCCCATTGCGCTCTGGCACCTAAGCCAGACGCAGCGCCAAAGACATCTAAGGCTAGCGCCAACCCGATCAGCATAATCGGCATCGCAAGCAGCACCTGACGCTCAGGGCGTTGTCCATAAATGACACGACACCAAAAGGCGGTCCAGAGCGGATAGGTATTAAACGCCAACAAGGCCAAAGACACTGGCAGCAGTGCCACCGAGGAATAAATACTTAAACTTTGAATGGTGACTAGCAGACCAATCGCGGGCAATACTTTTTTATGTTTACGCGTAAGCCGAATTGGTACGCCTTGAAAATAAACAATCAGGCTCACAACAACGGCAGTCACAAGGCTGCGCACTACGACTGCGGTTGCCACATTCAAGCCGTGGTCAAAGGCAATTCGCGCTGCGACATGGTTGGCGCCCATGATCAGCCCAATAAATAAGAGCGTTGCGAACGCAAGCCCAGAAATTGCGTTCGTTTTGCTATTCACGGTCAATGAGCATCCTATTAAGGGGCCGACAAAATCCGACCACGCCTGCCAAATGACAGGACACAGAGCAAAACAGACGAATCTGCAAGCGGCATAAAGCAAAAGTATGCCACTATTTTGCCAATTGTCTTAAGATAGTCGAAAAGCTGAGCTCTCAACGATTCGCTCGACATAGCGCTCAGCACAAAAAATTTTTGGAGACCTGTCATGACAATCAAGACTGTGGCGCTAATCGGCGCTGGCAATATGGGCTCGCGTATGGCGCGCTGCGTCAAACGCGCTGGTTTCGATTTGACAGTCTGCGATCAAGAACTCACCGTGCTCGAAGCATTCAAACGAGAAGGGGTGAGCGTCACGCAAGACCCGCGCGACTGTGCGCTGGCAGATGCCATTATCGTGCTGGTTGCCAATGATGAGCAGATTGTGTCGGTCACCTGTGGCACCACTGGTTTTATCGAGGCGATACCCTCTGAGCGTCAACCTTTAGTCTGCATCATGAGTACCACCCTACCCTCAACACTGAAACAGATCGCGACGCAACTCAAAAACACCCGCGCGCGCTTGATTGATGCTCCGGTCAGTGGTGGTTTAGTCAAGGCCGAGCAAGGCACCCTAACTATCATGATGAGTGGTGATGAGCAAGACTTAGACAGAGCCGAGCCTCTCATGCGATCGATGGGGACTGAAATTTTTCGATGTGGTGCGCTGGGCGCGGCAGAGGTAATTAAAGTCATCAATAACATGCTAGGCATCGCGAACATCTATCTCGCTGCCGAGGCTTTTGAGCTGGCGGCTAAGTATGGCGTAAATATCGAACAAATTGCACCGATTCTTGAGGTCAGCAGCGGCAGAAACTTTATGTCGCTCGACGGCGCCATGACGCGCCAACACTATCAGGCGTGGGCTCGCTCACAAGAGGCGTTTTTCTCGCTTGTCAATATCGTCAGCAAGGATTTGCATTTAGCCAAAACCTTAGCCGACGAGGCCAAACTCGAGCTACCGCTACTCAATGATCTGTCGCGCAATGTCGATGCCACCGATCAGACTGTCATGAAGCGCTGGATGCTAGCTGCCGGACAAAAGATCACCTAAAATAGGAGGGAATTTCAGCAGCGATCGCTCTTGCTCGCTTTGCCCCTCACTTCAAGGTGTTTTCGTCATGTTTTCTCGCCGATTTCTCAAGGCTTTGTGTCTAACGCTAATTTTTCTGGCTGGCTGCTCTGACAACAAACTAGGTAACGAAATCAAAATCGCGGTTTCGCCAACCTCCCCCCCGATGCTTTTTGAACAAGACAAAAAAATTCAAGGCGTTGATCTGGATATTTTTGAAGGCTACTGCAAAGCACGGGGCTGCACACTTAAAATCACCCCCTATGACTGGCAGGGCATGCTAGGTGCCGTTTCAAGTGGGCAAGCCGACGTCGCATTTTCGGGTATCTCGATTACCGACAAGCGCAAAGAAGCGATGGATTTTTCGCAACCCTACTATGACAATGCGTGGCACTTAGTGAGCTTAAAGGCTCGCAACATCAAAATCACTGATCTCTCTGAGCTCAAAAAATATTCGATTGGCTATCCACGTGGCATGGCCTACAGCGATTTGATTAAGAACGAATTCGAACCAAAGGGCTACTACTCTCTCAGTCAAGTCAAGCTCTATCCTTCATACAGTGAAGCAATGACCGACTTACAAAATGGCAATCTTGATTTGGCTTTTATCGAAGAGCCGGTGTTTGCGAACTTCCTCTTCAAGCTTAAATTGCCTGTCGAAAGCGCCTATGTCTTTGCAGGCTTTGACAAGCTAGGCTTTGCCTTTGCCAAAGGTTCTGCGCGCCGCGACGACTTTGATAAATACCTGAAAGAACTTGGCCCCGAAAAGGTCAAAGCCATTGTTGATAAATGGTTGAAGTAGCGCCTAAAAAAATTTCAACATGAGCTTTCTAGAGATCCTTGAGCAATTAGCACAAGGGCTCGGGCACACTTTACTCGTCACGCTCACCTGTAGCGCAACTGCGCTGCTGGTCGCGCTGATGATGACGGGCCTCAGACAGCTAGGCACACAGCGTATTGGCAGGGTTCTCGATGTTTTCACTTTCGTGTTTCGAGGAATCCCAGTTTTAGTGCTCTTGTTTATGGTGTATTTTGGGTTACCAAGTATTGGTGTAAAAGTGAGTTCACTCGCTGCGATGGCCTTAAGCCTAGGCCTCATCGCCGCCGCCTACCTGTCTGAAGTTTTTCGAGGTGCACTGCAAGCAGTCAATGCCTCCGAAGTTCTGGCGGCCCAAGCCAGTGGTATGAGTCGCTTGCAAGTCTTTACCTACATTGAAGCCCCTCAAATGCTACGCTTTGCGGTGCCAGGAATGATCAATGAGTTCACGTCGATCCTCAAGTATTCTCCTTTCGCCTATACCGTCGGCATCCCCGAGATGACCAAGCAGGCCATGAATCTGACGGCGACCACGCTACGCGGAATCGAGGTGTACTTGGCAGTCGGGATTCTTTATTTTGGAATCTACTGGATCTTGATACGAGGCGTGCGGCATATTGAAAGACACTTTCGCGTGCCTGGCATAGGGGATGCTTAGCATGGCACTCATCGAAGTTCGCAACCTCGTAAAAAAATTCGAAGATAACACCGTGTTAAATGGTGTTAATCTTGATCTGTTAGAAGGTGAGCTTAAAGTCGTGATGGGGCCTTCAGGGTGCGGAAAATCGACCTTGCTTCGTTGTTTGAATCGCTTGGTAGAACCCACGTCTGGCACGATTCGTTTTCGTGGCAGTGACATTACAAGCCCCAGCACCGATGTACGCGCACTGAGACAAAGCATCGGATTTGTTTTTCAACAGTTTGCCCTCTACCGTCATCTGACGGTCGTTGATAACGTCACGCTCGCTTTACGCAAGTTAAAAAAGATGAGTCGCGCTGAGGCGAACGAGAAGGCGGCCTTTGAGCTGTCGCGTCTCGATATGGTCGCGCATCAGCATAAATATCCCGAACAACTTTCTGGCGGCCAAAAGCAGCGCGCTGCGATTGCCCGAGCACTCGCAATGGACCCCGCCGTCGTGGTATTTGACGAACCCACTTCGGCTCTGGATCCAATCATGGTGCGTGAGGTTGCAGAATTATTTAATCGGCTCCATCGCGATAGCATCACGATGCTGTGTGTCACGCATGACTTAATGCTCGCTCGACAGATTTCAAAAAAAATCATTTTTCTTGAGCAAGGCGTTGTAACGGCAGAGGATACGATTGACCATTTAGCCACGAATCATCCCGACCAAAAAGTCAGAGAATTTTTTGGTCGCGAGGGTCAATCATCGTGAATGGGATGGGGGCGTTCGAGCACGACTTACTTGAGCAATTACCCCTGATCTTGACCGGGCTAGAGCAAACACTCAAGCTTGCCGTTTTTGCCAGCCTCTCGGGCTTCTTGTTCGGCATTGTTGTGTTCTATTTCTCAATCAGTCAAAATAAGCTCGTTCGCATCTTGGTCAAAGGCTACATTTCATTTTTTATTGGCATGCCCTTGATCGTGCTGTTGTTTTTAATGTATTACGGTCTGCCGCAGTGGGGCATTAAGTGTTCACCTTTTACTGTGGCAATGATCGGGTTCACAATGAACATCGCCGCCTATAATGCGGCATACCTGAACACGGCCTTTAATGGCTTAGAGAGCGCAGAGCTTCAGGCCGCTAAGGCTCAGGGGTTTAGCTCTTTTAAAAT
>CAMCZQ010000149.1 GCA_945887835.1 Bordetella parapertussis | reverse complement strand
GCAGCCATCTGATGGCCAGCACGTACGAAACGTTGGCAGAAATCATCAAAATCCGCATCTGTAAAGTTCAGACTAAAAATCAGTCTTCCCGTACCGACCCAACTCAGGGCAATCCCCTCGCGCCGCAGGTAAAACTGCAACAGCCAGTTAAAGCGGCTTGGCACGTCGTACAGCACGGTCCACACCGTCGACATGGCCTCGACACGCAGTGGCAGCCCTTCACGCTTGAGCAGGTCGTTCAGCCGAGTCTTGCGCGTGTCCCAGGTCGTTTCAAGCTCTGCATAAAGCGTTTGAACTGCCGGGGTGTCTTGGCGATGCAAGAACACATTCATGGCACCCATGACATAGGGGTGCGCATTGAAGGTGCCTCGGGCAAAGCAGATATCGGCCGGGTGCTCGGCATAGAAACGTGCCATCAGATTTTTCTTGCCACACAGAATGCCAATCGGCAAACCGCCGCCCAGCGTCTTGCCGTACGTGACCATATCGGCATCCAGACCGAAATATTCTTGAGCACCGCCTGGGGCAAGCCTAAAGCCCAAAAAGACTTCATCCAAAATAAAGATGATGCCTCGCTCGGCGCACACCTCGCGCAGTTCTTTGAGCCAGGCGGTATACGCCACACGATCGTAATTTGCCCGACGCCCGCCATCGACCAGAGTCGAATCGGTTGGCGCCGCTTGGTTGGGGTGCATTGCTTGTATCGGGTTGACCAGTACGCAAGCGATATCGCGGCGGTTGCGCAACACCCGCAGCGTATTCTCATGCATTTCGCGCAGTGTGAGCGTGTGCTTAGAGGGCGGCATTGGATTGCCCGGCCCCGGCTGCACATCATCCCACCAGCCGTGATACGCGCTCGTAAAGCGAACAATTTTTTGACGACCGGTTTGATAGCGCGCCAGACGCACGGCTTGCATCACCGCCTCGGTGCCCGACATATGAAACGAAACCTCGTCCTTCCCCGAAATGGCACACAAGCGTCGGATATTATCGAGCACGCAAGGATGATACGAGCCCAAGACCGGGCCCAGATCGCGCACCAGCTTGCTCCCCTCTTCGATACAAGACTTATAAAAATCCAAGCCGAACAGGTTCACACCATACGAGCCCGTCACATCAATCAAGCGATTCCCATCCATGTCGGTCAGCCAGACGCCATCACTGCTCGTCCAGAAGCTACCCAATTGAATGTGCTGCTGCAACACTTCACGAAACTGATAGGGCACCCGATAGTTGCTGATGAATTGCAAGTCGGAGATCATCGGTTTGCTAGCGGCTGTATGCGCCAGGGTCAACGCGCTGCGCGACCGCAGATCATTGCCCAGCGAGGCAAGCGCCTGACGCCGTTGGAGCACGACCTCTTGCGGCGCCCCATCGGCGTCAAACCATTTGTCGTCGGCGTACGAGTAGCCAGGCACCCACCGGGTAATGCGCTTCGCCCAACGCAGGTGTCCACCCAAAGACGGGTATTTAGCCACCGACAATTGCAGACGTTGCTTGATGCGCAACAACAGCCAAAGACCCACGGCTGCTGCTGCAGCGTATTGCATAACACTCAAAATTTGATCAGTCATAGTTTTGCCTCGAAAACTCCTTTTTATGACTTTAAAGTGACGAAATGATGAACATCAGTAAAGCCGTGCGCAATGTCTTTGCCCATGAAGACCTCAATTTTTTGGTAACCAACCGGATTCCTAGGCTTGCCGTCACACATTTCATGGGATGGTTCAGCAAAATCAAGGTTGGCTGGGTGCGAGACGCTTCGATCGGCACTTGGAAACTATTTACGGACCTTGATTTAAGCGAAGCTAAAAAACAACGTTTTGACAGTCTTCACGATTGCTTTGTTCGCGAGCTGCGTGAAGGTGCGCGGGTCATCGATCACCACCCAGAGGTGATGACGAGTCCTTGTGACGCCATCGTTGGCGCCTGTGGCAAGATCATTAACGGGCAAGTGTTTCAGGCGAAGGGGTTTCCTTATACCCTCACTGACCTCTTTGGCCCACAGACCGACACCAGTGCTTGGTCAAACGGCCAGTACATTACCTTGCGTTTAACCTCTGCGATGTATCACCGCTTTCATGCCCCCTATTCGGGTGCAATGACGGCCGTGCATTACTTGTCAGGGGATACCTGGAACGTCAACCCGATTGCCTTAAAGCGCGTTGAAAAGCTCTTTTGTAAAAATGAACGGGCCGTGCTTGCGCTTGAGCTAGGCTCACAAAAGTACAAGGTCGCACTCGTGCCTGTTGCAGCGATCTTGGTGGCCAGCATCCGCTTACACGGCTTGAATACTTTATTTCATACACGCTACAAAGGACAGACTGATTTTGCCTGCAACGTAGCTTTTGAAAAAGGACAAGAGCTTGGCTGGTTTGAGCACGGCTCGACCATTATTGTGTTCGCCCCAGAAGGGTTTTCCTTAGCTGACCAAATCTTGCCTGGTGCGCAGATAAAAATGGGGAGCCCGCTGATGCAGTTGCCACCCGAGCAGCAGGCGATGAGAACGACAAATCACGCTGCCCAAGCGAGCGCACCGTGAATCGTGGCTTTTATACCGTCATCATCGCGCAAACCTTTTCCTCCTTGGCGGATAACGCACTATTTATCGCTGCGATCGCACTGATTCATCAACTTGAAGGACCGGTGTGGGTGCCCCCTCTCATCAAATGGGGCGTTGCCGCCAGCTATGTATTGCTGGCACCATTCGTTGGCGCAATCGCCGACGCTTATCCCAAGGGCAAGGTGATGTTCTCCACAAATGCCTTCAAAGTCTTAGGCTGCCTCTTGATGTTTAGCTATGGATTTTTTGGCTTGACGGCGTCTGAACAAATCGTCTTAATCTGCGTGGCCTATGCAGTGGTCGGTACAGGTGCCGCCGCGTATTCGCCCGCTAAGTACGGCATCATCACTGAGATGTTGCCCCCCGAGAAACTGGTCATCGGTAACAGCTGGATTGAGGGCATGACAGTCGTTTCGATCATTATGGGATCCGTTGTTGGCGGCTTGCTGGTATCGCCGGCAGTATCGGCTTGGCTACTGTCACACAACACGCTCCAGCAAATAGCCAGTACGCCTGCCGAAGTTGCGATCGTAATGATTGGTCTGTTGTACATCGCCGCAGCGCTGACCAATTTATTGATTCCAAACACAAACGCCAAGTACCCAAAGCAGCATCAGCATCCCATTCGCTTGATCAAAGCCTTTGTTGGCTACACCAAGGTGCTATGGACCGATAAGCTAGGCCAGATTTCATTGGGGGTCACGACGCTCTTTTGGGGCGCGGGCGCAACACTGCAACTGATTGTGATCGAATGGGGTCGCAGTCAACTAGGCTATCGCTTAGATCAAGCGTCGATCTTGATGGGCATCGCGGCCTTAGGTACGGTGCTGGGATCCATTGCAGCGGCTCGTGTACCCCTTAAGCAATCGCTTCGTGTGCTGCCGGTTGGAGCACTGATGGGTTTAGTCGTACTCATCATGCCACTGATCTACAACGAATGGGCTGTGTATGGGCTATTGCTGGTCATAGGGATTTTGTCTGGATTTTTTGTTGTACCCATGAATGCTCTATTGCAACATCGCGGTCATTTGCTGCTCTCCGCAGGCCACTCTATTGCCGTGCAAAACTTTAATGAACAACTTAATATTTTATTGATGGTGTCGTTGTATAGCTTGATGCTGTGGCTAGGGGTTTCAATTAATACCATTATCGTGATGTTTGGTCTGTCAGTTGCGATCTTGATGCTTGTGTTAATTCGGTGGCATCAGACGAACCTTCGCAAAGATCCGAACCTAGTTTTGCGGATCGGCGAACACGGCCAAGGTCAGGCTCTGTCGCGCGATGAACGCCCTAATCAAACCGATACGTCACGCCCACCTGCAAGCGGCTGACGTAGGCCCCTGAACCGCCCCAGGCCGCCTCAAACGTGCTAGCGTTACGCTGGTACGAAACCGCGATGTCTAAATCCTTCATGGGGTAGTACAGCAACGCTACGAGCCCATAACGGGTCAGTGACAGGTCGGTTGCGCTTGGATTAGTGTTGACACCGGCATCGAGCGCAACTTTCCATTGCGGCGAAATGACCCAGACTGGGGCAAGCGAAACAGCATACAAATCGGTACGACGAGCGTCGGTGCTCAGCCCTACCGAATAAGCACTGTTGTAAGGCGCTCTCGAATAACCTGCATTGAAATGCAGCTCATAATTCTCACCGAACTGCGACGCAATAAAATTTAGCCCGTAGTTAAAGCGTGCATTACCAAGCCCCGCCTCTTGTTGCGAAGCGCTCGCCGGTGCAACCAGCTGTGGCCGCAGCGCTAGACTCAAGCCGGTTTCGCCATCCCCATAAAAACGCCACTTCAAATTTAAGGTGTAGTTCGATACGCGAGAGTATGACCCCGTGGGCTGTAAGTAGTAGGTGGGTGTGAACTGCAAGTCGATGTTGTCAGTCAGGCCCCGAGAAAACGTGAACGGAAAGGCTTGCGCGTTGCCCGAGCCTTGGTAGTCTGCACCCGAGGAGGCGACCGCAGAATTGTCAGCCGACTGACCAACTTGGAGCAAAGAGTAATAGAACTGCTCAACTTGATAGCCGCCTTTGGCTGTTGTCCCGGCGTCGTCGGTATTTAGAGGCATGTAGGCCGTGGCGGGGCCACTGACCACTAAGAGTGAAGCCCCAAATATCAGAAAAAACTTAGCAGTCTTATTCATAACCTTTTGATTTATTTAATCTTATTATCTGATGTACTAAATAATATAACTAGATGTACTAGATAATATTAGCGCGTCGTATACGTTGCGCCACGCTTGCCGCAACCGCCACTTTGAGTAAATCACCCGGCAAAAACACCAACACCGCCCAACAGGCCTTGGTTAGGCTCATGCCGGCCACAAAGGCTAACCACGGGATACCGAGACCGTAAACCAACACGATCCCACCGCAGGCCGCCGCTAGCGCGCAGCGCAGTGTTTCACGAAAGGCTGAAACCTGGGAGGTTGAAGCGGATTTTTTAGCTAACCACCCTATCAGTACAGCGCCAGGGATCATTCCGATTAAAAAGCCCGCCGTAGGACCCGCTAGCACTGCCAGCCCGGCTCGCCCGCCTGGCAATACCGGAAGACCTAACAAGGCCATCATCACATAGAGCAGCAACACGAGCCCAGCCCGCGTGGGCCCCAAGATTAAGCCTGCCAGCATGACACCAAAGGTTTGTAACGTCAGGGGGATCGGCACAAGCGGCATCGGGATCGGAGGTACCAAGCCCAAGGCAATGATGAGAGCAGTGAACAACGCAATCAACACAATATCTTTTGTTTTCAAATCAGCCTCTATTTGTTATCCGCAAATCTTCTGTTTTCAAATCAACTGCTATTGGCCGCGCGCGTCAATCGCCTCAGCAATTTCATCGGCGCGTCGCAGGGTACGAAGCAGCATCGGCACACCCATTGTTAGCGGACTTGGCGTCAAGCCTCTCGCGAGTTGCGCCTCGCGAATATCCTGCCACTGCACACCAAGTTCAGGGATCAAACGTAGTGTCAGACCAAAGCCTAGCGCTACCTTTTCGGCATTGACCCAACCTAAACGTTGCAACGGCCCCAGCAACCACACAACGACCTGCATCATTTGCGTAAGAGGCGTGGTCATCGATACCACCAACGCTGCAAGCACCAGCGTGAACAGCCGCAAGACCATTTCAAGCGCCTGCCACACGCCTTGAGACCAAACAGACAATCCGCCCAGCACCAGCAACATCCAAACTAGCGGGCGCAGCTGCTGCCAAACCTGCCGCAGCGACGCACCTGCACAGCGCACCGATAAGCATACTAGCGCACACGCCACCAATAAAAGCAGAGGCGAAGGCTCCCACATGAGTGCACTGCTGCTCAACGCCAACACCGCCAACTTGAGGCCGGCGGGCGCACGGTGCAACCAGGTGTTACCTGGCAAATAAAGTGATCCAAGCATTTTTCTGTGTGAATGTTGAATGTTGAGTGTTCAGTGTTCGGTGTTCGCTATTCAGTGCTCAGCGCTGTGTGGTGTGAACGTCAGGCGCAATGCGCTTGATACCAGGCCAGCGCCTCGGGCGGCGCGCCATCAAATGCCAAGCGCCCCTGATCAATCACCAGCACACGATTCATTTTCTGCATCAAGGCCAGATCGTGACTCACTACCACGGCGGGTTGCGGCAACCCCGCTAAATGCTGTTCAAACCGGTTACGCAAGCGCAAATCAAGCTGGGTCGTGGGTTCGTCAAACACCAGTAGCTCTGGCTCAGTGGCGAGCACCGCGGCCAAGGCGACTAATTGACGCTCCCCGCCCGAGAGCGTGTGTACGCTACGCTCGGTTAAGTGACCTACCCCCAACCGTTCTAACGCTTCTTGGGCCCGCAACGTACGCCGTTTAGGGTCAGGTTCGCGCCGTTTAAGCCCAAATTCAATGTCTTCATGCACCACTGGAAACACAATCTGATTATCGGGGTTCTGAAAGACAAACCCAACTTTACGGCGCACCGCCGCCACGTCGCGCCCGGTATCGAACCCGTCCACGCAGACTTGACCGGTTTTAGGCAAAAGCAGGCCGTTAATCAACCTGACCAAAGAGCTTTTACCCGAACCATTAGGGCCAATGACACCAATGCGTAGCTCAGACAGGGTCAGATTCAGGTCGGCTAACACCAACCGGCCTTCGCGCTCGACAGAAACGTTTTTAAACTCGATTAACATGTTGGTCGATTATGCCCGAGAACCCTCGGCAAACACCCGTTACATCGTAAAATGCATATTGCTGGCGGGCCGCAACCGGCACAAAGGCCGGTTTTGCCCGGTTATTCCAAAGAGTGACCGAGCAGGCTCGAACTTTTACCAATTTGCCTAGAACTTTTTTCAAACTCTGCACTCGAAGCACCAACATGAAAAAAATCATCAAAACCGACGCCGAATGGAAAGCCCAGCTTTCATCAGAAGAATATTACGTTGCGCGCCAAAAAGGCACTGAGCGGCCGTTTACAGGGCGTTATTGGGATCACAATGAATCTGGCGTTTATCGTTGCGTAGGCTGTAGCACCGCACTGTTCGCCTCTGACACCAAGTTTGATGCCGGCTGCGGCTGGCCAAGCTATTTTGTGGCTATCGACGGTGACAATGTGCGCGAAGAAACCGACAGCACACACGGCATGCGTCGCACAGAAGTGTTATGCAATGTCTGCGACAGCCACCTTGGGCATGTGTTTCCGGATGGCCCGCCCCCAACCGGATTGCGCTATTGCATTAACTCACTTTCACTGACTTTTGAGCCCCTCAAGCCTTAAGGTCATCCTCGCCCCGCGCGGCGAGGTTTTACAAAGCAAACCATGAAAAAATTCCTCTTCGACCTGTTTCCGCTGATTTTATTTTTTGTGGCTTACAAGTTTGCCGATATCTATGTCGCCACGGGCGTCGCGATGGCCGCAGCGATCTTGCAGATTCTGTGGATCAAATTTACGGGCAAGCCAATCGAAGGGATGCACTGGATCAATCTTGGCGTGATCGTGGTGTTTGGCGGCGCCACCCTTTGGTTTAAGGACGACGCCTTCATCAAATGGAAGCCGACCATGCTGTACTGGCTCTTTGGTGGCGTGTTGTTAATCAGTCAGCTATTTTTAGGTCGTAACCTGATGCAAAAACTGTTGGGCGAAAAAATCTCAATGGCCACGACGGCCTGGAACCGCCTGAACTTAAGCTGGGCGCTGTTCTTTATCGCTGCAGGTGCAATCAACCTCTTTGTTGCATTTTCGGGCTATTTCACCACGGATCAATGGGTCAACTTTAAGGTATTCGGGCTGATGGGCTTGCTCATTGCCTTTGTGATCGGGCAATCGGTCTGGCTCGGCAAACACATTGAAAACAAAGACAGCGAACCTAAGCCATGACCGTTTTGCCACCTCACTCAGGCACTGCCCACACCAATCCCCATCTGACGCTCTTACAAGAGCGCCTAGCCGCGCTTAACGCCAGCGAACTCGATATTCAAGACGAGTCTCACCTACACGCCGGGCATGCCGGTAATCCAGGCGGGGCCAGCCATTTTCGGGCCACGATTGTGGCTGAATGCTTTTCTAACCGGTCGATGGTTGCGCAACATCGGTTGGTGTATGATCTTTTGCGCGATTTAATCCCACACCCGATTCACGCACTTGCGCTAACGACTCGGGCGCCCTCCAAAGGAAATTCATGAAACGTATCATCATGCTCGCCGCCTCACTGGCGCTTGCAGCTCCACTTTATGCACAAAATGTGGCAACCGTAAACGGCAAGCCAATTACCCAAGAAAGCGTCGATCAGTTTGTCAAACTCTTGGTCAGCCAAGGTCAGGGCGCTACCGACACGCCAGAGTTGCGCGAGCAGGTCAAAGACGAA
>CAMCZQ010000148.1 GCA_945887835.1 Bordetella parapertussis | reverse complement strand
CGTGGCCATGACGTGTTCGACTTCAGAGGTGCCAATACCAAACGCCAAGGCACCAAAAGCGCCATGCGTGCTGGTATGCGAATCGCCACAAACCACAGTCATGCCAGGCAAGGTAGCGCCTTGCTCAGGGCCAATCACGTGCACAATGCCCTGACGCAAATCGTTCATGCGAAATTCAATCACATTGTGCTTCACGCAATTTGCATCAAGCGTATCGACCTGCAACTTGGAGACTGGATCAGTGATGCCCTCTGCACGATCACGCGCCAGTGTGGGCACGTTGTGATCGGCCACTGCCAAGTTGGCATTGAGGCGCCACAAAGGGCGACCCGCCAAATCGAGGCCTTCGAAAGCCTGAGGGCTTGTGACCTCGTGTAACAAATGACGATCGATGTACAAAATTGCGGTGCCATCTGGTTCTTCGTGAACCACATGGGCGTCCCAAAGCTTGTCGTATAGAGTTTTTTTCATGACGTTTGATCTGCCAAACAGACGTTGTAAAGGAGTAGCCCTCGATTATGCCATAGCGAGCTTAGGGCCTAGCCGCACTGCGCACGGTGTCGCAAGGCATGATCGATCAAAATTAAAGCCAGCAAGGCCTCGGCAATCGGGGTCGCGCGAATCCCGACACAGGGATCATGGCGGCCTAAGGTTTGCACCATCACTGGGTTACCCGCGCGGTCAATCGAGCGCCGCTCGGTGCGAATACTTGAGGTTGGCTTGATCGCCACGCTCACCGTAATGGGTTGCCCAGTCGAAATTCCACCCAACACACCGCCGGCATTATTCGTTAAAAAGCCCTCTGGCGTGATTTCGTCGCCATGCTCAGAGCCACGTTGCTCAATACTTTTGAAACCTGCGCCAATCTCAACCCCTTTAACGGCGTTTAGCCCCATCATTGCGTAGGCGATGTCGGCGTCTAGACGGTCATAGATGGGCTCACCCCAACCAGCCGGCAAGCCCTCTGCGACCACTTCGATACGCGCGCCCACAGAGTCGCCATCGCGTCGCAATTGATCCATGTAGGCCTCGAGTTCAGGCGTGCTGGTGTCATTGGCTGCGTAAAACGGGTTATTTGAGACATGTTCCCAGCTGACAAAGGGCATGGTGATGGGCCCAAGCTGGCTCATGTAGCCGCGCACCTTGATGCCAAAATGCTCTGCGAGCCATTTCTTTGCGATCGCACCAGCCGCCACTGTGGGTGCCGTTAACCGTGCTGACGAGCGCCCACCGCCGCGCGGGTCACGCGCACCGTACTTATTAAAATAAGTGAAATCGGCATGGCCCGGCCTAAACGTATCGGCAATCGCGCTGTAATCCTTGCTGCGTGCATCCACGTTACGAATCAATAGCGCAATGGGTGTACCGGTGGTTTTGCCCTCGTAGACCCCAGACAAAATTTCAACCTGATCAGCCTCTTGACGTTGAGTCACATGGCGTGAGGTGCCGGGCCGACGACGATCGAGTTCCAATTGGATATCTTGCTCGCAGAGCACTAAACCAGGTGGACAGCCGTCGACAACACAGCCAATTGCAGGGCCATGAGATTCACCAAAATTAGTCACACAAAATAGTGTGCCGAGCGTATTACCAGACATAGGCGGCAAGTACCGAAAAAAATGAGCAGAACAGGGGCCCGCAAGCCCTTAAAACACCATTATTGCATCATGACGAGCAACTCACCTCTAAATGCGGCGCCCCGGCGGGCGGGGCAGCCGCATAGGCCTCTTGACCTGCTTGGGCAACAAAGGGATTGCGCAGGACACTCATTTGTCGCCCGATCTCGGCCGCGTCACCACGTTCAGCGGCCTCGATGGCCTGCTGCGCAAGGTGATTGCGCAACACATAGAGTGGGTTGACTGCCAGCATCCCTGCTACCCGCTCTTGCCAGTTTTGGGTGGGCTCTGGCCCCAGCCGCTTTGCGTAGGCTTCTAGCCAGGCCAGCGCGGCAGCACGATCCACAAATAAATCCACAAAAGGCGTCAGGTTTGCACTCACTGTCTGACCGAGATCATGCTCGATCTGCGCTTGCGACGCCAGCGTCAAACCCGGCGCATAGGCCAACTGCCTAAAGGTCAGCGTAAAGTCGGCATGACTGCCTTGCATCAAACTCCAGAGGTCATCGATCAGGGTTTCATCACCCGACTGCCAGCGACCCAAGCCCAGTTTCTGGCTCAGGCGCGATTGCATCGCTTCTAAAAAAATGGGCTCAAACTCGTTGAGCGCGGCTTGCAGAGGCTCAGTGTCGGGAACGATCTCGTGCAGACTATTGGCGAGCTGATAAAGGTTCCAGTGGGCGACCGCTGGTTGCGCGTGCCAGGCATAGCGACCGTTGCTGTCGGTGTGATTGCAAATATGCCTCGCGTCAAAGCCATCCATAAAACCATAAGGGCCGTAATCCAGCGTTAGACCCAAAATCGACATGTTGTCCGTGTTCATCACGCCGTGACAAAACCCAACCACTTGCCAGTCAGCCATCAGCGTCGCAGTTCGTTGCACGACCCTGCGCAATAACTGAACGTAGGGTTCGTAAGCGGGCGCTGTAGCTTGAGCGATGCGCGTGCGGCAGTCAGGGTAAAACTGGTCAATGACATAGTCGGACAGCGTACGCAAGTGGTCAGGACGCTTGCGAGACGCCCAGTGCTCGAAGGAACCAAAGCGCACAAAGCTCGGCGCCACTCGTGCAACCACTGCAGCCGTTTCAACGGTTTCGCGCATCACTGGATTTGACGCAGACACCAACGACAAGGCGCGCGTGGTCGGGATGCCTAAACCCTGCATTGCATGACTGGCCAAATACTCACGCACCGACGAGCGCACCACTGCGCGCCCATCGCCCATGCGGGAATAAGGCGTCATGCCTGCCCCCTTGAGTTGCAGCTCAACACTCCCTTCTGGCCCTTGTATCTCGCCAAGCAAATGTGCACGACCATCGCCAAGCTGTCCAGCCCACACACCGAACTGGTGTCCGCTGTAGACCGCCGCTAGCGTGGCTCCGCCCGGAAGAGGCTCAGAGCCGCTAACCACTGCCAAAAACTCTGGCGTGCTAAGCGCCTCGAGCGGCAACCCAAGTAACGCCGCCACTTCAGCGCTGGCGTGCAGCAAGCGCGGCTGGTTCAGAGGCGTGGTCGGCAGCCGCGTATAAAACTCTGGCGGCAGTTGTGCAAAAGAATTTGGCTTAGAAAGTGCTTCAAAGTAAGAGTTCGACGTCATAGTTGTCTACAGTTTACGCATTTCGGTTACTTTCTTTTTCTTTTAATTTATCAGCCTTCTGTGCCGCTTTTACGATTTGTTTTGCAGGCCGCACATAAAAAACCGAACAGAAAAAGAAAATGGTGGCCAAGACGATCTCGAACCAGGCCAGCAAGATTGAAGGCCCAGGCGGATCAGACACCACCCGAACGACGCCTTCCATCAAATACAACAGCACTAACATCGAGGCCCACTGAATGGTGTAAAGACTACCTTGCACTACCCCGCGAATCGCAAACGCCAAGGGCAGCGCCTTCAAAAATAGCAAGGTTCCACCGGGCCTGAGAGGCGCCAACCAGGTTTCCCACAGCAAGCAAAGTGCAAACAACGCTAACAGACTCAACGAGGCAGCGCGTTGCAATGCAACATTTAAGAGGGCGACAGAGGGGGGTGGATCTACCTGAATTGACATCGTTTGCGCTGCGTGACATTGAGACGGCCCGCACGGGCGACAAGCGCCCTTTGACGGGAGACGCTGCTATTATCACCCGCAGAGAGCCGTCGTGTGTGTCGGCTGCCACAAAACAACAAATCGTCACCCTCATGTCAACCAATGCCCGGGGTTTGCGCCAGCTTCTTCGCTTTGCCAGTCAAAGAGTGGTGGCCGCCAACACGCTGCAAATGGCCGCGAGCTTAACCTTTAGCACCGTTCTGTCAATTGTGCCCTTGTTAGCGGTTGCGCTGTCACTGTTCACGGCGTTTCCACTTTTTAAGGAATTTAGCGACGCCCTACAAGCGTTTTTAAGCAATAACCTGATGCCCCCTGCGGTCTCAGAAAACATTATGACGTATCTCAATGAGTTCGCCTCCAAAGCCTCAAGCTTGACGGCTATTGGCGGAGCGTTTCTGGTATTAACAGTCGTTCTCTTGATGATGTCAGTTGAGGCCGCACTCAACACCATTTGGAAGGTCGATCGACAACGCCGGCTAGCCCACCGCTTGCTGGTGTATTGGGCAGTGATCTCGTTGGGGCCCGTGCTTGCCGGAGCAAGCCTTTATGCCACCACCTTTTTGGCGAAAGAGTCGCTTGGTTTGCTTGCAGGCATGCCGCTTTTGTTAGAACTCGCGCTCAAGCTCTTGCCTGTCGTGCTGAGCGGACTGGCCCTGGCCGCGTTGTTCATTGTGGTGCCCAACACCAGCGTCAAGCGAATGGATGCACTGCTCGGGGGGCTCGTCTCGGCAGTGATTCTCGAAATCATGAAAATTGGTTTTGGTTTGTATGTCTCGCAATTTTCGACCTACACCATGATCTATGGCGCTTTCGCCGCGTTGCCGGTATTTTTGATCTGGATTTATCTTTGCTGGCTGGGCATCTTAGTCGGTGCTTTAGTCGCCGCGAACCTGCCGCTTGTCCGCCTGAATCGTCTTGAGCCGACGCTCTTGCCTGGCGGTGCCCTCATCGACGCGCTGACGCTATTGAAGACGCTTAGCCAGGCGCGAGGCAGCTCACCCCCCGGGTGCAGCACCGCTGAGTTGGTGAGGGTGTTAAACAGCCCACTCAATCTTCTTGAGCGACAACTCACGACCTTAAGTGCGTTGGGTCTGGTGATGGTTGCCCCTGGCGCCACGCACGAGCGCTGGCTGCTGACCTGTGATCCCGAACAAACAAAGTTCGGCACCCTGGTTGACAAAACAACGCTAGACCGCAGCTCGATTAAACTCAAAGAGCAACCATTTTTAGCGCAGGCACTCAGCGACCTGATGACCGCTCGCGCCGACCCCTCGCTGGGCGAAGTTTTGCAACACCATGACGCCGCTTTGACCCACCCACTACAATCCAAACCAGAGAGTAGCAACGCAAGGGACACTCATGCTAAAAGTCAGTGAAGTTCTAAAAGTCAAAGGCAACACCCTTTTTACCGCCACGCCCGAAACCTTGGTGACTCAGGCCATCGAAACCATGAGCGCCCATGATATTGGGTCGCTCGTCATCATGCAGCGCGGAAAACTTGTGGGCATGCTGACGTTTCGTGAAATCATCCGCCACTTGAATACGCAGCACGGTACGATCGGCAACGTCGCAATCGGCATGATCATGGAGCGAGAGCCAATCAGCGTGAGCCCCGAAACCCTGGCCCACGAAGTTCAGCGACTCATGCTTGCGCACCACTCGCGCTATGTTCCGGTGATAGAGGGCGAGATGCTCTTAGGAATTATCTCTTTTTATGACATGGCGCAAGCACTTGCCGCCGCGCAAAAATTTGAAAACTCGCTGCTCAAGGCCTATATACGAGACTGGCCCGACAGCCCAACGCCTGGCACCAGCGCCTAGGCCTCTCGCCACGCCTGGGCCTTGAGCGACTAGACCTCAAGCTCAGAGTCGCGCGCGCCACGGCTCGCCAGGCCGCCTACCTGCCGCCAGGCGAGCCTGATGAGTTCTGGATCGTCTTGTCGTAACAGCACTGAGTCTGACAACATGCGCCGCCACACACGCGAGTTTGAGCGACCATTAAATAAACCAAGCAGCGGGCGAACCACGATGCGCAGTGGCGTCTTGACGGCCAGTTCGCGCGCAGCGTAAGCAACTAGCGCGTCAATCACCGCGGCCTCCGCTTTTAGCTCAAGCTGCGGCCACCAAGCCTGCGACAGGCGCGACAACACCGAGGGGTCATGCCAAGGTGAACGGCCCAGCATCACGCCGTCGAACTCGTGCATCGCTGCCTCACAATCCGCTAGCGTGGTGAGACCGCCATTGAGCACAATAGTGGCTTGCGGAAAATCTTTTTTTAACCGAGCAGCCTGTTCGTATCTTAAGGGAGGCACCTCGCGATTATCTTTTGGCGACAAGCCTTTCAGCACGGCGTTACGCGCATGCACAATAAAAACACGGCAACCAACGTCATAGCTTGCGCCGACAAAATCACGCACAAAATCGTAAGATTCGTTTTTATCTAACCCCAAGCGATGCTTGACCGTGACGGGCAGGCTTACCGCATCTTGCATCGCCTTGATACAGTCGGCGACCAAGCTTGGCTCGGCCATCAAGCAAGCCCCAAACGCGCCCTTTTGCACACGTTCAGACGGACAGCCACAATTTAAATTAATTTCGTCGTAGCCCCACTGCTCGCCAAGTTTTGCCGAACGCACCAACGCCTCGGGCTCACTGCCCCCGAGTTGCAAGGCCACCGGACTCTCGTCTTTATGAAAATCAAGGTGCCTAGACGCATCACCATGCAGCAAGGCGCCGGTGGTAATCATCTCGGTGTACAAACGCGCTTTAGGAGCCAGTAAGCGATGAAAATAACGGCAATGACGGTCGGTAACGTCGATCATGGGGGCGACACAAAGCCGCCAGTCTTCAGAAGGACCGGCTTGAACGCTTAACTCGCTTAACTGCGTGGACGGCGGGGGATTCAGATCGCTCAACATATCGGTAGAAAGGCAAACAGCAACTATTTTTGCCAGAAAACGCGAATTTTACGCCTGCCGTTGCTTAAGCACGCAACGCAGAGGGTCAAAGAGTGTTTTTCTACTTCTTGTTAAACTTCGCGCAGACGTTAGTATTTGCGGTCTTGCTGCGGCACGTGTCGAGTATCCACTTAACTTTTTGTGATGTTTTATGGCCGTTTTTACCTCTGTCAGTGACGATAGCGCACGCGCGCTGCTAAAAAGCTACGACTTAGGTGACTTTGTTGCGCTGCGAGGCATCGCGGCCGGTATCGAAAACAGCAATTTTTTTCTGACGACGACACGCGGCGAATATGTCTTAACGATTTTTGAAGTCTTGACTGCCGCACAACTACCCTTTTATATCGAATTGATGCACCACCTCGCGCAACGCGACGTGCCTGTACCCCACCCACAAACTCGTTTAGACGGCTCGCGCCTTTCAACGTTGGCGGACAAACCGGCAGCGATTGTTAGCCGACTGGCGGGGGCTTACGAGCCCGCACCGACGCTCGAGCACTGTGCACTGGCTGGGCAAACCTTGGCCCGCACACACCTTGCCACAAAAAACTTTGCCCTGACCCAACCCAATCTGCGAGGCCTTGCCTGGTGGGAGCAAACCGCGCCGGTAGTTTTACCCTACCTACCCTCAAACCTGGCTGCGCTCCTTACCCAGAGCCTAGACGAACAGCGTGCGGTTGCTCTGACAGAACCATACAAAACCTTGCCCTTTGGCCCCTCGCACTGCGATTTGTTCAGAGACAATGTGCTTTTTGCAGGTACCCACCAGCAACCTAAAATGGGTGGGTTCATCGATTTTTATTTTGCCGGTTGCGACACCTGGCTGTTTGATGTGGCAGTGAGTGTCAACGACTGGTGTATCCACTTAGATACCGGCAGTTTTAAGCCCGCACACGTTCAGGCTTGGTTAACCGCCTACGCAAGTCTTCGTCCCTTTACCAGCGCTGAGCGACTGTTATGGCCGACGTTGCTGCGAGCGGCCGCTTTGCGCTTCTGGATCTCACGCCTGTATGATTTTTACCTACCCCGTGCGGCGCAAACACTTAAGCCGCACGACCCTAGCCACTTTGAACGTGTACTCCAGCAACGAACCGTCGGTCTGATCCCCGATTTACCAAAGGAAGATTGATGCAAGCTGTTGCCCTCAATGCGTTAAGTGGCTGGCGATGGGTCTGCGAGGGCTGGGCGCTATTTCGCACGCAACCCCTGGCGTTTTTCTCGTGGGCAATGTTCATTAGCCTTTTATTAATGATTGCAAGCATCACGCCACCCATCGGGCCGGTCGTCTTCGTCATTCTTATGCCCGCAGTGACCGTCGTCACACTGTCTGCCGGTCGGCATGCCGCGCAGGGGCATAAACTCCTACTCAACCATTGGCTTGAGCCGCTTAAACCGCCCACCGTTTTCAAAAGATTGCTCGGAATGGGCGCCTTGTATTTAGTCACTTGCCTGCTGTTGGGACTTTTAGCCTTTATGCCCTTTGCTGCCGAAGTCACCGATGCGCTCAAGGATCTCACAGGCTCAAACAACCTGATGCCCTTGCTTGAAGCAGTGCGCACGCCGATGATCATCTTTGCCATTTTTTATATGTTGATGGCTGCGTTATTTTGGTATGCACCCGTGCTTGTGGCTTGGCACAAAGTCGGCTTACTACAGGCCTTATTTTTTAGTGGCATTGCGTGCTGGCGCAACAAGTGGGTATTTTTAATTTACGGTGCCAGCTGGCTAGGCGTCTTTGTCGCGATCGACAGCGCCATGAGCGTGCTGGTTTGGGCCGGGTTATCGAGCTCAATCGCGGCCACCCTCCAAGTCCCCATCAACATCATTGGCGGCGCCGTCTTGTACTGTAGTTTTTATCCAAGCTACGCCTCTGTGTTTCTG
>CAMCZQ010000147.1 GCA_945887835.1 Bordetella parapertussis | reverse complement strand
GCGCAGCATTCCTGATGTTGGCTGTGACGGGGGCCTTTTTAAGCCGTGCCTGGCCCGGTCTGTTACCGGTCTTGTTCGCCTTGTTGTTTGCGCTGCATCCGCGCAGTGGCTTATGGCTCAAACGCCATCATATTTTGGCTGCGCTCGTCGTGGCGGGAGCGGCGATCGCGACCTGGTGGATACTGGCCACGCGCGCGAATCCTGACTGGATCGAGGCCTGGCGTTACTGGAACATCAGCCGTCTGGGGCTGCCAGAGTTTGAGGTGGGCATGCGTCCGCTGCGTGATTTGCCTTGGTTTCTCTGGCCCATTTGGCCGCTCGCCTTGCTTGCGTTGTGGCAATGGCGCAGATGGATGACGGCGCCTCACATTTGGTTGCCGCTCGCGTTTGTGTTGGGCTTGCTGCTGACCCTGCCCGTCCTGCAAGAGCCCGGTGAAGCCGAATACGTCTTGTTGGTCGTGCCTCTGGCAGCGCTCGCAGCTTTCGCGCTTCCCACCATGCGACGCGCGGTCATCAACACGCTCGACTGGTTTGCCTTGATGTGCTTTTCACTCACTATCGTGGGTGTCTGGGTCGGCTGGTTTGCCCTGCACTTTAATATCCCAAAACAAATTTCGCTCAATATCATCCGCCAAACCGCCGGCTACGAGCCCCGTCTGCTTTGGTGGCCTGTGGTGGTCGGCGTGTTCGCCACGCTCTGCTGGGTAGCGCTGGTCGTGTGGCGCCTGCGCTTGCGACCCACAGTCTTGTGGCGAGGCTCAATACTTTGCGCGGCAGGTCTCACTCTGACCTGGCTGTTACTGGTGCTGCTCTGGCTCCCCGCACTTGATTACGTCAGAAGCTATCGTCCTATGTCTGGTCAAATCAAACACGCGCTGGCGCAAGCTGTTGGCGCTTCAGGGCAAGCCAGTTGTCTGCGCGCGCAAGGCTTATCACTCGGGTCGCGCGCCTCACTATATGTGTTTGACGGCCTGATTTTTACCTACGATTCCCGCTGCCCCTTTGTATTGCAACAAACCACGCTCAAGCAACTTGAAGATGGTTCTGCCGGCTATAGCGAAGTCGCGCAAGTGTTGTGGCAAGGCTCGCGTGGCGCAGACCGCTACGATCGCTATCGCCTGCTGCGCATATCCACTCGATGACTGCATTTCATTTAGCACCTCGGTCTTTTCGGGCCACGCTGCAAGCGATTCTGAAGCAATCCTGGCCTGTGCTCATTAGTTCGTGGGCGGGGATGGCGTTTGGCGTACTTGACACCGCGATGACGGGTCATGCGAGTGCGACTGACTTGGCGACGATGGCGCTGTCGATCGCCATTTACATCACAGTCTTTATTGGTTTGATCGGTGTGATGCACGCCCTCATTCCCATTCAGGCTCAGCACTTTGGTGCGGGCGAACTCAAACAAGTCGGTCAGGTTTGGGGTCAGGGGATTTGGGTCTCGTTGTTGCTGTCGGTGATCGGTGGCGTTGTCATGATGTTTCCGGACGTCTGGCTGGGGTTCTCAGGCGAAATTGCCCCCGAGGTGCGCAGCAGTGTGCACAGTTACCTTTTGGCACTGACTTTTGGCTTGCCCGCGGCCCTGATGTTTCGCACGGTGTATGGCCTAGCCAATGCTGTCTCGCGTCCCAAACTCATCATGACGATCAATCTGATCGGCATTGCGCTCAAAGCGCTGTTTAACTGGTTACTGATATTTGGCAACTGGGGGTTTCCTGCGTTAGGAGCCACCGGGGCCGGCATCTCTTCGGCAGTGGTGTTTTGGATCACGCTTGGTCTGGGTTTATGGGTGGTATTACGCAACCCCTTTTATCGGCAGTTTCAACTCACGCTAGGCGTGCCACACCTAAAAAGTATGTGGGCGATTCTTAAGCTCGGTTTGCCAATGGGGGGGTCGTATCTGGTTGAGGTCTGCGCTTTTACGTTCATGTCGTTGCTCGTGGCGCAAGAAGGAATCGCAGCGATTGGTGGCCATCAAGTCATGTCAAATCTTGCCGCCTTGTCTTATATGATGCCCATGTCAATCGGGGTGGCCACCGCGGCTCTCACCGCACAGGCGATTGGTGCGAAGCAAATGCAGCAAGCGCATCGTACGAGCATGATGGGCTTAGTGGTCGGTTTAAGTGGCGCTTGCGTGACGGCCTTAGGTTTATATTTAGGGCGTGAAGAGATCGTGGCGGCTTATACCAATAATCCCGAGGTTGCCAGCGTTGCTCTATCGCTGCTGGTGTTACTGCCCTTCTTCCATATCGTTGACGCCATGCAGTGCATCAACAGTTACTTGTTGCGCGCCCACAAAATTGCCTTTGTCCCCATGCTGCTGCAGATCTTTGCGCTCATGACGGTTGGACTGCTCGGTGGCTGGTGGATGGGTTTTGGTCCAGGTAAAAGCCTGATGGAGCCGGTGCGCAATCAGTTGTTGGCAGGCTCGCCGGTGGGGGCGGGCAGCATGTGGCTCATGGCCACCATTGGCTTGGCGATCTCAACCATTTTGCTGCACAGCTGGTATCTCATGATGATCCGCAAAAAACTACGGCTTGCCAGCCAGACGCCGAGCCCCACACGTTAAAGTTTAATGAAGGTTTCGCGGTAATACTTGAGTTCATCGATCGACTCATAAATATCTGCAAGCGCCTGATGCTTGCTGCGCTTTTCAAAGCCTTTGAGCAGCTCGGGCTTCCAGCGTCGAGCCAGCTCTTTAAGCGTACTAACATCAATCGTGCGGTAGTGAAAAAACTGCTCGAGCTTTGGCATGTAATTAAACATAAACCGGCGATCTTGGCTCACCGTATTGCCACAGAGCGGTGATTTGCCGGCAGGCACGTATTGCGCCATAAAGGCGATCAGCTGGGCTTCGACTTCGGGTTCAGTGAGCACAGAGGCCTTGACACGCTCGGTGAGCCCACTCTTGCCGTGCGTCGATTTGTTCCAGCTATCCATCGCGTCAA
Source organism: Bordetella parapertussis (assembly GCA_945887835.1). Lineage (GTDB taxonomy): Bacteria > Pseudomonadota > Gammaproteobacteria > Burkholderiales > Burkholderiaceae_B > Zwartia > Zwartia parapertussis_B. The sequence continues at coordinate 5,650 of CAMCZQ010000147.1, read as the reverse complement.
GCAGGCTATCGGACTGATGCACCACCAACACGGGGCCTTCCGCTACGATTGTCAGGTCGGGCTCGGTAATGACCACTGCCACTTCGATGATGCGTTCTTTTTCGGGATCGAGGCCGGTCATTTCCATATCCAGCCAAACTAAACGAAATTCGTTTGGGTGGGGTTTTGCGGTTTGCTTGGTTGCTGCCTGAGCGCGGGTGTTGGCCATATAATCAATCCAGTTAAAGCGTGATTTTCTCATACACGGCCCCAGGGCTCACAGGTCTTATGCTGACATTCTTATTTGTTGTTTTTTTGCTCGCCATGGTGGGCGTGCGCTTATGGCTAGGCAATCGCCAAATCCAACATGTTCTGTCGCACCGCGCCGAGGTACCGGCGGAGTTTGCGTCACGTATTGGCTTAGCCAGCCACCAAAAGGCGGCCGACTACACCACGGCACGCGTTCGCCTGGGCATGCTTGAGTTGGTCTTTGATGCGGCTGTGTTGGTTGGCCTGACGCTCTTGGGTGGCTTACAAATGCTTGACCTCTGGGTCAACACCTTGACCACGCAAGATTTACTCGGACAAGTCTTACTGATTGTTGTGGTCAGCGTGTCGCTTGGCGTGCTTGGTTTGCCTTTTTCGGTGTATCGGCAATTTAAACTCGAGGCCAAATTTGGATTTAATCGCATGGCGCCAGGTTTGTTTGTCGCCGATATGCTCAAAGGGCTTTTACTGGGCGCTTTGCTAGGCTTACCCCTGCTGGCGGCGGTCTTGTGGCTCATGGCCGAGGCGGGCAGTTATTGGTGGCTTTGGGCTTGGGGGCTTTGGTCAGTCTTCAACTTGCTTGTCCTGTTTATTTTTCCGACCTGGATCGCCCCTTTCTTTAATAAGTTCACACCTCTGACCGACGAAAAACTGGCTGTCAGTATTCGTGGTCTGGCCGAGCGTTGCGGCTTTGCACTAAACGGCCTGTTCGTGATGGATGGCTCAAAACGCTCGGCGCATGGCAACGCGTATTTCACGGGCTTTGGCAAGGCCCGTCGCATCGTCTTTTTTGACACGCTGCTTGCGCGCCTGACGCCCGACGAAATCATCGCGGTTCTGGCGCACGAACTCGGCCATTTCAAACACAAACATATCCTCAAACGCCTGGTCTTTAGCTTTGTGGGTGCGCTATTTTTCTTTGCGATTTTGGGGTGGCTTGCTGGGCAAAGCTGGTTTTATACCGACCTGGGCGTGATCCCTCAACTCGGCGCACGCAACGATGGGATGGCCTTGTTACTCTTTTTTATGGTGATCCCAGTGTTCACCTTTGCGCTCACGCCGCTCTTTAGCTGGTTCTCGCGCAAAGACGAATTTCAGGCCGATCACTTTGCCACGCAGCAAAGCTCGGCCGAACAACTAGTTTCGGCTTTGATCAAACTAGTTGACGACAACGCCTCAACACTGACGCCAGATCCAGTGCACTCGGCGTTTTATGACAGCCATCCGCCAGTTTCAATTCGCATACGACACTTGCTGGCCTCATGAGCGAACGCACGCAGGGACGCGTTATCGCAGCACACGGCCGACATTACACGGTTGAACTGCAAGACCAGTCTTTGCTCAAGTGCTTTCCACGCGGCAAAAAAAATGACGCGGCGGTGGGCGACTATGTCCAGATCACCCGCCAGGGTCTGGACGAAGGCTCTTTAGAAGCCGTCTTACCCCGTAAAAATTTACTGTTCAGATCCGACGAAAACCGCAGCAAGCAATTTGCGGCGAATGTCGATCAACTCTTAATCGTGATTGCAGTCGCCCCCGTATTTTCGGATGATTTGCTTGGGCGTGCGCTCGCAGGGGCGTGGTCGGCAGGCATCACGCCAATCATCTTGCTCAACAAGGTTGACCTGAAGCAGGGCTTGGCCGCGGCACGCGCTAAGCTCGCACCGTTTTATCAGCTTGGTGTGCAAATTATCGACATTTGCGCCAAGGATACCGCTCAGGTGATGTCGACGATTTTGCCCTTGCTTACGGGCCAGACTTCGCTGTTGCTTGGGCAAAGTGCCATGGGCAAATCAACCTTGCTTAATACTCTGGTGCCGCTCGCTTTAGCGGCCACGCGCGAACATTCTGTTGCCTTGGGCGCGGGCAAACATACCACGACAAGCACCCGTCTTTATCACCTACCTGAAGCGGGTGGCGATTTGATCGATTCACCCGGCTTTCAGGGCTTTGGCCTGCTACATCTTAAACGCGAAGAAATCGAACGAGGGTTTCCAGAATTCGACGCGCATATCCCAGAGTGTCGCTTTTATAACTGTACGCATCAGCGCGAGCCCAACTGTGGAGTGCTCGCAGCGTTGACGCGCCACGAGATTGATGCGGGCCGTCACGCGCTGTACGTCAGGCTTGTCGAGGCCCGCGCGGCGCACGACGCGTACTAAGGGTTTGGCGTGGCCGCCTCAGACAAAACCTGGCACATGCCTAACAACATCGCCGCAGTGGCCCCCCAGATAAAAAACTGGTTGTAAGGCACTGAATAATACTGTCGCAACCGCCCATCAGGCAGTTGAGTCTGATGAAAGCGATAATTTGCCGGGTCGGTCAAAAAGGCCAGAGGGACTTCGAAGACCTCGGCCACCTCGAAGGCGTCAGGAGCCAACGTAAACCCAGGACGCACCAAGGCGGTTACCGGATTAATGGCAAACCCCGAGCCCGTAATGTAACGGGGCAACCCCCCCAGACATTCGATGTGCTCGCGCACGAGTCCGGTCTCTTCCTCGGTCTCGCGCAGGGCGGTATCTTTAACATCGACATCGCTGGCCTCGCAGCGCCCCCCCGGAAAGCTAACTTGTCCAGCATGATCGTTTAAGTGCGCCGAACGTTGCGTTAACAGCACTGTCAGGCCCTCTGAACGCATGACAATCGGCACCAAAACAGCTGCCTCGACAAGCGGGCCCTCACGACCCGGAAACCGCCTGAGCGACTCATTGGGAATATCAAGCGGGCGTTCAATGTTTTCGGATAAGACCAAGCGCAGCCAGTCAGGAGTCAAATGCGCAGAGGGAACCGCTCCAAACTTTAACGTCGAGGCCACCCAAGGCTGGGTCATCGGATCAAAGGAAGTTCTTGTGGGCGCACGACGAACGCGCGAGCCCTCGGGAGGGATGACAGACATAACAGCGAGTATGATCCAAGCAACAGTTGCCTCCTTTTTAACCGAAAGCGAGGCGGGTCGTGAAATAATGAGAGCAATCCCTTGGTGAACGCCCTAAAAAGTTCGGTGCCGAGCAAAAAAAACACCCTTTCGGATGTTTTTTTAGTGCAGGAACAAACCTAATGTTAAGTCTTTAGGCCGCCGCAACAGTGACTGTTTTGCGAACCAGTTTTTCTTTGATACGCGCTGATTTACCTGAGCGATCGCGCAAGTAATACAGCTTGGCACGGCGCACGTCGCCACGACGCTTGACTTCGATCGAGGCGATTTGAGTTGAGTACAACTGAAACGTACGCTCAACGGCTTCGCCAGACGAAATCTTGCGAACGATGAACGAGGAGTTCAGGCCGCGATTGCGGCGAGCAATTACCACGCCTTCGAAAGCCTGGGCACGCTTACGCACGCCCTCAACCACGTTGACGCTAACAATAACGGTGTCGCCGGGGGCGAACTGGGTGACGGGTTTACCGCCAGTGAGGCGAGCAATTTCTTCTTGCTCAAGAATAGCGATCAGGTTCATATGAACTCCAAGTCATCGTGCTCTCGGTGGTATCACCAGCCTGTTTTGCCTCAAAGACGCTGAGAGCAAAACAGAATGCTGGATCGGTATTGTTTGACGTGCGCCTGACCTATTCAGGGGCCGCTACCGGGCAGAGGATGCGTTAATAAAGCTATTGATTCTACAACACTTTTGGGTCTTTACGCTAGCGCTCACGCTGCAGCATTGCCAGCGCTCAAACTGCAGCCCGCGACAAAGACTACTATGACAAGCTTGTGACACCCGACTCTGAACCGGAACCCAAGCGTTTATGAGTTCTTCAGCCCTGCTTTTGGTAATTGCCGCAGCAATTGCCCATGCCTCCTGGAATCTGCTGGCTAAACGTGCTGCACACGTTGGGCCAGCTTTTGTCTTTGCCTACGGACTCTGTTGCACCGTTGTCTATGCACCTTGGGTGTTGTGGATTTTAATCTTCGATCAAAACACCTGGAGCTGGCCCATCATCGGTTGTATTGTGCTGTCGGGCATGTTGCACTTGGCATACAGCCTGTGCCTGCAACGGGGCTATCAGCTTGCAGACTTATCGGTGGTGTACCCAATCGCACGGGGTACCGGCCCCCTGTTATCAGCCCTTGGCGCCCTATTGTTGCTAGGCGAGCCCGCTACAGCTCGCGGTCTTGCAGGCTTGTTGTGCGTGGTGACAGGCGTTTTACTCATTGCCACACAAGGAAAAATTAACCGTCTGCTGCAGCCAGAGGCTTTGGTCGGTGTGCGCTGGGGCGCCCTGGTCGGTATTTTTATTGCGTTTTATACGCTGGTGGATGCCTATGGAGTCAAAATCCTTTTAATTGCTCCGGTGGTATTTGACTGGGCGACTTGCGCCACTCGGACGCTGCTCATGCTGCCACACACAGCACGGCAGCCCAGGCAGGCGCTTGCGGCCATGAAAGGCTACTGGCCGTTGGCCTGGGCGATCGGAGTGCTATCGCCCTTGGGCTACATTTTGGTGCTCTACGCGCTGCGCGATGGCGCTCCGGTAAGCCTAGTGGCACCGGCGCGCGAGATGTCTATGCTGTTGGTGACGCTCGCTGGGCTGTATCTGCTACGCGAGCCGGTGGGCTGGGGCCGGCTGCTAGGCTGCTGCGCAATCGCACTCGGGGTAGTGCTGCTGAGTTGGGCGAGCTGAGATCAAAACTAAAAACAAAATCAGGCCACAGCCAAAACAACAGCTTTCGTTAAAACCCCGCAGCACTGCCGACTAATAAAACCGCCGGAATCATAGCAATCCAAAAAGATAAAACCAAGATATCGGACAACATGCCCTTGGTGCTAGGCGAACTCGCATTTGCAACCGAAGATGCAAAAGTTGGGGTATGGTTGGGACGTGAAGCTTGGCTCAGAGTAGGTTGACGCATGGTAAGGCTCCTGAAGATGAACGATTGGCTGAGCGCTAGGGATCAGCGCGTCTGCGGTTTAAATACAAAAATAACTTTTTAAATCAATGTACTAGCGGTTGAAATCACCACCCTCGACCGCTGAAGAGACCGCGGGTGGTTGCCGGGGACCTAGAACCGACAAAACTGTTTGGTTAATGACCATAGACAATACTGTACACATAAACAGTACTGTTTGCAAACACAGCTATTTGGTCGGCGGCTTTTTTACAACATCGTCAGGGATGCTCTACCCCTAATTTCAAGCCAGAGGGGTCGCGCTGTGCTAATTTTCGATCTTCTTAAATTTTTTGTTTGACTCACGCGATGACAACTTTCACCTCGAGCCATGCCTTGTTTAAAGTGTTTTCTGACTACGGCATGGACAGACTGTTTCTGGTGCCAGGTGAAAGCTATCTGGGCCTGCTTGATGCACTGGTTGACTTTCCGCAGATCGACGTCGTCACCTGCCGCCATGAGGGCGGCGCCGGCTACATGGCGGTCGCCGACGGGCGTCTGACGCGTCGCCCCGGCCTG
>CAMCZQ010000146.1 GCA_945887835.1 Bordetella parapertussis | reverse complement strand
CCTGGGGTGTGCCCGGGGCAAGACTCAATCCAAAGGCCTTTATCCACCTCATGACCGTCGTCAACCAACACCGCTTGTTTAGCACGCACAATCGGATCGATACTGTCTTCAAACGCTTGTGTATGCGTATCTTTTTTACCGCTTCGATAAATTGACTCAGCGTGCGCAAATTCAGTTTTTGACATGAGGTACTTTGCATTTGGAAAGGTCGGTTTCCACACCCCATCGACCAGACGGGTGTTCCAGCCGACATGATCCCAGTGCAAATGCGTGCACATGACGTAATCGACCTCTTCGGGTTTGACGTTGGCTTTTGCAAGCGCCCCCATAAAATCGGTATTCATTTGATGAAACGCCGGGCGTAATGGACGTACTTTATTGTTGCCGCAACAAGAATCCACCAAAATCGTGAAACGACCTGTTTTCACAACAAAGGAATGAAAGCTCATTTGAAGCCGGCCATCGTCATTCAGCTGGCCGCCTGGCAGTTCGCGCAAGCAAGTCGTTAGCATGTCTTGCGTCAAGTCCGGAAAGAAGTCACGTGCCGGGGCATAGGGGCGCTCGAGTTCGAGCACGCGTTCAACCATAAACCGTCCGACTTTAGTCTGAGCCATTGCTTTGTCCCCTTAATTGTTTATTTTTTTGTAGTGATAGCCTACTGTATTGCCTAGCTCTCTTGTAGTCAAACCAGCTTTGTCTGACGTTGCTAACGCTGAACATACCAAGCAAGCAATCCCACCGCAAGGACGCCGAATAGCGGCCACGCCCAGCGGGAAAGCGGAGAGGCGACCGAGTTGCGAGTCAGTGCAGCGGTCTCTTTGGCTTGCGGGCTGGAGGCCTGCTCTTCTAAATCCGTCGTGTTGCTGGTTGCCGGATATCTAGCCTGTAAGGCCAGCTCAAAGCGTTTGAAGAAATCTTCGGCCAGAGACTTGGCCACACCATCAATCAGGCGCTGCCCAAGCTGAGCAATTTTGCCACCTACCTTTGAGTGCACGGTGTAACGCAGCTCACAACCACTTTCATTAGGAAGTAAGTTAACGTTTGATTCACCTTGTCCAAAGCCGGCGACACCTCCTTGCGCTTCAAACCGCAAGGCGTACGAGACCGGCGCCTGAATATCGGCCAACTTGACTTTGCCATTGAATTTGGCCGAGACCGGCCCGATCTTGATAGCAACCATTACAGCGTATTCGTTTTCTGCCGTCAGTTCGAATTTTTCGCAGCCCGGGATGCAGACCTTTAAAATCTCTGGGTCATTGAGCGAATCCCAAGCCTGCTGTTGCGACACACTTAACTGACGGCTTCCCTGCATATCCATAATTTTCTCTTTCAAAAATGACTACTGTCTGAGGATGCTGGCCATGCCGCGCGCCAAGTCTTCAAGGTGTTCTAAATTATGAATCGCCAACATACCATCCGCTTTTTTTTGCAGCACCTGCGCACCCCCGGCCCGCGGCTCATACTCACCGAAGCGCAACAAGGGGTTTAACCATAACAGACTGCGACAATTGCGTTTCAACCAACCCAATTCAGCCTCTAACTGCTCGGGACGCCCAGTATCCAAGCCGTCGCTAATGAGCAACACGACCGTACGCAAGCCAACAAGCTGACGTTGCTGGGTGCTGCGCAGCTCTGCGAGTGACGCACCCATTTGCGTTCCGCCCGCAAAGTCGCTGATCAGACGGTTCGCACCCTCTAGCATTTTGTCGGTGTCGGACAGCCGAAAAACTGAATTTAAATCGGTCAAGTGGTTACCAAACGCAAATACTGCGCGCGGCACACGCTTCGTACTTTGATGCAAAAAGGCCAGCATCAACCGGGCATAGCGTTCCATCGACCCAGACACATCGATTAATATCAAAACTGGCAAAGGCTCACGTCGACGCGACAAGTAAGGCAATTCCAGTAGTTCACCATCGTGGCGCATTGACTCGCTGCGCGCGCGTCTCCAGTCCAGACGAACACCCTTGGCGGCACTGCGCAAACGTCGCGCGCCGATTTGTGGCCAAGGTAAGGTGAGTTCGCGCGCTAACTGCTCGACCAACCGAAACTCACTCGCACTCAAACTTTCAAAATCAGCGTGACGCAGACGCAAACGATCGCTTGCTGAGAGTGCCGCATCAAACTGTATTTTTTCGTCTTCGCGAGGCGTTTGCTTAACTGCCGCACGGACTGCGGCAAGCGCCTCTTGCGCGCGGGCGCGGCGTTTGGGCTTGGGTGTGGCCTCTATGGTCTTTGGCAACATTTGGGCCAACAACTGTTGCGTCAACTCAGGGTTACGAAAATACGCGTCGAACAATTGCTCAAAGACCTCTTGGTCTTGCGCTCGACAAACGAGCGTCGCGCGTAATGCCGATCGAAAATCCTCTTTTTGCTCAAATCCAACTAAAAGTGCGGATTGCAAGCCCAGGCTGATTCGCGCACTGTCCATTGGTAGGCCCGCACGCCGTAAAGTTCGACCAAATCCGATGATATTTTCGGCCATCTTACCGCTACGCGCATCACCTAGCAGCATGACAAACCAAATGACATGAACTCTGTCTCAGCCATTTTTTATCACGCGGTTCCAACAACAGGCGCGGGTTGCAGTAAGGCCTCTAGCAAGGGCTCTAAGGCCGCGATATCTTCGCGCTGCTTAAATAAAACCCCCACAGTATTCTGCACAACCTCTGGATCAAGCTGCAACGTGTTCAGTGCCACCAGTGCTTTGGCCCACTCGACGCTTTCGGCAATACCCGGGCTACGGCTAAACGCACTGATAAAAGGTGCGCTGCGCAACCGTTGAACAAAGGTCGCCACCTGCTCGGCCAACGCCTCACCAGCCAGCGGCACCTGTGCGCGCACGATCGAAAGCTCGCGCTCGCGATCGGGGTAGTCTAACCACTGATATAAGCAACGACGTTTGACCGCGTCGTTTAAATCGCGCGTACGGTTAGAGGTCAAAATCGTCACCGGTGGATACGCTGCGGTAATCGTCCCGAACTCTGGAATACTGACTTGAAACTCGCCCAAATACTCGAGCAAAAAAGCCTCAAAGGGGGCGTCGGCGCGGTCGACTTCGTCGATCAACAACACGGCTCCCGGTTCAGGGGCATTGAGCGCCTGCAACAAAGGCCGTCGGATTAAGTATTTCTCTTGATAAATCTCTTGCTCAAGTTGCTCGGGCTGTGTGCGATCTTGTTGCGCACGCATATGCATCAACTGCGCCGCATGATTCCACTCGTAGAGGGCCTCGCGTTGCTCCATCCCGTCATAGCATTGCAAGCGCACAAGCGGGCGACTTAACACTTTTGCAAGCGCCTTGGCTAACTCGGTTTTACCTACGCCGGGCTCACCCTCAAGCAACAGAGGCCGCCGTAAGTGCAAGCTTAAAAATACGGCGGTCGCCAAACGCCGCTCAGCCTGATAACCTACTGCCGCAAGTGCTTCAATCAACGCGTCAATTGACTCAACGCCATGCGTGCCCGTCATGTTTATTCCCAAAAGCTCAACCTGACACTCAGGTCACTCGCTTTGCGTACAGAGCCTTTGCGACTCGTACGTTAAGCAAGTGCCTCCTGAACGGCGCGGCGTGTTTGTACCTTAATCAACTGAGCGCGATATTCGGCCGAGGCATGGATGTCGCTGTTCAGTTCGCTCGCATCGATTGAAACTTGGGCGACCACCTCTGGCGCGAATTTTTTAGCTAACGCTGCCTCTAGACCGGCATGACGAAATACCCCGTTTGCTGCACCAGTGACCGCAACTCGCGGACCTTGCGCAGTGTCGGCGACAAACACACCCACCATCGCAAACCTAGAAGCGCCTTGCTTAAACTTGGCGTACGCAGCGCGCTTGGGGATCGGGAAACTCACCGCAGTGATGAGTTCGCCGGCTTGCAACGCAGTGGCATACATTGCGAAAAAGAAATCATCCGCTGCGATTTTTCGGGTGGTGGTGTGAATAGTCGCGCCGAGTGCGAGTGCCGCGCTCGGGTAGCAAGCCGCCGGATCATTATTGGCCACCGAGCCACCCAACGTGCCCATTGCACGGACTTGTCGGTCTCCGATTCCACCGGCCAACGCAGCAAGCGCAGGAAGATATTGTTTGACTAACGCGTTTTGTTCAACGTCGCAATGCTTTGTCATGGCGCCAATGACGAGTTGCTCACCGTCTTTGCGTACACCGCTTAATTCGCTGACACGCCCTAAGTCCACCAAGGTGTCGGGCTGCATGAGTCGCTGCTTCATCGAAGCGAGCATCGTTTGACCTCCGGCCAAAGCCTGACCACCTGCGTGCACGAGCTTAGTGGCCTCGGCCAGCGATGTGGGTCGTTCGTATGTGAATGCGTACATGTCTTGTTCCTCTCTTTATACTTTCGCGGCTTGAATGGCCTGCCAGACACGATGGGGTGTCGCAGGCATATCCAAATCTTTTACGCCCAGGGGAGCCAAAGCGTCTAGTACTGCGTTCATCACCGCTGGCGGCGAACCAATCGCACCCGCCTCGCCGCAACCTTTTGTCCCCAGAGGATTATGGGTACACGGCGTGCAGACATGTCCAATATTGAACTGCGGGAAATCATCGGCGCGCGGCATCGCGTAATCCATATACGAGCCCGTTAAGAGTTGTCCCGTCTCGCGATCGTAAACGCAGTTTTCAATTAACGCCTGTCCAATCCCTTGCACCAGACCGCCATGAACTTGCCCTTCGACAATCATGGGATTAATGATGGTGCCAAAGTCGTCGACTGCCGTAAAGCGATCTAAACGCACGGTGCCTGTCTCGGGATCGATCTCGACTTCAGCGATGTAAGTTCCCGATGGAAACGTAAAGTTTGTGGGATCGTAAAACGCCGTTTCGTTTAAGCCGGGCTCAAGCGTTTCAAGCGGATAGTTGTGCGGCACATAGGCAGTCAGTGCCACGGTACCAAAGGGGATTTTTTTATCAGTCCCGCGCACAGTGAACTCACCATTTGCAAAATCGATATCGGTATCAGAGGCCTCCATTAAGTGCGCAGCAATCTTCTTAGCTTTCGCTTCGATTTTGTCGAGCGCCTTCATGATGGCAGCACCGCCAACCGAAATGGAACGCGAACCATAGGTGCCCATGCCGAAGGGCACGCGACCCGTATCGCCGTGAACGATATCCACCGCATCTACGGCGATCCCCAACCGCGACGCCACGACTTGCGCGAAGGTCGTTTCGTGACCCTGACCATGGCTATGCGAGCCGGTAAAGACCGTTACGCTGCCAGTTGGGTGCACGCGAACTTCGCCGCATTCGAACAAGCCCGCACGCGCGCCTAACGCGCCAGCGATGTTACTTGGCGCTAAACCACACGCTTCGATATAGCTTGAATAGCCGATACCGCGAAGTTTTCCCTGAGCTTGACTGGTAGCTTGCCGCGCCTGAAAGCCCGCCACATCGGCTAGCTTTTGGGATGCGTCCATACAGGCAACATAGTCACCGATATCGTATTGCAAAGCGACCGGTGTCTGGTACGGAAACTGTGTGATGAAGTTGCGACGGCGGATCTCATCTTGAGGCAGACCAAGCTCGAAAGCGGCGCGACTCACGATCCGTTCAAGCAGATAGGTCGCCTCGGGTCGACCCGCACCCCGATAGGCATCCACTGGCGCGGTGTTCGTAAACCAGGCCTCGACCTCTGCGTACACGAGCGGCGTAGTGTATTGCCCCGCTAACAAGGTCGCATACAAAATCGTCGGTACACAGGTTGAAAAGGTCGACAGGTACGCACCGAGGTTAGCGTCTGTATGTACCCGCAGGGCTAAGAATTTTCCGTCTTTATCAAGCGCCAACTCGGCATGACTAGAGTGATCCCGACCATGCGCGTCAGATAAAAAGGCTTCGCCGCGCTCACATATCCACTTGATGTTGCGATTGAGCTTTTTAGAGGCCCAGGTCAGGCAAACATCTTCTGCATACAAATAAATCTTTGACCCGAACCCGCCACCCACATCGGGCGCGATGACGCGCACTTTATGCTCGGGCAAGCCCATCACAAATGCAGTCATTAACAACCGCTCAACGTGAGGATTTTGATTCGAGACGTACAGGGTGTAGTCGTCGTTGGCACGGCTGTACGAGCCAATCGCAGCACGCGGCTCCATGGCATTGGGCACCAGGCGATTATTGATTAAATCTAGCTTGGTAATGTGTGCGGCTTTAGTGAAGGCCTCATCCACCAAACCCTTGTCGCCGATTGCCCACTTATAGCATTGGTTATCGGGCGCAACGTCGTGCAGCGTGGGGCCACCCTTCGCGTCACGCACATCCACCGCCGCCGGCAAAGGATCGTAATCAACCTCAACCAGTTCGGCCGCATTTTTTGCCTGCTCGAGGGTTTCGGCCACTACCATCACGACGTGGTCGCCGACATAACGTACTTTGTCTAACGCCAGCACGGGATGTGGTGGCTCTTTCATGGGCTGACCATCGGTACTGGTGATCAACCAGCCGCAAGGCAAACCGTTGAGCTTATCGTTCGCGACATCTTTACCCTCAAGCACCCCAATCACGCCTGGAGCAGCCTTGGCGGCTGCCGTATTGACGCTTTTGATGTTGGCGTGCGCGTGCGGCGATCGGACAAACACCGCATGCGTCATACGCGTGAGCGTGATGTCATCGGTATATTGACCGGCACCTGTTAAAAATCGATAGTCTTCTTTACGTAAAACTGATTCCCCGATATGAGGAAGCTTTGCGAATTCATTTGCACCCATAGTGGTCTCCTTAAGCTTTCATGGCGGCAGCACCTTGCTGCACCGCCCTGACAATGTTTTGATATCCCGTGCAGCGGCAGATGTTGCCCTCGAGTTTTTCTCGGATTTGCTGCTCGGTCGGGTTCGGATGATGCCGGCAAATATCGACCGCATTCATCACCATTCCTGGCGTGCAATAGCCGCACTGCAGGCCATGGCACTCTTTAAAGGCCGCTTGCATGGGGTGCATGGTGCCATCGGCCTGAGCCAGCCCCTCGATGGTAGAAATCTGTGCGCCCTCAACTTGGGCAAGTAACACGTTACAGGACTTAATCGCGTGCCCATCCATGATCACGGTACAGGCGCCGCACTGGGCAGTGTCGCAACCAACGTGCGTACCCGTCAGGTTAAGGTGTTCGCGCAGTGCCTGCACCAGCAACGTGTTTGGTGCTGCAGTCAGCGTGACGGCTGCACCGTTTACTGTCAATTGAACCTGCATCATCGAGCGGTCTCCTAGGTCAAAATTGGTCGTCAAACGACGATCCACAAGCGACAGGCTAAAGGTCAAAATTCCTGACATTTCGCCTGTCGGTATGAAGGGCTATGTCAGTCTTGCTATTCTGTTGAGTCAATCTAACACGACTCAAATAAAATAGAATGTTATTTTTAGCATTTACACGAGTCCTACGGGCAAACCATGACAACAATATCTAAAGAACTCTCAGCTTCGCTTCTGGCACGCTACGGCCACACACCAGACGTGCTTGACGCGCTGAATCCCACGATAGAAACCATGCTGCAGCACCGCTCGGTTCGCGCCTATACGTCGCAACCGGTTGCCGCCAACACAGCCGAGCTGCTTGTTGCAGCCGCACAATCCGCCTCAACGTCATCGAATATGCAAACCTGGAGCGTTATCGCTGTGACCGACCCCGGTCGCAAAGATCGTTTGGCCAAGATCGCCAATAATCAAGAGTTCGTTCGTACCTGTCCGCTCTTTTTAGTTTGGGTCACTGATTTGGCGCGCCTCAAAGCCTTGGGCCTTGATCGGCAAAAGCCTCACGAAAGCCTGAACTACCTTGAGATGCTCTTGGTTGGCGCAATCGATTCGGCGCTCGCTGCGCAAAACGCGGCAGTTGCTGCTGAATCGATGAATTTGGGTATGGTTTATATCGGTGCGATTCGCAACGACCCCGTCGCAGTTGCAAAAGAACTTAACCTGCCACCGATGAGCTTTGCGACTTTTGGCATGTGTGTTGGCTACGCCGAACCCTCACTGACGACTGCCGTGAAGCCGCGCCTGCCGCAGTCGGCGATTCTGCATAAAGAGACGTACCATGCCGAAGCCTACAAAGAAGGCGTAGAAACATACAACGCGACCATGGATACGTTCTATGCAGAACAAAAAATGACGCCGCTTGGCCCTTGGGATCTGCATACGTTAAACCGCGTTCGTGGCCCCGAGGCGATGGGTGGCAGGCATACCCTGATGCAAACCTTGCGTTCAATGGGCTTTGAAATTCGCTAGTGACTCAAGCCTCATCGGCCTGGCGCTTCTGCATATCCCACATTTGCGCATAGGCACCTTGCAGAGCGATCAACTCTGTATGGCTGCCTCGCTCGACGATATGTCCCTGATCCATCACCAGAATTTGATCTGCGTGCACAATCGTTGAGAGCCTGTGCGCAATAATCAAAGTCGTATGATTGCGCGCCAACCCTGTCAATTCCTCTTGCAGGGCGCGTTCAGTTTTTGAATCCAACGCCGAAGTCGCCTCATCAAAAATCAACATCGCCGGTTTTTTAAGCAAGGTTCGTGCGATCGCGACTCTTTGTTTTTCTCCGCCAGACAACTTTAAGCCTCGCTCGCCGACTTGAGTGTTGTAGCCCTCAGGCAAGTGCGCAATGAACTGATCCATTTGCGCGGCACGCGCCGCACTTTGAATATCCGCCTCAGACGCGCCGGGACGACCGTAGGCAATGTTGTAGGCGATGGTGTCGTTAAACAGCACCGTATCTTGCGG
>CAMCZQ010000145.1 GCA_945887835.1 Bordetella parapertussis | reverse complement strand
CGACCCGCGATGGCGGTTAAGTGAATGATGGCATTGGTTGACCCACCAATCGCCAGCAACACACGCATCGCGTTTTCAAACGCTTTCTCAGTCAAAATTTTATCAATCGTTAAACGCTTGCGCGCAATCTCAACGGCTAACGTGCCGCTTTGCTCGGCGATGCGCATGCGATCTGCAGTGACTGCCGGTGGCGAGGCGCCGCCAGGTACCGTCATACCCAAGGCCTCGGCGATACAGGCCATGGTGCTGGCCGTGCCCATCACCGAACAAGTACCCACGCTGGCCACTAATTGTTTATTGACCGCGGCAATCTCTTCGGCATCAATTTCTTCGGCGCGAAACTTGCCCCAATAGCGACGGCAATCTGTACAGGCACCCACGCGCTCGCTGCGATGTGAACCCGTCAACATTGAACCCGTAATTAATTGCACCGCGGGCAACCCTGCCGAGGCCGCACCCATCAATTGTGCCGGCACTGTTTTGTCGCAACCACCAATCAGCACCACCGCGTCCATTGGCTGTGCGCGCAGCAACTCTTCGGTATCCATCGACATCAGGTTGCGCAGAAACATACTGTTGGGCTGCGAAAAACTCTCGTGAATCGAGATGGTCGGAAAATCCATCGGCAAGCCACCTGCCAGCATCACGCCACGCTTGACCGCTTCAATCAACTGCGGTGCATTGCCGTGGCAAGGGTTATAGGCGCTGCCAGTGTTGGTGATGCCAATCACTGGGCGCTCAAGCGCCGTATCGGTATACCCAGCCCCCTTGATAAAGGCCTTACGCAAAAACAATGAAAATCCGCGATCGCCGTAATTGGCTAAACCCTTTGATATCCCGTCTTCGCTGGCGGCAGGGTTGATCGAGTGACTATTTTTTTTGTCGTCTGAGCTGGACATAAAACACCTGAAATTGTGAGTGATGCAAAATGGTAGCCTCTTTTGGGTAAGCTTGTAATTTGGGCAGCCCACAGCATTGACGACCGCTTTTTACCCCTGTTTTTTGCCCTAGACGCAGCAGGGGCTAACGCCCCCCGCACTATTTAAGCCGCGAAATGATGTACAACAGCTGGCCATGGATAGCATCACTTTTAGCTAAAAATGCAATTTATCCTCCCAAATTTAACGATAGGTGTTAAAATTGTCAGGATGATACCTCGTCAAGCAGAAATAATTGTTCGTCAGCGGCTCGCGCATACCCCTGCCGTGGTGCTACTTGGGCCCCGCCAAGTTGGCAAAACAACGCTTGCCCGCCAGATCGCCCAAGACTGGCCCACTGGCTCAATTTATCTTGATCTTGAACGCCCAGCCGATCGCAACAAAATGCAAGAAGCGGATGCCTATCTGCGCGCGCAGGGCAACAAGCTCATCATCCTGGATGAGATCCATCGCCTGCCCGGGATCTTCGAAATCTTGCGGGGCATTATTGACGAACGCCGTCGAGCAGGGCAACGAAGCGGACAATTTTTGCTACTTGGCTCTGCCGCACTCGATCTCATGCAGCAATCCAGCGAAACGCTCGCTGGGCGCGTAGCCTATCTAGACATTGCGCCGCTTGATATCGGCGAGGCATACACCGCGCAGATCGACGAGCCCACACTTTGGCTACGAGGCGGATTCCCAGAAAGCCTACTGGCGCCCGATGACGCGGTCAGCATGACCTGGCGGCGCGATTTCATTCGCAGTTATCTTGAGCGCGATGTACCGATGTTTGCACCGAGAATGCCCGCTCAAACGATCGCTCGGCTTTGGACCATGATCGGACACCAACAAGGCGGCATGCTCAATCAATCTCGCATCGCGAGCGCCTTGGGTGTCTCCAGCCCCACCGTTGACCGCTACATTGACTTATTGGTTGACTTGCAGTTGTTACGTCGACTTGCCCCTTATATTGGCAACGTCGGCAAGCGCTTGGTCAAGTCACCCAAAGTTTATGTGCGTGACAGCGGGATTCTGCATGCGCTACTGTCACTCGAAACGCTTGATGATTTATTAGGGCACCCCGTGTGCGGGCTCAGTTATGAGGGTCACGCGATCGAGAGCCTCGTCATCTCAGCGGGCGAACGCCGCACGCCTTATTTTTATCGTTCGCAAGGCGGTGCAGAAATCGATCTGATTTTTGAAAAGGGGGGCAAACCCGAAATCGCCATCGAAGTGAAACGTTCGATGACGCCAAGCCCAGAAAAAGGTTTTAGTGTCGCGTGCGACGATCTTAAAATTCAAGAGCGCTATGTGATTTACCCAGGCAGCGAAACTCTACCGCTGCGCCAAGGCGCACAAGCAATCAGCTTGCACGCCTTGGCTGAAAAACTGCGCACTAATTAACTAAAGTATTTCCGCATAATCGAATTGGGATTGCCACTTAAGCGCTGGCGCAAAACAGGTTCGGGGGTGCCGCGCTTAATAAAACGACCACTCCCGCGCTCGGCGTGCAGGGTGCCGTGTTCAACAACGACGCGCCCGGCGCTGATCACCACTTCGGGCCACCCAGTGATTTGTTTACCTTCGTAGGGCGTGTACCCCACGTTATCGTGCAACATGCTGGTTGAAATCGTGACCTTTTTTTCTGGATTCCAGATGGCAACATCCGCATCACTTCCCACGGCGATCGTGCCCTTGCGGGGATATAACCCGTAGGTCATCGCGTGGTTGGTGGCCGTCACTGCCACAAAACGTTCGATACTCATGCGCTCTTTCAATACGCCTTCAGAAAACAACAAAGGTAGGCGTACTTCAATTCCGGGCACGCCGTTGGCCATATCTTTAAAGGTCGTGGCCTCACCCTTGGGCAGCTTGCCACTGGTGTCGTAACGATAAGGCGCGTGATCTGACGAAAACATTTGCAAGGTGCCGTTGATCAAACCTTGCCATACCGCCTCTTGTGATTCAGGATCACGCGGAGGTGGGCTGCAACAAAACTTGGCGCCTTCCGTGCCGGGCAAATCAATGTCTTCTGCGGTTAAAAATAAATACTGCGGACAAGTTTCGGCATGAATCGGCAAGCCAAGCGCTTGCGCCGAATGAATCACGCGCACGGCTTCAAGGCCTGAGACATGCACAATCAGCAAGGGCACATCCATGAGCGTGGCCAACGCAACGGCACGATTCGTAGCTTCGGTCTCAGCCAGCGGGGTGTGAGCCACCGCGTGGTACTTGGGTGCTGTCAAACCGCGCTCGACCAAACGCTTGGCAATCCAGCGGATCATGTCATTGTTTTCGGCGTGCACCATCACTAACGCGCCTTCGCGTCCCGCCACCTCAAGCACATCTAAGATTTGATAATCGTCGAGCTTCATTCGGTCGTAAGTCATATAGATCTTGAACGACGTAATGCCCTCGCGAATCACTGCAGGCAAGTGCGTGGTCAGCGCCTCTTCCGTGGGGTCGGCCAAGATCAAATGAATCCCGTAATCGATCACGGCTTTCTCGGCGGCAAGCTTTGCGTAACTGGCAACCACCTCGGGGATTTGATTGCCGCGATGTTGCGCGGCAAACGGGATGATCGTGGTGGTGCCGCCAAATGCGGCAGACACCGTTGCGCTATAAAAATCATCGGCACACATCATGCCCATGCCCGATAGTTGCTCGACATGGCAATGGCTGTCGATGCCGCCGGGCAATACCCAGCGGTCCGTCGCATCAATGTCACGCTTGCCCTTAGGCAAGTTTTTTGCAATCGCCACAATCACACCATCTCGCACGCCGATATCAGCAAAAAACGTTGTGCTGTCGGTTGAGATGCGGCCATTGCGAATGGTGAGGTCAAAGTCGAGTGTTGGAGTCGTCACTTAGAGGGTTCCTGGGTAAATGCCGCCATCAAGCAATAAATTTTGCCCCGTCATAAAGCCCGCGCTTGCGCTACACAAAAATGCACAGGCCTGACCAAATTCAGCAGGTGTTCCAAAGCGGCCTGCTGGTACAGCGGCTTGGCGCAATGCCATAAATTCATCGATATTTTTACCGCTGTCGCGCGCTAATTTTTCAGTGGTTTGCAACAAACGATCGGTGGCAAACGGGCCGGGTAACAAGTTGTTGATCGTCACATTATGTTTAACCGTTTGACGAGACAGCCCCGCGATAAACCCCGTTAAGCCGGCACGCGCACCATTCGATAAACCAAGATGCTCAATCGGATGTTTCACCGACATCGAGGTAATATTCACGATGCGGCCAAATTTACGTTCGATCATTTTATCAACGGTCGCGCGTATCAATTCAATCGGCGTAATCATGTTGGCGTCCACCGCCGCCAGCCAGTCTTCGCGGCTCCATTCACGAAAATTGCCCGGCTTGGGGCCACCCGCGTTGGTCACCAGAATATCTGGAGCAGGGCACACCGCCAGTACCTTTGCGCGACCCTCTGGCGTGACAATGTCGGCTGCAATCGTGATGACCTTCACTCCGGTCTCGGCACGAATACTTTGTGCGGCCGCCTCAAGCGCCTCTTGCCCGCGCGCCAGCATCACCAACTCAACCCCTTCGCGCGCCAACTGCTGCGCGCAGGCCAATCCCAGGCCTTTACTTGAGGCACACACAAGTGCCTGTCGGCCGCGAATCCCTAAATCCATGATGCCTCCTGAAAATTTTGCTGCACGACACCGCGCAGTTGTGAGCTCAAGCGAGCGTAGCTTGATCGCTGCGACTCTTAACGGCTCACCCGAGTAAGCATAGCAATAAGTTGCCCGTTGGGTGGCGAATTTGCCTAAGCACGGTAAGATTATTACGTCGTCGTTAATCTTGCCAGCCAGCGCTAAAGGATTTTTGCCATGGATCGCACTATTTTTTTGATCAATCCCAATTCAACGCAGGCAGTGACCAATGCCTTTGATGCCGGACTGGCTTCGTTGCGGATCGCGGGTGGCCCCAAACTGCGCTGCCTGACGCTCGCCGAGGGCCCGCCTGGTATTCAATGCCAGCTCGACGTCGAAAACGTGACGCTACCGCTCGTTAACCTGGTGCGCAAGCTTGATGCTGAGCACGGTGACGCGGCCGCTGGCTATGTGATTGCCTGCTTTAGCGACCCTGGCCTGCATGCGGTTCGAGAAGCCACCCGCAAGCCCGTTTTGGGCGTCATGGAGTCGGCCATGTTCACGGCGATGACTCGCGGTCATCGAGTCGGCGTGATCGCGATCTTGCAGCAATCGATTTCGCGACATCTGCGCGCCTTTGGTGCGATGGGAATTTTAGATCGCGTGGCGGGCGACTTGCCGCTTGGCATGCAGGTCGTTGAGTTGTCTGACTCGGTTCGTACCCGCGCGGGCTTGCTGTCGGTTGGCACACGGTTACGTGACGAAAAGCAGGCCAATGTCGTGGTGCTGGGCTGCGCTGGCATGGCCGAGCATCGCAGCTGGCTTGAACAACAGTTGGGGATTCCGGTCATTGAGCCTGCGCAAGCAGGCGCAGCAATGGCAATTGGGCGTGTATTGTTAGGCGCTTAAAGACTCTAAGCGCTTGGACGCCTAGATCGTCATACGCGCTTTCAGACTCAACTAAAAAACCGGCTTTCGCCGGTTTTTTAGCCTCACCAAGCACTGAACACGGAATATCGTCATCCATATCAGATAGATTCGCGCCACCCGCGGCCGGCGCAGATGGACGTGCAGCTTGTTGGGCACGCGCTGCGGGACGTGGCGCACCTGAACCGCCCTCGCCACCCGCCGCGGCACCACCCTCACCGGCCTCACGCCCGCCTAACAATTGCATGTTGTCAGCAACCACTTCGGTCGTGAATTGGTCAACGCCTTCTTTGTTTTGCCATTTGCGGGTTTTAATGCGACCCTCAACGTAAACAGGGCGGCCTTTACGCAGGTATTCACCGGCAATTTCGGCTAAGCGGTTGTAAAACACCACGCGGTGCCATTCGGTTTCTTCGCGACGCTCGCCCGAGGTTTTGTCTTTCCAGCTACTCGTGGTGGCAATTGACACGTTGCACACGGCCGCACCGTCGGGGCTGTAACGCACTTCGGGGTCGCGTCCAAGATTACCCATCAAAATTACTTTATTGACCGAGGCCATAACGAGCTCCTTAAAAACTTTATTCATTGACGCCCTTGCGGGCCCGTACTAGACGCCATCATGACCCTAGCTGCAAGCCAGTGCTAGACGCAAAACTACGCATGGCAGACAGTTTACGGCAGGTTTTGACTTAAAAACCACCCGCGGCTGCGCCTCTGCACGATCCAACCACTCTACCCCAAGCAAACCGCCCGCTGGCGCGTAGACGAACGCCTGCAAACTACGCTTTGGTGCTCGACAGAGTATATTATTTAGGCTGGTTCAACACTCAACCGAACGGACAGACTGATGCTTCAAGCGACCCCTAGCGGACAAGGCCTTGGTGCCCGTGTCGACAACATCGACCTTTCGCAACCCTTGTCACAAGAACAATATAAAACCATTGAAGGCCTGTTGGGAAAACACGGCGTGCTGTGGTTTTCAAAGCAAACCCTCACTTCGGCGCAGCTAAAAAACTTTAGTAGCACATTTGGCACGCTCGAGGTCAACGTGGCCAACATGTATCAAGACCCTAGCATCCCCGAAGTGATGATTTTGTCGAACAAAAAGGTCGACGGCAAGCCTTTGGGGCTAGCCGATGCCGGACAAGACTGGCACACCGATATGTCTTACAGCAAGATGATCGCCTTTACCAACGTCCTGTACGGCCTTGAAATCCCGCACCGCGATGGCAAGTCGCTGGGTAATACCGAGTTTTCAAACATGCGGGCGGCTTACGTCGCATTACCTGACGAACTGAAAAAGAAACTCGAGGGCATGACCGTATTGCATGACTTTAATAAATTTTGGGAAAACATGCGCAAGCAACCCGGTTGTACGCGCCCACCCCTGACTGAGGCGCAGCTAAAAACCAAGCCCCCGGTGTCGCACCCTATTTTTTTAACGCATCCGATTACGGGCGAAAAGGTTCTGTATGCCAATCCTGGCTATGCGATGCGTATCAACGAGCTACCCGAAAAAGAAAGCGACGAGATCCTGAACTTTTTATTCGAGCATCAGTTACAACCGCAATTTCGTTACCGTCATCTTTGGACCGCCGGCGACGTACTGATGTGGGACAACATGGGTACGATTCACAACGCTGTGGCCGACTACACCCCTGACGAGCATCGCTTTATCAAGCGCTGTCAGGTGATGGCAGATCGATATTTTCCAATGGCGGCGTGAACCCTAAATGAAAAAAATTGCAACCACCCTATTGCTGACGGCTCTGTGTGTATTTAACTCAGGGACCATCGCGCAAACCTCTACGTATCCCAATCAAACGATCAAGGTCTTGGTGGGCTTTGCGGCAGGCGGGCCTGCTGATGTGATGGCCCGAATTGTGACCCAGCACATGACAGGCACACTCGGGCAACCCGTTGTCGTTGAAAATCGCACGGGTGCCAACTCACTGATCGCCACAAAAGAAGTGGCAAAAGCCAATCCAGATGGCTACACACTGTTGTTTGCGTCGCTCTCACATAATGTCAATCGGGTGCTGCTTAAAGAGAAAGCTGAATACGATCCTTTAGCGAATTTTGCGCCGATTTCTTTAGGTGCGGTTTTGCCTTTAGTGGTCGTCACCGCTTTTGACGCCCCGTATAAAACGGTGGCGGATTTAGTGGCTGCTGCCAAAAAGAGCCCCGACGGCATTAGCTACGGCTCAGCCGGCAATGGTGGTTCAGCACACTTGGCAGGGGCCCTGATGGCGACCATTGCAGGGGTCAAGATGCTGCATGTGCCCTTTCGCGGCAATGCCCCGGCGCTGACCGAAGTGATTGCAGGGCGCGTGTCCTTTATGTTTTATCCCATGATTGGTATCGCTAACATGGTTGCCGACAAGCGCTTAAGAGTCTTAGCGGTTGGCACCAGCAAGCCGATCGCCGAGTTTGCAGGCGCGCCCACCATGGATGAGTCTGGCTACAAAGACTTTGAGCAAACCGCACCGTGGGTGGGCTTATTGGCACCTGCCGGTACGCCCGAGGCAATCGTCAATAAACTGAATGCAGCGATGAACTTGGCGCTCAAGCAACCCGAAGTGATTAAGCGGATGAAGGATTTGGGCGCCACGCCTAGTGGCAATTCACCTGCAGAGTTCAGGGCGTATTTAGCTCAGGATCTTGAGCGTTGGGCCAAGGTTGTTCAGGCTGCGGGGATTCAGGCCGAGTAACTCACTGTCTTTGGTCGCAACCTGACCGATGACAATATCGGTCAGGCCCTGTTAGTGCTTCGTCCCTAGCGGCTGCAAACCCCAGGTCACAAGCAGCCACAACGCTGATAACGCGCAAGCCGCCCAAAATACAGTGGCTGCACCTCCCCACACGACCAACACCCCGCCAAGGGTGCCACCTAAAAACAATCCAACCGCTTGGGCCGTATTATAAAAACCAAGCGCCAAGCCTTTAAGCTCTGGCGGTGCCACCCGCGAAACCAGTGAAGGTTGCAGTGCTTCAAGCACGTTAAACATCACAAAAAATGCCGTTAAGCCCAGAGCTAACAAATAAAAACTTTGGCTGGCGGCCGGCAACAACGCACACACCACCACCAACCCAGCGACGGTCATTCGCAACATCGCACGATGGGCCCGCCACTTTTCAGCAACAAAAATCAGGGGCACCATAAAAATAAACGAACCAAAAATCACGGGCAAATAGACTTTCCAGAGTTCAACTGACGTCAAACCACCTAGCTTGATCAACAAAGGCGGCATCACCACAAACATCGCCACCTGAATCA
>CAMCZQ010000144.1 GCA_945887835.1 Bordetella parapertussis | reverse complement strand
CTGCCGGACCAACCGCTCTCTTTGCACTGGGCGCTGCCCTAGCGATCCAAAAGATCGACCGCGCCGGGATTGTTGCAGCGCTATCGATTGCCTTGGCTAAGCTCGCGCTGTATCCCGTGCTGATTTGGTTGGTGCTGGCCAAGCTGCTTGAGCTTGACCCATTTTGGTGGCAGACAGGCGTTGTGATTGCCGCAATGCCCTCAGCTGGGCATATCTTCGTGCTGGCGCAACGCTATCGAGCCGATCCCGAACGTGTGTCAGCCGTGATCGTAGCCTCAACGGTCATCAGCGTTGTCACGGTGCCGTTTGTTGCGTGGCTGGTGTTGGATTGAAAAAATCTAATAAAGCCTTCGCAATAAATTCAGGCTGCTCTTCAGTGACCCAGTGGCCACTGTTCGGCACCAAACCACCACTCGCGTTTTCGGCCATTCGTTGTACGGATTCAAGAACCTCCATCCCTCGTCCAAAGCTTTTGTCGCCTCCAAGTGCTAACACAGGCATCTTGAGTTTGCCATTGGCTTTGACCATCGCTGCATTATCTTCTGCATCTTGGGGTAACGCTCGATAGATGCTAAACATCGCCCGCATTGCACCAGGTTTAACGTAGGTTCTTAGATATTCTTTTCGGTCTTCTTCAGCGATGCAGTTTGGAAGATAACCGTAGTTATCAAATAACCAGTTAATGATTAAATGCTCGCGTCCACCTAAAAACAGCGCCTCAGGAAGATCAGGCGTGCGAAACAACGGGTGATGCCAGCGACGCCCGTTTTGTGAAAAATCTGCACCATCGCCAGGGATCGCCACATCAAGAATCGCCAGTTTTTTAACAGCCTCGGGGTGTTGCGCTGCTAGCGAAAATGCCGTTGGGCCGCCCCAGTCGTGACCGACTAAAAAGAATGAATCAATATTTAACGACTTGAGCAGACGCCAAATATCATCAGACATTGTTTTTTTATCGTAGCCAGATACAGGATGGGATGAGTCACCTAGCCCACGTAAATCTGGCGCAATCACTCTAAACTTTTTAGAAAGAGCGGGCATGACATAGCGCCATTCATGACACGTCTGGGGGATCCCGTGTAACAACACGAGTGGGAAGCCCTCGCCTGCAGTGATGTAATGCAAAATGACATCGCCTAGATCAGCGTGATGATGCGTAACGTCTGTCATTTTTTTCCTTAATAGTTAGCGCAGGGTCTCAAACGCTTCAAATCGTGAGCTTGAAATGCTGTAACCCACGCTGTGTCCAATGCACACCACTGCGCTCTTCGACCTTGAACCAGTGTGCGGCCTCTGCGTCTGAGGGCTCTGAGGCGATGGTAGTAATTGAGTGGCTGCTGTCTTCGCTGGCACGCGTGTGAGGTGAACCAAAGTACATGCTAGGAGACTGGTCATCACTTGAATACCTAAAGGCCCAGATCTCTTGACCATTGGTGAGTGCACAAGAAATTCGCATCGGTTCGTCCGAGTGGCGCTTCTCCATGATTTTTCTGACAGCATGCAAAGTCTCATGAAAGGCTCTGATGGGATCATGAATCAAGCCTTTGCTGAGTGCTACTAAAAACAAGGCTTCACTGTCTGTGGTGCCTTCTCTGTGCGGGTAGTGCACATGGTCAATGAGATCTTCGACATCTTTTCGGCAGTCATGCCAGTTGCCAATCTTGCCATTGTGCATGAAGGTCCAGTTTTGCCAAATAAACGGATGGCAATTGCTTCTATTGACCGCAGTGCCGGTGGTAGCGCGAACGTGAGCAAAAAATAATTTTGTCTGGATATGCGCCGCAATTGAGCGTAGGTTACTGTCGTTCCAGGCGGGCAGAATGTCTTTAAACAACCCAGGTGTAGTGCGCTTGGTGTACCAGGCCACGCCAAAGCCATCACCATTGACGACCCACGCCGACTGGTTTGCAGCCAAGCTCTGATTCACAATAGAATGCTCTTGATTGAAGATCAAGTCTTCAAGGTAAATCTCAGGACCAGCGTAAGCGACCCACCTGCACATGATGACCTCGGCTAAAAACCCTAACTGATAGAAAGTCTACTAGAGTTTCGGGTAACTTCAATTGCCCAATACCTTTTCACCTATCTTCTTAACCATAGCGCAGGTGTGCCAAGAGAGTACGTCTTAGTTCGCCAACACTCGCTCAAATCGCACTTCGCCAAGTCGTGCCATTCAGAGCGCCACAATTGAACTCTATTTAACAAAGAACTCTGTGCCGTTCGCGAACAAATTAGGTTTCATAAATATCGACAACAATACGGCACCCGTGGTTTTAAAACGGTTTCAGCAACGCTCATGAATCGCTCCTTAAGAATAATGAAAACACCAACGAGGCACTATTTTGCGTCTGCGAGTGACTTCAGTAATTTATCGCCGTCTGCACCTGCTTTGGCAGCCCATTGAGTCGTCATCTTTTTGCCGATCTCACGCAGTTGCGCGTTAAAGGCAGGATTCGCCGCCTGAACGGTCAGGCCGTTTGATGTCGCCTTATCATTCGCCACACGGCTCACTTCGGCGCTCATTTCCCAGCCCCGTGTTTCAGCTTTCGCTGCGGCCTCTAGCACCACCTTCTTTAAATCGTCTGACAAACTCGAAAACGCTTTTTCATTGATAAACACCACATCTCGGCTATGCATAGCGCGCACATCATAGAAAAATTTTGTAAATTGCCAAGCCTGTAATTCAACAACAGTCGCAATGGAGGTCATGGTTGAATCAACGGTGCCAGTCGAAAACGCCTGAGCGATTTCTGCCGACTGAATGATTGCGGGCACTGCGCCAGTCAGTGTGGCAAAGCTGGCAGTCGTGGGGCTCGAGGCGCGAAACTTCGATCCTTTCATGTCCTCTACTTTTGCAAACGCGCCTTTACTTAAGATACCCTGCCCTGGCCACGCCACATAGAACAGCGGCACCAAACGCGTTTTGCGCAAGCGCGCCTCAATATACGGCTTACTCAACGCATGCAACTTCTTGGCTTGGTCATAGCCCTGAACCAGAAACGGAATGGTGTCCACTTCAAACATGGGATCTTCGTTTGCGTAAGCCGACAGAAGAATTTCACCGAGCTGGATTTGATCAGATTGCACGGCGCGTTTGATTTCGGGCATCTTAAACATTGAGCCATTCGAACGCACCAAAATTTCAATCTTGCCGCCCGACGCCTTCTTCACATCCTCTGCAAACAAACGAATGTTCTGAGTGTGAAAGTTCGAATCTGAATAAGGGGTGGCCATATCCCATTTGATTTGCGCTTGTGCGTTTGCACAAAGTGCCATCGCTAGCGACATGAAAATTCCTAGTAAACTTGCTTGTTTCATGTTGTCTCCGGTATTTGTCTGAATAAGAATAAATGTCCGACTATGCCGTCGAGCACTCTACGTCAATCTACGTTGACACTAATCATCGTTTCATGAAACTATCGAATTTGTCAACGTATTCCGAAATGCGCAACAAATACCCAAATTAATAGAGGCTTGCATGCGTGCTGTTCTGAATCGAATCTACGATGGTGCGGGCGTGTTGGCAGGTGTATTTTTTGTGCTGATCGCCGTATTTGTCATCGCCAATGTGTTTGGTCGTCAACTCGGCATCGCAGTCAAGTCTGCAGATGAGTTTGCCGGATATTGCATGGTTGCCTCGTCATTTTTAGGGCTAGCTGCTACCTTCAGAGACCGGATACATGTTCGCGTCACGCTGCTGATTGATCGCTTTTCACTCTCGACAAAAAGAAAATATGACGTGCTCTGCCTGGCAATGGCTGTCGGGCTATTAACGTATCTGACCTTCCATGTTGGACACATGACCTGGGAGTCTTTTGACTTTGATGAAAAAACACCTGGCATGGTGCCAATCCCTCTCTGGATCCCACAGATGGGGATGCTCCTTGGGATGTTGATCTTTCTGATTTCGTGTGTGGATGCTCTCTGTGCGACCATTACACAAAACGAAGAAAAGTTCTTTCTTGCCTCCGAGCAGTCAAACCAAGCGGAGTAAAGACATGGATAGCGCGCTACTTTCTATTGCACTGATCGTATTTCTGTTTCTCTTACTTGCCACTGGGCTATGGGTTGCACTCACGCTTGCTCTTGTAGGTGTACTTGGCATTGCCCTGTCTTCTCAAGCAAGCCCTGGTGCAGTATTTGCAACCTCGGTATGGGGCGCAAGTTCGAGCTGGACGCTGACCGCACTGCCGTTATTCATCTGGATGGGTGAAATATTATTTCGCACCCGCCTCTCGGCAGATATGTTCGCGGGGCTCGCGCCTTGGCTTGGCCGGTTGCCGGGGCGCCTGTTGCATGTCAATGTCATCGGCTCTGGTATCTTTGCCGCAGTCTCTGGTTCGTCATTGGCCACAGCCGCCACGATCGGGCGTATGTCTTTACCCGAACTCAACAAGCGTGGCTACGACTCCTACATGTCGATTGGCTCGCTTGCTGGGTCCGGAACTCTTGGTCTGATGATCCCCCCGTCAATCATCATGATTGTCTATGGCGTCGCGGCAGAGCAATCGATACCAAAGCTCTTCATCGCCGGCGTTCTGCCAGGCTTGGCTCTGGTGATTCTTTTTTCTGGATACATCGCGCTTTGGGCGCTGTTGAATCCCTCAAAGGTTCCGCCTGATGATTTAAAAGTCAGTTTTAAAACAAAGATTCTCTCCACACTACGTCTTCTGCCGATCATCAGCCTGATCGTTGCTGTAATCGGCTCAATCTATTCGGGCATTGCTACGGCCACCGAGGCAGCGGCAGTGGGCGTGTTGGGCAGCCTGATTCTCGCTGGCCTCTCTGGCGCACTCACTTGGAACTCTCTCGTTGACTCTGTGATGAGCGCGATGAAAACATCGTGCATGATTGCGCTGATCTTATCGTGTGCAGCATTTTTGGGCTTGGCCATGGACTATTCTGGGGTGCCGAGGTTGCTTGCAGAATGGATCACAGGAATGAATCTGAGCCCAGTGCATCTGATCGCATACTTAACAATACTTTTTATTATTCTAGGTTGTTTTATCGACGGCATCTCGATCGTTGTGATCGTGAGCTCGATCATCCTTCCGGCAATTAAGCTCGCCGGTATTGATTTGATCTGGTTTGGGATCTACTTGGTGTTAGTTGTCGAAATGTCGCTGATCACCCCGCCTGTCGGCATGAATTTATTTCTGCTGCAGGGGATGACAGGAAAAAGTCTCGCCTTCGTGTCTAGAGCGTCGTTTCCGTTCTTTATTCTGTTAGTGCTTGCAGTCGCGTTACTTTGGTATGTGCCTGAGGTTGCGACATGGTTGCCGTCAAAGATGATGTCTTAGGCTTGCAATGAACGGGACACTTTACGTGCAGCACAGAATTGATCCCGATAGTTTGGCTGCGTTACCAACTGGCTCGGGTGTATATGTCTTTAAGGGGCAAGGCACCCTCCCACTGTACATCGGCAAGAGTGTCAATATTCGTAGCCGTGTCTTGAGCCACTTGCGCACGCCTGACGAAGCCGGCATGATTGCCCAGACACGTCACATCGATTTTATTGAGACGGCGGGTGAGCTTGGCGCGTTATTGCTTGAATCTAGAATGATTAAAGAGCAAAGCCCTTTGTTCAATCAACGCTTAAAGCGCGTGAGAAGATTCTCTTCTATTCGCTTGCGTCAAACAGACAAAGGCACAACCCTCGAAATCGTTGACAGCAAGACGGTCAACCTTGGCACAACTCCTAAACTGTTCGGCTTATTTTCGTCTAATCATGCTGCCAAACAAAAACTCAACGAGCTTGCGCAACAGCATGGCCTGTGCAAAGTAGTTTTGGGGCTAGAAAAAACCTCGACTCGCGGCTGCTTTGGCTTGCAAATCAAAACGTGTCTGGGTGCTTGCGTGGGGAAAGAAGCTCGCGCTTTGCATGACGAGAGGCTGTCAGCCGCCCTGATGGATTTGCAAGTAGAAGTCTGGCCATATCGTGGCCCAGTTGAATTAATTGAAGAAAATGATGGTTGGGTGCAAAGACATCGTGTCAATAACTGGTGCCACCTAGAAACTTGGTGCTCTAAGACTGGTCAAGCCAGCCAAATCACCACGTTTAACCCACAAGATTTTGATCGCGACAGCTATCAGATTTTGGTTAAACCAATCATGCTACAGACGGTAAAAGTTCAAGCCTGTTGAGCTTGACTCGCAAAATTTGTGTTTTACTAAGTCCATCTTCGCGATTGACCTTCAAATTTAAATCGAAATGACCAAACTACTTGTGTTACAGGGGCCCAACATGACCTATCTTGGGCGCAGGCAGCCCGAGCTTTATGGCACGACCACCGCAGCAGAGCTTGATCAACTGTTGAACGAGCATGCTCGCACCAACACTTACGACTTAGAGATCTTCTATACCCACCTCGAGGGCGAAGCGATTGCTCGACTCTACCAGGCAGTCGATGAGGGGGTTGAAGGTTTGGTCATGAATCCCGCAGGATTTTTATATGCGGGTTACGCGCTAAGAGACTGTCTGCGAGCAGTCAGTTTTCCATATATCGAAGTGCACATGACCAATATTGAAAAACGCGGGATCCACTCGGTCTTGGCCGAAACTAGTGTGGGTATGGTTGCGGGCTTAGGTTTGCAGTCGTATTTTTTAGGGCTTGAGGCAATGCTCAGAATCGTGCGAAACAAATAGAACGTTGACGGCGCTCTAGACTTATGCCGCGTTATCTACTAAAAAAGTAGACTCCACTTTTAACGCAATTATTTGGTCGCAATATGTCACTAGAAAAAGGTTTGGCCAGCGGTTCGCTTGGCACGTTTGAATCTGCCGTGATGGGGGTGGCGGGCTCAGCACCTGCTTTTAGCGTCGCAGTCACCACGGCGGTCATCGTCGCCTCTGTGGGTGTTCTTTCAGTGGGCAGCGTGTTTTATTGCGGCCTGATTATGTTTGGCATTTTGTTTGCGTTTATTAATCTGAACAAAATGAAGCCGCATGCGGGTGCAACCTATGCCTGGGTAGGCGCAGTGTTTGGGCCGAGCTGGGGGTTTTTTGCTGGCTGGGGCCTGCTTGTGGCCTCAGTCATTTTTATGGTGTCTGCGACGATTCCGGCGGCCACTTCAACACTCAAAATCCTGTCGGCACTCGATTTTGTCAACGAGAGCACAATTGAAAATACCGCTTGGGTTACTGCCTTTGCCGCCCTATGGCTAACGTTGGTCACGGCTGTTGTCAGCAAAGGCATCAAGCACGCCAGCTACGCGCAATTACTTTTAACTCTCATTGAATCAAGCATCGTGTTGGCACTGATCGTCGGCGCCTTCATTGAATACGGCGCCAGGCCCGCTCACGCACCCTCGTTTGCTTGGATCTCACCCTTATCTTTTACTTTAGAGACCTTTGCAACCGGCGCCCTGACGGCCATCTTTTTTTACTGGGGCTGGGACGTCACCATGAATTTAGGTGAAGAGACCAAAGGCGGAACTCCTTTGCCCTCGAGCAAAGGTGCGTTCTGGTCCATGGTAAATTTAATGCTGTTTTACGTCATCATTGTGATCGTGGTGTTAATTGTGCTAACTGACGAAGAAATCGCGCAAGCCAATACCAACGTTCTGTATGCCATCGCCGACAAGTTGTTTCCACAACCTTGGGGCTACCTGGCCGTGCTCTCGACGATTCTTTCAACCATCGGCACAATCGAAACTCAGCTCTTGCAATTTAGTCGCACGTTATTCGCGATGTCGCGAGACCGAGTCTTGCACGCACGCTACAGCAAAATCCACCCTGAGTGGCAGACGCCTTGGGTTGCCACGCTTGTGATTTGGCTGCTTGGCGTCATCTTATTGTTTGCCTCGTCTTATCTGCCCTCAGTCAAAGATATTTTAAATAAGTCTGTCTCGGCAATTGGCTTTCAAATTTGCTTTTATATGAGCTTGGCCGGTTTTGCCTGTGCCTGGCATTACCGCACGCTTTTAAGAGGCAATTTCAGCACGATGCTGACCCATATTTGGTGGCCCCTATTTAGCGCAGCGTTTATGGTTTTTATTGCTCTATTAAGTGCTGCCTCTTTTGATCTGCTGACAAACCTAATCGGTTTGGGAGGACTGCTGCTTGGCTTTATCCCCATGTTTCTCAATCGACGCGCAGTTCACAACCGACAGCCCTAAAACACTAGTCACTTACCAAGAGCAAAAATGATCTCATTTCAGCAAACGTTTCAAACACTCATGCCAACAGTGGCAGCTTTAGGTATTGCTTGTTTTGCGGTTGCCACAGCATCTGCTCAAACGAGTGAGTTTCCAAACAAACCAATCAAAATTGTGATTGGCTTCACACCTGGTGGCTCAACCGACACCGTCGGCAGGCAAATTGCCCATTCGTTTACTAGGATCCTTGGGCAATCGGTCATTGTTGAAAACAAGCCCGGTGCAAATGGCAACCTAGCGACTGACTATGTCCGTCGCTCACCCCCAGATGGCTACACCCTTTTTTACACCTCGATCGGGCATGTCACCAATCCTCTCATTTATCCAGATGCTAAATACGATCCCACCAAAGACTTCACACCCATTGGTCAGGTTCTGTCGGGGCCTAATGTGTTGGTGGTGCCTGCTAACTCGAAATTTAAAACAGTTAAAGACTTAATCGATTACGGTCGCGCCAACCCCGGAAAAATCAACTGGGCCTCTTCAGGCGTGGGGTCATCTCTCCATTTGTCAGGCTTACTTTTTATGCAGCTTTCAGGGGTGGATATGCTTCACATCCCCTACAAAGGCGCTGGCAGCCTAATGCCACACCTTTTAGCGGGTACTGTCGATTTATCTTTTCCAAATCTACCCACAGGCGCCAAGCTCGTCGACCAAGGCC
>CAMCZQ010000143.1 GCA_945887835.1 Bordetella parapertussis | reverse complement strand
GGCTCTTTAACCGTAGTCGACAAAGACGCTATGGCATGCGGTCTCAGATTACCCAGCGCATCCTGAAAATAAATACGTCCAGGCTTTTCTGGCATCTCAAGGACCTCACCAAAAGGTGCGAAGTCTTTGGCATTGAGAGGCTTGATCGTGATAGTTTTCATAAGGATATCCAAAATAGAGTAACAGTGAGTAACCGAGGCTAACCCTTGATGCGCTGACTTAAGCCAGTTAAACGTTCCATGAGTAACATTAAAACAAGAACCGAAATGATCAGTACACCCGAAACGGCTGCGACTCGCACATCCAAGGTGGACTCCATCATTCCCCAGAGCCGTATCGGCAGCATGTCGCTCTTGGGTCCGGATAAAAACAGAGAAACTGGGACGTTATCGACTGAGGCCATAAACGCCATAAAAGTGCCTGCCGCGATTCCAGGAAAAATCACGGGCAAAGTAATCCGCCTAAAAGTGTAGAGGCGCGTCGCACCGAGACTCGCTGAGCATTCAGTCAGTGAGGGATCCAGCTGTGTGAGGCTTGCTAGTGTTGTCCGCAGGACAAACGGCACGATCATCACAAAATGGCCCACAATAATCAGCTTTAAAGAAGGCCTGATACCTAACAGCGAAAAATACATCAGGGCAGCCAAGCCAAAAGCAATACCAGGCAAAATAAGGGGCGACATAAACAGAGTATCGGCTGCCCTAGACCAACGCGAACGGGTCGAAGAAATTCCGATTGCTGCACAGGTACCTAGCAACGCCGCTGCACCGGCTGCCCAACACGCTACCTCAAGCGTATTAAAAGCCGCTCTGTGTATCTGTCTGGATTCACTTGGGTCAAACAACTTTTCGTACCACTGCAAGGAAAAACCCTGAGGTGGAAACTTCAAAGACTGGCTGTCCGTAAACGAAGTGATCAGGATAACAACAACCGGCCCGAGCAGCACCAAAATCGCCAAGGCAGCTAGGCCGTAAATCACGACTTCGTGCGACACGTCGCCGACTGAATGACGCCTAGACATTTAGATACCTCATACTCTTGCGGCCAACCAGATTCAACAAAATAATGCAACCCATCACGGATACCAACAGGGTCACCGCAGCGACCGACGCCAGCGGCCAGTTGTACACCACCAGAGATTGCTGCCACACGACCAAAGGCAAATAGACCAGACGATTACCACCTATGACAGATTGAGAAATAAAGGCAGTCGTCGAACTAGCAAAAACTAACGTACAGCCCGCAATCAGGCCTGGCAAACTCAGCGGTACTGTGACCTTGAAAAAAGTCCTCCAGCGCGAAGCACCCAGCGCGGACGAAGCATCATGCACACTCGGATCAATCTGCGACATCACACTGATGAGGGGTAGCACCATCAAAGGCAATTCAATTTGCGTGAGCGAAATGATCAACCCAAGCTCCGTCTGCAATAGTCGTAAAGGCGTAGAGGTCAGCCCTAGGCTGAGCAGGGTCTGATTAATCACACCCTCTCGCCCCAGGATCACAATCCACGCAAAGGTTCGAACCACGACCGACAACAACATCGGCATGATGATGATCAAGATCAAAATTTTCTGCACACTCGGACTTGCGCGCATGTACACAACCGCGAGCGGATAACCAATCAACAAAGTTGCCAGTACCGTCAGCACACCAAGCTTAAGCGTGTTACCAGTTACGACCCAGTAGAAAGGATCGCCAACAAAACTCACCCAAGTCTTTAAACCCACTTGGGTGATTTTGTCGTCTTCAAAGCCACTGACAACAAAGAGAATCATCAGCGGCGCAACAAAAAATGCAAGGAATGCAAGTGCGAGTGGCAACATCAATTGCCAACTGCGTGCCTGCAGGGAAAGCTTTAGTGTCAAGACACTTCCTTGTTAAAGCGGGTAATCCACTCGGCGCGCAGTGGGTTGATCTTAGTCCAGTCATGCTGAATCATTTTGCTCATTTCGCTCAGACTCTTAACTGGCAGCGAGTCGTCCAGTGCGACTTTGGAATTTACAGGGGCCATAAAGTACGGCGGCTTCATCAACTGGGCCTGCACCTCCGTGCTTAACACCGTATCGATATACTTGTACGCGTTTGCGATATCCTCGGAGCCCTTGGCGATGTGCATCGTCGTAAAGAAGGTCGCGATGCCACTTTCCGGCGCTACAAACTCAATATCAACGCCACGCGACTTCAGAATGCCCACAGTTTGTGTGTTCGCATACATCACATCGCATTGTCCCTGCTGAAACAAACCTGGCATCGCAGCGGGCGCACCGATCACGGCAACCTTTTTAAGTACTTTTTTCAACTCTATAAAAAATGGATCAACATTCGTGATGGACCCACCAAAGGCCTTCGCAAACTCAATGATCGCAACCGTGCCAAAGGTCGTTTGAAAACCCGTCAGACCCAGACGAGAGAGATACGGCTCTTGAAAAAGATCCGCCCATTTTGTTGGCGGCTTGCTAAATTTTTTGGGGTTGTAAGCGATCCCGACAAACTGCGCGGCGATCGGCACGCCAAAGGCATCGACCAGGCCGGCTTGTAAAGCAGAGGCATTTTTCAACTGACTGGCATCAAATTTTTCAAACAAACTATCGGCCTTGCCGGTCGCACTTGGACCTGGATCGAGAACAAAGGTATCGAAGACAGGCCGACCACGCGCAGCCTTGGCTTTGGCAATCTGATCGACTGCAAAAAGTGGTTGTAATTCCAACTCGACACCGGCGTTCTTTTTAAGAGCAGGCGCCACGATTTTTCTGTAAGCCTCATCCCAAGCGCCGGGATAGATGGCACTACTGACGGAGCCTTTGGCGAAGGCTAGATTAGGATAAGCAACAGCGCCTGCAATGGCGGCAGTGCTTTGCAAGAAATGGCGGCGTGAGATCTGACTAGACATGACAACTCCTAAAGGGGTGAGTATTAAGCTGCGGCAGGAAATATTGTGGGGATTGCCTCAGGACGCAATCCGCACCAAGCAGTGCCTTGCGTTGAGCGTTGTGCCAGTCTTGGCATCGTGACCTTGAGTGCAGTGCGATCCTTAGTCCAAGCCTCGACAACAAGCGTAGGTCCCAAAGGAAGATTCAAACCAATCTCGACAGGCCAATAGCCATCTTGACGCTCAGAATCCAGCATTAAGTGCTCGGGGCGTACGGACACCACGACGCGGGCGCCTTTTGGAAAAGTGGCAGCAGTCGGCAGCGCTATATCAGCGCCGGCGTCGAGTGCAATGACATCTGCGCCGGACTCGCTTGCCCTGACGACTCCGGGTAGCAGGTTGGTTGAGCCAATAAAGCTATTTACAAAAGGCGTTTGCGGCCTGTCATACACATCTGTTGGTGTGCCGAACTGCTCGACATGACCTTTATTCATCACTGCGATGCGGTCGGCAATACTCATCGCCTCTTCTTGATCGTGCGTCACCATAATAGCGGTGAGTCCGAGCTGCCGCTGCAACCGCTTGATCTCGATTTGCATATCGAGGCGCAAGTTTTTATCCAGCGCCCCAAACGGCTCGTCTAGCAAAAGTACCGTCGGCTCGGTCGCAATGACGCGAGCCAATGCGACCCGCTGCTGCTGACCCCCAGACAGTTGCCGAGGAAAGCGCTCCGCAATATGGGGTAACTGGACAACCTCCAAGCAATGCGCGACTTTTTTCTTGATGGCCACACGATCGACACCTCGAGCCTCCAAGCCATAGGCGACGTTCTCTCCAATGGTTAGATGTGGAAAAAGCGCGTAGTTTTGGAACACGATCCCGATGTTTCTTTTGTTGGGTTGCAGATGATCGATGGACGCGCCATCGATGCGGATCCTGCCCGTTTTTTGTGTCACAAAGCCGGCAACGATGCGCAGTAAAGTTGTTTTTCCACATCCCGAAGGACCGAGCAAGGCGACAATCTCCCCAGCGCTAATAGATAAGCTCACATCATCAACGGCTGTGAATGCCCCAAAGGTGTGAGTGACTGCGTCGATGTCTAAGGTGTGATGCGCCATGTGCTGAGTTACATATCAATGAGTCTAAGTCAGGAAAGCAATATCCGTGCCAACATACATTGACGACAAAAATCCTCAATAGGCCTGCACCGCAGCCTTCTACTGACATTACTGTAACCCAAAGGGGAAGCGCCTGAAATCCCTATTTTTCGTAGTGTTATTTGGTGACTTACCTTCTGCATCTGCACACAAGACAGGCGAGGTTGCGGTGGAGTCTTGTAAAGCTGAGAGTACTTTGCTTTCCAAAACGAAGATCGGCCTCACCAGTCGCTTGATGACAAGACGCCGGTCGCTGTGCATCAAGCCGCGCGTGGTGGCGGTGCGATGATTCTTGAGAAATATGGTGATTCACTGCCAGAAGCGTCTGAAGATATGTAGCGGATCAGACGTTTCTGGCAGTATAGTGAACGAAGTAAAAGCAACTGCAACAATAACAATGGACGAAGACGGTATGAATTCCGACAAATCTGCATCAGTAGAACAACGTATTAATGCGATCCAGTCTGTGCTGCAAGCGCGCGGCATGGAACCAGTCGCCGCTATTGAACAAGCGTATCAACGGGCCGAAGAAGACTGGGTACCACGCAACGGTGCCCGGATCATCGCCAGGGCCTGGACTGATCCAGCATATCGACAGCGGCTTTTGGCGGATGGTAAAGCTGCAGCTGCTGAGCTAGGCTTCGACATGCCGCCCCATCATCGCTATCTTGTCGCACTTGAAAACACCTCGAAGCTGCACAATGTGATTTGTTGCACACTTTGCTCTTGCACTGCGTTTTCGATTATTGGACTGCCGCCTGGCTGGTATAAGGATCTGGAATATCGGGCACGTGTCGTCAGAGAGTCTCGCACAGTACTCAAGGAAATGGGTCTCGACCTCCCCGCGTCCACCGAGATCAAAGTCTGGGATACAACCACGGATACCCGATACATGGTCGTTCCACATCAACCTCCAGAAACAATCGGCTGGCCAGAGGCTAAGCTTGTGGAAATCATCACTAAAGAATCAATGATCGGCGTTGCACGCTTGATGGGGAGCTAAAACATGGACGGTGTACATGATATGGGCGGTCGCCAGGGATTCGGGGGCATCCGCTATGCGCCCAATGCCTCAGTATTCCACGCAGAATGGGAAAGAAGAGCAAATGCGCTCTACGGTCTGGCTGTTCGTCATGGCATCTTTAACATGGACGAGTATCGTCATGCCATTGAGCGCATGTCGCCATACCATTACATGTCAGCAAGTTACTACGAGCGCACACTGACGAGCCTCGCGACGTTGCTCGTCGAAAAAGGAGTGACGAGCCGGGAGGAACTTGAAAAGCTTGCGAAGGGGGAATTCCCGCTCGCAGGCCCGAGCGCGGCGGGTCGCAGCAATCTGCCTGAGCGGCAGCAGTTCAAGCCCGGTGACCGTGTACGTGTGCGCAATGAGTTCTTCGCTGGGCATATCCGCATGCCCGCCTACATTCGTGGCAAGCAAGGTATCGTCCTGCGAGAAACACCTGCCTACCCATTACCCGATGCACATGCCCACGGCATTCAAGCTGAGGACGAACCGACATACGATGTCGTCTTTCGCACTGAGGACTTATGGCCCAATGCGTCGGACTCTGCGCAAGTGCATGTCGGCGTATTCCAAAGCTACTTGCAAAAAGAGGACTGAGCGCGACAAGCTACAGCAGAGCATGCTGTAGCAGCCCGTAAAAGTCGTCTCGAACCCCGTTGGTCTCAAAACTCCTAAAACACTACCGAAAAAAAGATATAAGCAATCCTTTACTGATGGATCTTTGAAATTTATCCGCCATTCTCACGTTTCCGGCAAAAATAAATAAATCAATATTTGCCGGAAACAGTTATTGATTTAATAGTCCGTTTCCGGCAAAATAGCAGAATGACATTTTTGCCGGAAACATCTTGAAAGCCCTTTCAAACCAGCAACGACTTCACCAAGTCAACGCAGCGCAGCTTTACGAAAACTATCGTTCTGCGCAAAGCCATGCTGCGTCCTACACTTACGGAATGCGCTGGAAAACAGTCCGAGGCGCTGAATACCTGTTCAAAGATCGGGATCGGCGAGGTAACGGGAAGTCGTTTGGACCGCGTTCAACGCAGACCGAAGAGCTGTTAGCAGTTTTTTCTGCTGGTCGCCAAGCGACACAAGAACGTCTGAGCCTGATTACAGAAAAAATTCAAGAGCAAGCCAGACTCAATAAAGCTTTGCGGTTGAATCGTGTCCCCCGCGTTGTGGCTCGCGTACTTCGTGAGCTTGATCGGGCCGGCTTACACGACAGCTTTACTGTCATTGGTACCCAAGCGCTGTATGCCTATGAGGCAGAGGGAGGCGCTCATTTTTTACTCGAATTACTTGCCTCAGGTGACGTTGACTTGCTCTACGATGGGCGTAAAAAAATGACCGTCGTATCCGAAAAACTAGATGGTAACGGCCTGCTAGGGCTGTTAAAAAATACGGATAAAACGTTTGCGTGTGTTCGTGAAAATGGCTACCGAGCTGCCAATGCGGGGCAATTTATGGTTGACCTCGTGACTGCACCACGTGGAATGCACACCACTAACCTTGTCACCTTCGCCGAGTCGGATCTTGTTGCGGTCGAGGTGCCCGGATTGCAGTGGCTGCTGAACTCTCCCAAACTCGACGCGATTGCCATCGATGAAGACGGTTGGCCTGTACCAATGCGGGTGCCAGACCCGCGAGCTTTTGCATTGCATAAAGCTTGGCTCTCTGGTCTAACGACTCGAGAAACGATTAAAAAGCCACGCGACTTTGAGCAGGCTCGAATCGTGGCAAGACTAGTTCGTGAGAATATGCCGCAGCTTTCATTTGAAAGCACACTGACATCTTTACATGGTGATGTACGCAAGCTGCTGCCGCTCATACTTGCCGAAGAGTAAGAACTCACGAGCGGTTAGTATCCCTCCCACAGACCAAAAGCAAAAAACCTGAGATTTCAGCACCTCAGGCGGCTTTCCGTTTTCAGTGGGCGCCACCTCCGAGTCGCGATTCTTCACGCAATCTGGTGATCGTGTACCAAACGCTTTAGCCTAGGGTGTCAAAAAATAGGGTCTTGGCAGTTCACGGCACCAACTGCACCGGCTGTGCGAACAGCCGATAAATTGGTAGTATTGAATCTTGATCTCAGAAAAAAAATACCAACAGGAGTCATCATGAAATTTCCTCGCCGCTCATTCCTGCAAATGGCCATGGGTGCATCAGCGTTGTCGACAGTCAGCCGAATTAGCTGGGCGCAAGCCTATCCTTCACGTTCGGCTCGCATTGTTGTTGGCTTTGCTG
This sequence comes from Bordetella parapertussis, assembly GCA_945887835.1. Taxonomy (GTDB): domain Bacteria; phylum Pseudomonadota; class Gammaproteobacteria; order Burkholderiales; family Burkholderiaceae_B; genus Zwartia; species Zwartia parapertussis_B. The sequence continues at coordinate 1,523 of CAMCZQ010000143.1, read as the reverse complement.
CTGGAGGAGCCACCGACATTCAGGCTCGTTTGATGGGGCAATGGCTTTCGGAACGTCTTGGCCAACAATTCATAGTTGAAAATCGAGCAGGCGCAAGCGGAAACATTGCAACTGAGGCAGTCGTCAAAGCTCCGCCCGATGGCTATACGCTCCTACAAGTCGTCACACCGCATGCAATCAATGCCGCTCTATTTACTAATCTCAATTTCGACTTTATAAGGGACATCACGCCTGTCATATGCTCTGCTCGACTGGGTTACGTTGTGGTAGTTCATCCATCAGTCCTGGCCAAGACGATGCCAGAGTTCATCGCATACGCCAAGTCCAACCCTGGCAAGATCAACTACGGATCTGCTGGTCAAGGGACACCGCAGAACATTACTTGCGAACTTTTTAAGATGATGACTGGGCTAAATCTAGTCCATGTGCCCTACAAGGGAGGCGCAACTGCTGTTGCAGATCTGATGGCTGGCCATATACAAGTGGTTTTCGCGCCCTTGTCGGAGTCAATTCAACAGATTAAAGCTGGAAAACTACGTGCCTTAGCTGTCACGACGGCATCCCGTTTGAATGTTTTGCCTGATGTTCCAACAGTGGGTGAGTTCGTTCCAGGCTATGAGGCTAGTGGTTTTGCTGGAATCGGAGCTCCAAAAAATACTCCAACTGAAATTATTAATATGCTGAATAAAGAACTCAACCTAGGGCTTGCCGATAGTAAGGTTCAAGCCCATATTACTGAGCTTGGCGGAACTGTGCTTGGTGGAACCTCCGCAGAATTCGGAACCATCATCGCCGAAGCCACGGAAAAGTGGACAAAGGTGATTAAGTTTGCAGGCATCAAGGCTGAATAACCCTCTAAGACCGATACCTGACACGTCACTGTTCGAAACTCAAACTTATCCCAAAAATAAGCATCCGGAAAATCTACATCTTCCCACTTGTGTTAGCGCCGGTTGAATACTAGGCACCCAGGGGTGAGTCGCGAAAAAATAAGTAAAAGTTAGTGATAAAACTTGGTACGATGTAGCGAAAGAGGTTAGATTTTTTGCTTTCTGAGCTTAACCGTCTCAAGGAGGATCCATCATGACAACAGCTGTTACCCCTCACGTCGCAGAGCATGCCTCTCTGAATCCGTTGGCCTCGCGCCTAGTCGACGTAGACGCACTGCCGTGGCAGACGACGCGCTTTGAGGGCATTGTTTTTAAGCCGTTGATCTTTGATCGCGCCAGCGGTTTAGCCACCTCGTTAATGCGCATGGAGCCAGGTGCTGTGCTTCCAGATCACGAGCATGTCATGATTGAACAAACTTGGGTGCTTGAAGGACACTTGGTGGACCAAACTGGGCCAGACGTTGGCATCGAGTGTAAAGCGGGTCAGTTTATTTGGCGCCCTGCTGGAAGCCGCCATAGCGCATGGTCGCCCAAGGGTGGCTTGTTTTTAGCGATGTTTCAGATCCCGAATAAATTCTTTTTCAAAAATGGGCAGGTGACCGATATGGGTGGCGTAGATTGGGAGTCAATCTG
>CAMCZQ010000142.1 GCA_945887835.1 Bordetella parapertussis | reverse complement strand
ACACTATAGTGAACAAATATAAAGCTTTAGGTGCAGTGCTTTTATTGGCATTTGCACACGTATCAGCAGCCAATGATGTCACAACTCTGATCATTCCCACCGGCCCTGGTGGAGGGACCGACACACTATTTCGAGCAATCGCCCGCTATGCAGAACCACATCTGAAGTCAACCATAGTGGTAAAAAATGCGGGGGGTGCCGGAGGTTCGATTGGCGTCACGCAACTGACAAGAGCTACTCCCGATGGCCATACGCTCGCCGGTGTCTGGATGGGACCGATTACAACAGTTCCCCACACCATCAAAACCTCCTACACATTAAACGATTACATACCTGTTTTATATATCGACAGCGCTCCCTATGTCATGTGCGTTCGACCAGATTTTCCAGCGAAATCAGGCAAAGAGTTTTTAGATCTGCTGAAGTCCAATCCAGATAAATACAGCTATGGTACAGACGGGGTAGCGGGGCCTGCTCAATTAGCATCTGAACTTATTTTTCGCGAGTATGGCGTGAAAGCGCGCGATATCCCATACCGAGGCGCAGGAGAAACGATGCCAGCTTTGCTTGGCGGAGTGATTGATATATACGTAGGATCTGTCCCTCCGGCTGTTGCAATGGAAAAAGCCGGAACAGCAAAATGCTTGCTTGTGACCTCAGCAAAAAAATCCACGTCTTTACCCAAAGCGACTAGCCTAGATGAGTTGGGTATGGCCGACAAAGAACTGCTGCTCTGGCACGGCCTGATTGCCCCGTCAGGAACACCCCCTGACGTTATCCGCAAAATACAGGATGCGTTTGAGAAAGCAGTTAACGCGCCTGAGATTGTGGAATTCTTCAAAACTGCGGGAGTAGAAAAATCAATTCTGAAGGGAGATGCTTTTGCAGAGCATATAAAGAAAGAATACGAGAAGCTCGGAAAACTGATCAAAGAACTAGGTCTTAAATAAAACCCTGCGTTATTACATATGGCCAGCATAAAACTAAAAAGTGATACTTTCGATATTGACAGAAATCGTTCATAACCTCTAACCGTCTTGGAGATCACTTGTGTCTGAATGGTCGATTAGTATTGATATTGGCGGTACCTTTACTGACGTTGTAGCGCTTGACTATTCGGCGGGTAGACTTTTCAGCATGAAGCTTTTGACCACACATGGAGATCCGGCTCACGCGTTGACGGCTGGCATGTCACGGGCACGGTCGGCGGCTTTGGTGCAGCCGCGGCAGTCGGTCGCGCACTTAAGCTCAATACCCAACAAATGACTTGGGCGCTTGGCATCGCGGCGACACAGGCAGCGGGGCTGCGTAAAAAAGTACAGGTCGAGATTGAGCCTGGACTTCGGGTAGATGACGCTAAAGTCACTGTCAGCTTACGGGATGGACGCACACTACACCATCATGTCGTACACGCACTGGGAAGTATTGAGCGGCCGATGAACGATGAACAAGTCGATGCAAAATTTATGGATCTAGCGTCAACAGTCATGACTCGTGAGCAAGCCACACAGGCACTGACCGCGTGTCGCGCGGTTGGTCAAGCACACGATGCCGGCGCAGTTGGTCGCGCCTTGAGCGTATGACATTGAGGAGTACTTTTGTGGATCAAACAGCAACTCTGGTGCTCACGCGGCAGGTATAGCAAAAATATAGTCGTACAAGGCGATGTCTAATCTAACGATAAAAAAAAGGACTTCTAATGCGTATTATTTTAAATACCCAGTTCATTTTAAAGACTGTAGCAATCGCGCTCATCACCAGCGCGTTGAGTGCGAACGAGTTGCGCGCCCAGACAATAGATTACCCAAACAAGCCCATACGTCTGATTGCGCCATTTGCAGCAGGGGGAAGTATCGATATTTTGGCGCGTATGACGGCGGACACCCTTTCTAAAGCGACCAATCAAGCCGTGATTGTTGAAAATCGTCCCGGCGCCAGCGGCAACATTGGAATGGAAGCCGTTGCCAGAGCCCGTCCTGATGGCTATACACTTTTATTTGCAAGTACGAATCTCACTTTAAACCCCGCTGTGTACCCAAAAGTCTCCTTTGATCCAATCAAAGATTTTATTGCCGTCACGAATGTGGCTTATGCCCCCATGATTCTCATGACTCGACCAGACTTCGGGGGCGATTCTTTGCAATCACTGATTCAATACGGCAAGAGCAACCCTGGCAAACTCAATTTTTCAAGTAGCGGTGCGGGTGGCGCACCACACCTCGCCGGAGAGATGTTTCAGATTCTGACTAATATCAAAATGACACATATCCCTTACGCTGGCGCGGCACCAGCCATTACGGACATCATTTCTGGTCAAGTTCAAATAACCTTCACCACTTATATCTCAGCACAAGCTATGCTTAATTCTGGACGCATACGGGGCTTGGCAGTCGCGAGCCTAGAGCGTCTTGCTGCTTTGCCGCAAATCCCAACATTTAAAGAAGAAGGATTTGAGGGAATGGAATTCGGTACGATGTTCGGCTTGCTCGCCCCGGCTGGCACCTCTGTCGAAATCGTTAACCGCTTGTATCAAGCCATTAAAATTGCTGCAACCAACCCTACCTTTCAAGAAAATATTTCGAAACAAGGCGGTTATATGGTCGTGAACACGCCTGCCGAGTATGATAAATATATTAAAGAGGATGTTGCAAAGTGGGATAGCTTTATTAAGAAAATTGGCGGTGTCAGTCAAAATTAATTGCGCTTCACTCACCCACTGTACTTTAGCTATTTGATCGCGCAGGTTAAACACTCAGGTCGGGCTTGCCGACGGGATCGCTCAGTTGTCAGTGTTGTGTTTATTTAGAATCATAAAACCAGGAGACAATAATCATGCTTTCAAGATTCGTAAAAACCTTAGGGATTGCCTTGCTCGGAGCCTTTCTGGCCGGTACAGCTGTCGCTCAAACCAACTTTCCAACCAAGCCCGTAAAAATTGTGGTCCCTTTCACCGCAGGCAGTCAGGTTGATATTGTTGCGCGCGAGCTTGGGCGTGCGCTTCAAGACATTTGGGGTCAACCCGTGATCGTCGAAAATCGTCCTGGCGCGGGTGGCACAATCGGTAGCCGCGTCGTTGCAACCGCAGACCCTGACGGCACCACGTTAATGTTTACCTCCGCCTCTCACGCAATCAATCCAACGCTATACCAATCATTACCCTACGACACGCTCAAAGACTTCACCGGCGTGACCTTTGGAACAAGCGTACCGAATGTGCTTGTCGTTTCTCCATCCCTTGGAGTCAAAAATGTTCAAGAGCTCCTCAAGCTCATTAACGCGCAACCAGGCAAGTTAAATTTTGCTTCTGCAGGTGTTGGTAGCGGCACGCACTTTAACGGTGAAATGTTTAAAGGCATGGGCAAGCTTGACATTGTGCACGTGCCCTATAAGGGAACAGGCGAGGCACTGGTAGACACTACAGCGGGCCGCGCTGCGTTTTACTGGTCGCCGCTTGGGCTGACATTACCATTTATCAAAGACGGTAAGCTCATCGCTTTAGCTGTTAGCACTGATAAACGCGCAGCACTTATGCCCGATATTCCAGCAATCTCGGAGATTATCCCAGGCATGATCTATGACCACTGGTATGGCCTCTTGGCGCCTAGCAAAACACCACCAGCGATTGTTGCCAAGATCTCTAAAGACGCCAATGAGGTGCTGAAGTCTCCCGCTGTTATCAAATCACTTAGTGCTCAAGGAGTGACCCCAGCGCCCACAACTCCCGAGCAGTTCAACACCTTCATCGCCTCAGAAATCAAACGTCTCGGTGATGTGGTGATTAGCGCCAATATCCCTCGCCAATAAATACTTGCCTCTCAACATAACAATCTCGACAGGAGCCTCATGATTGCGTAATCGATGTTCTGTTACGCATACACGTAATCTAGACTAGTCCACCATTAGGCTGGATGATCTGACCGTGAACCCATGAGGCTCGCTCTGAAGCCAAGAACGCCACTGCCTCCGCTACCTCGGAGGGTCTGCCAATGCGATTGAAAGGACTCATGGATGCGGCGCGCTGCTTGGCTTCTTCGGTCTTGCCCGCATGGAACAAATCAGTATCCACAGCGCCAGGTGCCACGCCGTTGACACGAACACCGCGAGGGCCTAGCTCTTTGCTCATTGACCGCAGCAGTGATTCCACTGCTGCCTTGGTCGCCGTGTAAGGGCCGCCACCAGGCACAGCGTTACGAACCATGGATGTTGTTATTCCGATAATTGATCCGCCATCCAGCACGTCTTTAGCCGCCTCAGTCAGGACGTTAAAAGCACCGAACAGGTTAACCTCCATCAATTTACGAAAATTGTCGTGCGTGAACCGCCCCATGGGGACATAAGGCTGATTAATCCCTGCGTTCACGATCACCGTCTGGGGACGCGTGCCAAAATCCTTGGCGACTTGCGCAAAAACACCTTGTACGGCTGCCGGATCGCGAACGTCGGCCGCGTAGGCCTTAATCTGTCCAACTTTTTCTTGTGCTTTGGACTCATCAGGTTTACTCACATAGGTAAACGCTACACGGAAACCGTCCCGCGCTAACGCCTGCACACAGGCAGCACCAATTCCGCGCGAGCCACCAAACACTAAAGCTAAAGCTTGTGTCATCTTTTTTGTCCCCAGTCATATTGTCGTACCCGTAGATTATCAACGAAATGCTAGATTCACCAAGAATAGTCCTGCAGCCTTTATGTTTTTTGGGTCTCTCAGGTGTAACGTCTCGCAATTGGGCTTTTTGCAGTAAAGTATGAGCGCTATCACTCCACAAAAAAATGATGAAAAAAATCGTTGCTGGCGCAATTTCTAGAAATTATTTCAACATGCCCTTCTGGATCGCAGCCCATCGAGGGATGTTCACAGACGAAGGGCTTGACGTCACGCTTGACCTGCACGAGCCGATTGATGAGGTGTGGAGACGCCTTCAAGATGGCCGGATGGATATCGCCTTGGGCGTGACCGAACACATTATCTTAGACAGCGAAGGTGGCGGCCACCTTGAGATCATTGGCGGTAACGTTAATCGCCTACCTTTTTCGATGATCTCTGGTAAAGACGTGAAGTCTTTTTCAGATCTGCGAGGCAAAACGATTGGTGTCTCGTCAATCGACGCAGGCAGCTCTTCGCTGGTCATGAAACTGATGACTGCACACGGCTTACATTACCCGCAAGATTATAAAATCGTGGCCTGCGGCCCTATCCTCGCGCGCTGGGAGAAACTACAAAGCGGCGAGATCGATGCAGGCTTACAAGGCGCGCCCTTGAACTACATCGCACTAGACCAAGGCTTTCATTCACTGTGCGAACCGCGTGATGAGTTTCCGTGGTTTCAGTTCACTTCACTGAACATAGATGGTCGCTGGGCGCGTGCAAACCATGACACCGTCATCCGCTTCATGCGTGCCTTTATTCGTGCACACGAGTGGTTCTATGCAAACAAAGCGGGCTGTCAAAAAATCGCCATGCTCGAAACCGGCATCACTGCTGAATATGCTGATCGAGCTTGGGATGAATACACGTCAAGCGAGATTTTCCCGCGCGATGCGCAGGCAAATCCAGAATCGATTCAAACCTTAATCGATATCAGCGCTTTGTTAAGAGCCATCCCAAACCGTGCCCATACACAGGCTAAGTCTTACATCAACCACAGTTATCTTGATGAGGCTCGTCGGTCGCTTTAGTCGTCGCATGCCTAAGAGCGTTATGACTTCATGATCTCAGGGTGCTTGACTGAGAAGCCTTCTCTGCGGCGACAGCAAGCGGCATAATCGACTAACCACCTTCGATTCTGGGAATAAAAAACACCTCAGAGCCGGGCTTAACGGGTTGGGTGTAGTCAACCTCGTGGATTACGCCGTCAATGGCGATTGAGGTTTCTTCTTCGAGGGTCTCGCCCAAACCAGGAAACAAATCATTCATGGCGCGTATAACGCCACGAATGTTTTTTGCCTGAATCTCAAACTCTCTGATGCTATCGGTGTAACGTCTGCTAAAGCCGGCGGTGAACGTCACCTTGACGGCTTTAACAGGAGTCGCGGCAACTTCAGCCTGCATCAATCGCGGCCAACACTCTTGGAGGTGACATCGGCAACTCAGTCATTCTTCGACCGATCGCGTTTTCGATTGCATTAGCAATCGCTGCCATCGGAGGAACAATATTGGCTTCGCCCACGCCTTTCACACCAAACGGATGGCTTGGATTAGGCACTTCAACCAAGACGGCTTCGATCATTGGCAAGTCTGAGGCAACCGGGATACGGTAGTCTAAGAAACCTGCGTTTGAAAGACGACCCTTGCTGTCGTAGATGTATTCTTCGTTCAAGGCCCAACCGATGCCCTGCACAACACCACCAACAATTTGACCCGCGCAATAATCGCGATGGATTGCGCGACCCACGTCTTGAGCAGCCACAAACTGCAGAATCTTGACAGCACCGGTTTCAGGATCCACCTCAACGTCCACAAACTGTGTCGAAAAGCCTGGGGCCTGACCACCTGCGTTGGTTGATGCTTCGTAACCAATTGGGCCGCCTGTTACTGCGCGCTTGCCTGCAATCGCCTTCAACGAGAGTGGTTCAAAATTGCCCACGCTCGGGTCAACAGGCTTAGCATAACCATCAGACCACACGACGTTTTTGATGTCGGTATCCCACATCAACGACGCACGCAGACGCAAGTCTTCGATCACTTTATTGCAGGCCTCAACGACCGCAATACCCGTTGCATACGTGACACGTGAACCGCCCGTCACGTGGTTGTAGCCAATCGAAGCTGTGTCAGCAACCGTTGAACGCACAGACTCGTAAGACACGCCCAGCGTCTCAGCCGCCATCAAGGCCATCGAAGCGCGTGAACCGCCTACGTCCATACTGCCAGTTGCGATCACCACAGTGCCATCTTCGTTGATATGCACCGAGGCTGTTGATTCGCCGCCACCGTTGAACCAGAAACCTGACGCTACGCCACGCCCTTGATTCTTACCCAAGGGTTTGTGGTACCCAGGATGGTCAAGCAAGACTTGAATCGTTTCGGAATAGCCATCATGCGAATGCTTAGGACCCCAGGCTGTTGGTGAACCGGCTTTCACAGCGTTTTTCAAACGCATTTTAAGCGGATCCATGCCAATCTTCTTAGCCAAAATATCCAAAACGCTTTCAACTGCAAAAGCAGAAATTGGTGAACCTGGTGCGCGATACGCAGCCGATTTGGGACGGTTACTGACCACATCAAAACCCACCGACTTAACGTTAGGGATGATGTAAGGTGCAAACGCGCACATGGTGGCGTTCATCACAGGCGAACCTGGAAAGGCGCCCGCTTGAAACTTGAACAAGCCTTCGGCAGCAACGATAGTGCCGTCTTTTTTGACACCGATCTTGACCGTCATCGATGAACCCGAGGTTGGACCGGTTGACTTAAATACGTCTTCGCGGCCCATCATGATCTTGACGGGGAGACCTGTTTTGCGAGACAGCAAAACGGCCATCGGCTCAACATACACAACAGTTTTACCGCCAAAGCCACCACCGATTTCTGCAGGATGGACCAACAAATTGCTGATCTCCATGCCGACTAATTTTGCAGTGTAAGCACGCACCACAAAGTGACCTTGGCTGGCCGACCACAGTTCGCACTGACCGTCAGCGCCATAACGCGCCAAGCATGAATGCGGTTCGATATAGCCCTGATGCACGGCTGCGGTTTTAAAGCTCATCTCAACGACTTCATCAGCCGAGGCAAAGCCTGCTGCGATATCACCGGTGCTGAACTCTAAACGCTTAGAAATATTTGAAGGCTTAGTGGGCGCTGGCTCAACGCCGCGCGTGATCATATCTTCAAATAACAAAGGCGCATCGGGCTTCATTGCATCTTCGACATCAATGCAATGAGGCAATACTTCGTACTTGACATCAATCAGGCCCACTGCTTCAGCAGCGATTGCTGCGGTCGTTGCTGCAACGGCCGCAATAGCATGACCTTCAAATAGCGCTTTTTCGCGCGCCATGATGTTACGCGTCATGTGCCAGTAGTTTTGCGCGACACGCTCTGGGCCGACATAATCAAACGGATGCTCTGGAAAATCAGAACCCAAAATAATGCTTTTAACTCCTGGCAGTGCCAAAGCTTTAGACGTGTCAACCGACAAAATACGAGCATGCGCATGCGGTGAGCGCAAAACTTTTGCCCATAACATTCCGGGCAATGAATAATCAGCGCCGTACTGTGCCTGGCCCGTCACCTTTGGCACGCCGTCAGGGCGTACTGGGCTCGTGCCCACAACTTTCATAACCTGCTGGATGTCTTTAGTGTTCGTCAACATGATTAGGCTCCTCGCATTTCGCGCGCGGCTTCAAGCACCGCGGTGATGATGTTGTTGTAACCGGTGCAACGGCACAGATTACCCGCCAACCAAAAACGTACTTCTTCTTCAGTTGGATTGTTATTACGCTCGAGCAGCGAGCGTGCAGCGATTAAAAACCCTGGGGTGCAGATACCACACTGCAAAGCTGCATGCTCAAGAAACTTGCGCTGCAAAACATGCAAGGTTTCGCCGTTGGCCATCCCTTCAATGGTTTGAATAGTTTTACCCTGCGCCTCAACACCCAAGACCAAGCAGGAGCACACTAACCGGCCATCAAGGGTCACGCTACAGGCGCCACAATCGCCTGTGCCGCAGCCCTCTTTCGTGCCGGTCATGTTTAACTCATCGCGCAAGACATCGAGCAAAGAGACGTTCGGCTGACACAAAAACTCAACCGGATCACCATTGATAACTGTTGTGACATGATGCTTTGACATTTAGTTTTTCCCCTTCGCTCTGCTGAGCGCTTTTTCTGCTGCGCGTCTAGCGA
>CAMCZQ010000141.1 GCA_945887835.1 Bordetella parapertussis | reverse complement strand
GACATGTTCTTGACCTGCAAATCCTCAATACATACGAGCGCGTGGTTTTGGCTGAGCGTGGTACTGGTCTTATGCAGGAAATCTTTTCTGGCATTCGCTATCGCGGTGTGAATCTTCTGAACTTTGGTTTTCGCCTTTTTCCAGTTATTACTGAACTTGACTTTACGGCTCATGCGACGCTGCGAGCGCGCAAGGCGTTGCTGGTGCTTCTTGAAACTATTCAGTGGGGCAATATAGCTGCCGTCACTCAACGTCGCGAAACGGGCGATTCCGACATCGACACCAATTGCCGTTCTGGTGGTTGGTAAGGGTTGTTCAATCTCGCGTTGCGTCTGAATAGCGATGAACCATTTACCGCTCGACTGACTGACGGTGACGTTACGCACCTGACCAAGGACATCACGGCTGTTGCGGTAACGCAGCCAGCCAAGTTTTGGCAACAAAATACGGTTATTGCTCTGGTCTAAGTGAATCTGTTTTGGCTCAGGATAGCGAAAACTGTCACCACTTCCTTTTTTCTTGAAGCGTGGAAAGCCAGTACGCTTGGCAAAGAAACCTTTGAAGGCTTTTTCTAAATCTTTTAAGGCATGTTGCAACGCTTGCGAAGGTGTTGCTTTCAGCCATGCAGTCCCTGCTTCACGTTTCCAAACAGGCAGCTTAGCTGCCATGGCTACGTAACCGATGAACTTATTACCTGCCTCGTGATTCTCTTTTTGCAGTGCCAAAGCCTTGTTATAGGCGAACCGACACGAGCCAGAGAATCTGCGCATATCGCGCAGCTGGTCGCCGTTTGGCATCAATTCGTATTTGTAGGCCTGCAAACGTTTCATACCTTGAATTATATTTGCGCGATCAAGGTAGATCACCAAATTACCTGTGTAAAAGTTGTATCTGTAAGATACAAATTCAGTGAGTCTTTGCAACAAAAACTGGTTCTTTGTAACAAAATATAGGCGTGATGGATTCACAAAAGACATACTTGCCGACCTGCGCCCGATACTTGCTAGCGTTTGTACTGATTTCGAGTCAGAGCTAATAGAGTTTGAAGGGGAAGACGATCAGGTGCACTTACCGGTGAACTATCCACCTAAAGTGGCCGTGTCAAAACCCGTGAATAGTCTCAAGGGTATTTCTAGCTTGATGATTCGCAAAAAGAATGACCCAAACATCCGTAAGAAGCTAGGGGGCGGCACTTTGTGGTCGCCAAACTATTTTGCAGGAAGCTGCGGCAGTGCGCCAATTTCCGTTATTCGCAAGTATATTGAACAACAGCAAACGCCAAACTAAATCAAAGGCTAAAGAAAGGAAGGCTGCGCCTTCCGCGCTTACATCCTCGCCCTAAACGGCGAGGTTTTACGCGCAAGTCCGATAAATTTGCACAATTGCCTTAAATCGTGCAGAATAACACCTGTATATAAAAACAGCTCGGCTTATCTAAGCCTAAAGGATGCTTTCCATGTCGCTCAAGCTTACCGATCGTCAGCAACAGATTTTGGACCTTATCCGGCAAGCAATCGTGAATACGGGGTTTCCCCCCACGCGGGCCGAACTCGCTGCAGTGCTAGGCTTTAAATCTGCCAATGCGGCAGAAGATCACCTGCGTGCCCTGGCACGCAAGGGCGTCATTGAGTTAACGGCAGGTGCTTCTCGGGGCATTCGTTTAACGGACTTAGCCAATGAGTCAATCGAGTCCGATGCCGATTCCGAACTTCCGCCCGATCGCCCTCGGCTTAAAACGCTACCTGGTTCAGGCTTTTTGCTGTTGCCTTTAATTGGGAGCGTGGCCGCTGGTCATCCAATTTTGGCTACTGAAAATATTGAAAAAGAAATCAATATCGATCTCAATATGTTTGCCCAGCAGCCTGATTATCTGCTTGAGGTAAAAGGCCTCAGTATGCGAGATGCCGGCATCTTAGATGGTGACTTGCTGGCGATTAAAAAAACCAGTGATGCCCGCAATGGCCAAATCGTAGTGGCCCGCATCGATGACGAAGTGACTGTCAAACGCTTAAGTAAGTTGGGCGGGCGTATTGAACTGTTACCTGAAAACTCAGATTTTCAACCGATTCAAATCCAACCGGGGCAAGACTTCTCGCTTGAGGGTATTGCGGTTGGTCTGATCCGTAATACCACACTGCAATAAAGCGAGACATACGCTAAACGTCGCGCCATTTTTCTAGGTCACGTCGATCGCGTTTTGTTGGGCGCGCTTTAATCTCTTGCGACGGCTCAACAAAGTATTTGCGCTTTTCTGTCGCCGCCTCCCTTGCCAGTAAGCTCTCGGGCGTTTCGTCAAACAACATTCGCGCCAACGGTGCTGAACGTCGCGTTTCAGTCACACCACGTACCCACAGCTCAAAGCGTTCTTGTTCGCGCTGGATCAGCACACGATCGCCCACCTTGACTGTCCTTGCGGGCTTCACGCGTTCGCCTTGCAACTGAACCCGCCCTGCCTCGATGGCCAACACCGCTTGCGCACGTGATTTAAAAAATCGTGCTGCCCACAACCACTTATCGATCCGCACCGTAACAAGACTGTCTGGCATTCTTATCTCAAAAAAAGGCGCCGCAAATACGACGCATTTTTGGTCAAGCTTCAAGAAACGCTCTGTCAAATGACATCAGAGCTTCTCATTGAAAACAAACTTCAGTGCTTAATCACTGGGTCAGCGGCCGCAGCGGCTTCTGCCGCTTTAGCCACAACCGTTTCTGCCACCGGTGCCTCGTCGGCGAGTGGCGTCAACGGATTCACCAGCGCAACCTCTAACACTTTATCAATCCAGCGCACCGGAATAATCTCAAGTTGATTCTTTACGTTGTCAGGGATCTCAGTCAGGTCTTTGACGTTTTCTTCAGGAATCAGCACAGTCTTAATGCCACCACGATGCGCCGCTAAGAGTTTTTCTTTCAAGCCACCGATCGCAAGCACTTCTCCGCGCAAGGTAATTTCACCTGTCATCGCAACATCCGCACGCACAGGGTTTTGCGTCAACGCTGACACAATCGCCAGGGTGATCGCAATACCTGCTGACGGACCGTCTTTAGGCGTAGCGCCTTCTGGAAAGTGCACGTGGATATCGCGCTTTTCAAAGATGCTGTCCGCAATACCTAAGCGCCGAGCGCGCGCGCGCACGACACTGCGCGCCGCCTCAACCGACTCTTTCATGACATCGCCGATCGAACCCGTGCGCTGAATGACACCCTTACCCGGCATATCGGCGACTTCAATCGTCAACAAATCCCCGCCGACTTCAGTCCAAGCCAAACCATTGACCTGTCCAATCTGGTTTTCTTTCTCGGCCATGCCAAAGGTAAAGCGACGCACACCCAAATAATCACTCAAGTTTTCTGCGGTGACCACCACCTTGGCAGGGACTTCTTTAGTCTTCGCCAGCTTTAGTGCTTCGCTGTTTGCCAACAGTTTTTTGACAACCTTACGACAGATTTTGCCGATATCGCGCTCAAGAGAACGTACACCCGCTTCACGGGTGTAATAACGCACGATGTCACGCAAGGCTGATTCTTCGACAGCGAGTTCTTCGATTTTTACGCCATTGTTTTTCATCACTTTAGGTAACAAGTGATCCATCGCGATATGGATTTTCTCTTCTTCGGTGTAACCCGAAAGACGAATGACCTCCATCCGATCGAGCAAGGCCGCGGGGATATTCAAGGTATTGCTTGTGGCCACAAACATCACGTCAGACAGGTCAAAATCGACCTCAACGTAGTGATCTTGAAACGTGTGATTTTGCTCTGGATCCAACACCTCTAAAAGGGCTGAAGCAGGATCGCCCCTGAAATCCATCCCAAGCTTGTCAATCTCATCAAGCAGGAACAGGGGGTTACGCACAGCAACCTTAGACATATTTTGTAATATCTTGCCCGGCATTGAGCCAATATAGGTGCGACGATGCCCACGAATCTCAGCCTCGTCACGCACGCCACCCAAGGCCATGCGAATGAATTTTCGATTCGTGGCTTTTGCAATCGACTGACCCAGCGAGGTTTTACCGACGCCCGGTGGACCGACCAAACAGAGGATCGGTGCCTTGATTTTATCGACCCGCTGCTGCACAGCAAGATATTCAAGAATACGTTCTTTGACTTTATCTAAGCCATAGTGATCATCATCAAGCACGCTTTCAGCGTTGGGAATCGAATGATTCACCTTGCTCTTTTTACGCCACGGCAAATTGATCACAGTATCGATGTAGTTGCGCACCACAGTTGCTTCGGCCGACATCGGAGACATCAGCTTGAGTTTTTTGAGCTCGCCATCCACTTTCTTTTTAGCGTCTTTAGGCAGCTGGGCAGCAAGAATTTTCTTTTCAAGCTCTTCAATATCGGCACCTTCTTCGCCCTCACCGAGTTCTTTTTGAATCGCTTTGACCTGTTCATTCAGATAGTAGTCACGCTGACTTTTCTCCATCTGCTTTTTCACGCGACCACGAATTCGCTTTTCAACTTGTAGGATATCAATCTCTGTTTCGAGTTGCGTCAACAGAGCCTCAAGGCGCGCTGCTGTTGAAATCACTTCAAGCATTTTTTGCTTCTGCTCAAGCTTGAGAGGTAAATGTGCGGCAACTGTATCTGCAAGACGACCGGCGTCATCAATCCCTGCCAGTGAAGTCAAAATCTCGGGTGGAATCTTTTTATTGAGCTTGACGTACTGCTCAAACTGACCCACGATCGCACGGCGCAACGCCTCGGTCTCTGCATTTATGACGATATCGGGGGCAATCGGCAACACCGTCGACGTAAAGTGCGTGCTGGTATCTTGAATTTCTGTGATGCGGGCACGTTGGGCACCCTCTACCAGAACCTTAACGGTGCCATCGGGCAACTTGAGCATTTGTAAAATCGTAGCCACACAGCCGATTTCGTAGACGTCCTCAGGTGTCGGGTCGTCTTTACCGGCAGACTTTTGTGCGGCGAGCATGATGCTTTTGCCTGCCTCCATCGCGGCCTCAAGCGCTCGAATCGAGCGAGGGCGACCAACAAAGAGGGGGATCACCATATGCGGAAACACCACCACGTCGCGCAAGGGCAACAGCGGCAAATGAATGGGTTCAGATGGCAAGGTCTGGTTTTCAGACATGAGGATATCCTAATAGAAACTCGGTAAAGCCCAACTGAGCAACCGATACAAAGCCCGTAATGACACGAATATGTCTGTTATGTAGACGATAGCCCAAATTTCAAGCGTTTAGCTCGGACAACAGAAAAAGCCCCTACAAAGGGGCTGAGAAAACTTGAATTTGAAAAAACGAATTGACTCTTTTAGCGCTACGCTGCCGCATCGCGTAGGTTGCGCTCGGTTTTAGGCTGCTCTTTTTCGTCGCCGTAGACCAACAAGGGCTGACTTTGACCTTCAATCGTCGCCTCGTCGAGTACGACTCGCTTGATATTGCCTTGGGCGGGCAGTTCGTACATAGTGTCTAACAAGGCAGACTCAAGAATCGAACGCAGCCCGCGCGCGCCCGTTTTGCGCTTAACCGCTTTACGGGCAATCGCACGCAATGCAGCCGGGCGAATCTCAAGCTCGGCGCCTTCCATGGCAAAAAGCTTTTGAAACTGCTTGAGCAAAGCGTTTTTAGGTTCGGTCAGAATCTGTATAAGCGTATCTTCGTCAAGTTCTTGCAGCGTCGCAATCACGGGTAGGCGTCCCACCAACTCAGGGATTAAACCGAACTTAACCAGATCCTCGGGTTCGACCTCAAGAAAAGTGCTACCGGCTGATTGATTTGTTTTCGAATCAACAGTCGCGCTAAACCCTATGCCAGAGCGCTCGGTACGGTTTCGAATCACCTTTTCAAGGCCGTCAAAGGCACCACCCACGATGAACAAGATGTTGGTGGTGTCAACTTGCACAAAATCTTGATTAGGATGCTTGCGGCCGCCCTGCGGGGGCACTGACGCCACCGTACCTTCAATGAGTTTGAGCAAGGCTTGTTGGACGCCCTCGCCCGAGACGTCGCGAGTAATCGAAGGATTGTCAGCCTTGCGAGAAATTTTATCGATTTCATCGATATAGACGATCGCGCGTTGCGCTTTTTCGACTTCGTAATTGCAATTTTGAAGCAGTTTTTGAATAATGTTTTCGACGTCTTCGCCCACATAACCCGCTTCGGTCAGTGTTGTGGCATCAGCCATCACAAAAGGCACATTCAATTGACGCGCCAGTGTTTGCGCAAGCAGCGTTTTGCCTGAACCTGTCGGGCCAATCAACAGGATATTGCTTTTTGAGAGCTCGACGTCATCGCCCTTGACTTCGCCGTGGCGCAGCCGCTTGTAGTGGTTGTAAACAGCCACGGCGAGCACACGCTTAGAGGCCGTTTGGCCAATGACATATTGGTCTAAAAAGGCTTTGATTTCGGCTGGAGTTGGCAGATCGGTACGAATCGAGGCGCGCGCACTTGCTTGCGCTTCTTCGCGAATGATGTCGTTACACAACTCGATACATTCGTCGCAGACAAAGACCGAAGGCCCCGCAATGAGTTTGCGCACTTCATGCTGGCTTTTGTTACAAAACGAACAATGCAACACTTTAGTGCTAACTGAGCCTTTTTTTTCTGACATAAGGATCCATTACCAGTTGTTTCAGACCGAGTACTCAGAGAATTTATAAAAAAATCTTAAGCACTCTGAGATCTCTGCAAAATGCTATGCGGTATCCGCGCGCGACGTTAGAACCTTATCGATTAAGCCATACGATACTGCATCTTGAGCCGACATAAAATTGTCGCGTTCGGTGTCTAGCGCAATACGTTCGACCGTTTGGCCGGTGTTTTCGGCCAACATCGCGTTTAAGCGTTCGCGCAAGTCAAGAATTTCGCGCGCCTGAATCTGAATATCGGTGGCCTGGCCCTGCGCACCACCTGAAGGCTGGTGGATCATGATGCGAGAGTTTGGTAACGAAAAACGCTTGCCTTTTGTGCCTGCGGACAACAAAAACGCCCCCATGCTGGCCGCCAAGCCTGTGCACAGGGTGGATACCTCGGGCTTGATGAAGCGCATGGTGTCATAAATCGCCATACCTGCATACACTGACCCGCCTGGCGAGTTGATGTAAAGCGCGACGTCTTTATCGGGGTTTTCGGATTCGAGGAACAGCAATTGCGCGACGATCACATTGGCCGACTGGTCGTTAACCGGACCGACCAAAAAAATCACGCGTTCTTTAAGCAACCTTGAGTAAATATCGTAGGCGCGTTCCCCGCGCCCAGATTGCTCAATGACCATAGGGATATAGCCAAGCGCGGTCGGGGTGACTGACTCACCACCATGCATCGATGCATAAAAATCTGTAAAGCGTTGCATTTATTTGGTTTCCATGACTTGATCAAAAGGCACTTGCTCGTCTTCGACCTGCGCCTTTGCCAGGGCGTGCTGCACGACGTTATCTTCGAGCACAATCCCCTCAACCTCGGAACGACGGGCGCGATCCGACAGATAATAGCTCACGACTTCGGCAGGTTTTTCGTAACTTGAAGCGAACTCTTCGATGCGTGCGCGAACTTGCTCAGGCTTGGCTTGCAATTGCTCTGCCTGAACCAGCTCCGAGACTAATAAACCAAGCTTGACGCGACGCTCGGCCTCGGTGGCAAACGCATCAGCCGGAATCGGCATTTTGTCAGCATTGGGCACGCCGCGCTGGGTGAGTTCAGCGCGGGCCGCTGCCACCCGGGCTTCGCATTCGCTGTCGATGAGGGCCTTGGGCACTTCAAAGCTGGCCACTGCCACTAAAGCGTCCATCACACTATTTTTGGTACGCGCCATGGTGCGCGCTTTGACTTCGCGTTCGATGTTGGCACGAATATCGGCCAGGAGTTTCACGACGTCACCTTCGGTTTGACCCAAGGCTTTGGCAAACTCGGCGTCGACTTCAGGCAAGATTGGCTCAGCGACTTCTTTGACCACGATGGTGAATTCGGCGGTTTTGCCTGCCACGTCTTTCCCGCCATAATCGGCTGGAAACGGCAGTGGAAACACCTTGGTTTCGCCGGCTTTCATGCCACGCACCGCGACTTCAAACTCGGGCAACATACGGCCCTGACCCAAAACAAACGGAAAATCGTCTGCTTTGCCACCGTCAAACGGCACGCCGTCGATGGTACCGGCAAAATCAAGCTTGACCTGGTCGTCGTCTTGAGCGGCGCGACCCTCAGTTGCCTTGTGCTGGGCACGTTGCTTGCGCAAGACGTCAACCGTACGCTGCACCTCTGCCTCGCCGACGGTTGTGACGGCACGCTTAATTTTTAATGTGGTCAGGTCTGGAACAATAATGGTCGGGTAGACTTCGAAAGTGGCCACAAACGACAAGTCCTCTTCTGGAGCGCCTTCGGTTTTGGGTGCCAATTTTGGCGCACCCGCGACCCGCACCCCAGACGCGATAATGGCCTGTTCAAAGGCCTGGCCGACCATGGTATTGATCGAATCGTAGCGAATGCCGGCCCCATGGGTGCGCTCGAGCATGGCCATCGGTACTTTGCCCGGCCGAAAACCAGCGACTTTCGCCGTACGCGCAACGCGCTTGAGTTCAGCCTGAACGGCTTTTTCGACGTCGGTCATTGAGACCGAGATTTCAACGCGGCGCTCGAGGCCGGCGAGGGTTTCAACCACAGGTTGCATGAAGATCTACCAAACAAAGAGAACGGAGAGCGCAGCAAACAGCCCACGCCAACTAGGGAATAAATGGTGCGAAGGGCGGGACTCGAACCCGCACACCTGTTACGGCGTCAGGACCTAAACCTGGTGCGTCTACCAATTTCGCCACCTTCGCAGTAACCAATCATTGTAGCGCACCCTGTTGGGGTTTCCCGCCCCCGCAGTCCTAGCAACTGGTTGACATCCTCCCCGCCCTCGTCCTCACGGACGCCGCTGACGCGGGAAGAACGGGGATTCCTACGGCGTAGGCCCCGGGATGGGGTCGATCGCTTCGGTGGGTTCCTGTTGCTGACGGCATTCATGCACCGTTCACTTGGCAGGCGAGC
>CAMCZQ010000140.1 GCA_945887835.1 Bordetella parapertussis | reverse complement strand
TTAATTGAGTTGGGTATTTTTGCAAACGCAGTTCAAGGGTTTTCTGCAAGGGCTGAATAATCAGATACCAAAGGATGCCTATCAACAGACACGTACCCGCCCCAATGACAACATTAGATGGCAATTTCTTGATTGCATCTAGACGATTTGTTTTCGTTATAGGCGATGGTAAAAGATTAGTCATAAGAAAGATTTGTATAAGGACTTAACAGAAACCGCTCTGGACCAAGACGTTGAACCGAGTGGTCTTGCAAAATAGCTAACCGCTGACCATGCGAAAGGATCGATTCTTGCAATTCGAAGACTATCCCCTTTTTTGAGTACTCCAAGGCTTTTAACGCTTCTGATGGCGTATCTTTCAATATGTTTTGCAAAGTCAGTAACAGTCGCTCAAAATCTCCGCCACAGTTATCAAGGTTTTTATGCGCGGCGAGGCAACTGGCGTTCACCAATCGTGTAAAACTCGCTTGACTGTCGCCGCGATCTGACATGGCTTGAATCGTTGCATTCTGTAAAAGACCTTCCCATTGTCGGTCTTGCCATACCAGAGTAAAGATATAACAAAGATAGCTCGCACAGAGTGTCAGCGTTGCGTATTTCGCCCATTTCAGGGGCACCCTCCACAAATCCCGCGACAGCCAGTGTTGCAATTCACTTTGACGCTCTCTTCTGAAGTCGTAAAACTCATCGGGCAATAAATTAATCGGCTCATAAAATTGTTTTTCTGTGGCAACGCCACTCATTAATCGCGCCGCAGAAAGCTCTAATAATTCAAGCTGATCCTTATGTTCTTCAGTCGAAAGGACTGATTCAGTGGCCGGTTGGGACCAGCAGATAGTCTCGTACGTTGATTTTTTTGAAGTGTAGAAATTCGTTGTATCTTCTTGCTGAAAAAATACAACCGAATTCGATACTGGCAGCAACATACTCTCTGAAATTAATTGAATCTTTTCACAATTAATCACCGCAAGTTTTTGACTGAGCCACAAAAGCCAATCACGGTTAATGACAGTGACTAGTCTTCGATCTGGAGGTTGATTTAACGCTGACGGTAGCAATTGAATGCTGGTGTCCGTCACTGAGGCCAACAATTCATCTTCAATGAGCATCGGTAAAAGCTGAATGATTTTCTTTGCACTGACCGCCGGAACTTTTAGTTCTGTTATTCGAACATCGATACCAGGAATCATTGCGAGCACAGAAACTGCGACAGGCAATGCGTCTAAATCCAAGACCTTTTCAAAATCAGCTTCATTGCTCTGCGCCCACGAAAAATACAAATCCTGCGCTGACCAGTCTTCAGCGTTGTATGCAACAGGTCGTACGGGGCAACGAATGATTAGGCGCATTAGGGGAAGTCAATCCTGAGGGTACCGTCGTGACTCTTTGGAGGGTACCGTTGTAATTCTTTGAATGATCTCTAGTTTGTTTTAGTTTAACAGTGCTGTAAGCATTTTTTTGAAAATAAACTGCTTGTCCCTTCAGAAACTCCCTTAATTTAGGGATCTCGTTAATACCGATATACAAACACTCGTACACTGGTTAGGGTTGCATCCGAATAACAAATTTTAGGTCTATGATTTGTCCAAACAGCTTTGGGGGGTCTGCACCTAACCGCTAGCCGTGCAGGTCTGCTGCTCACTACACTTTTTGAGGCTTCGATGGTGGAAATTCGTATAATACGCGTACTGAGTGGCGCGCTGGTTGTGGCGGCTTTGATGGCCTGTGGAGATGGCGGTGGAGGCAAAAGCGATAGTGGTTCATCCAACACAACGGTGAAGATGCCTTCAATTAGCTTATCGACGCCAGGCGGAACACCTTGCGCCAGCAGCTTCAACGATTCGGATGCTTTTGGGAATATTCGTTTTCAGCCAAGCACCGGAACAACCCCTTGGGGCTGTTTGGTCGTAGATCAAGCAAGTAGTCAACCCATCGTTTCTGGCACCAAAGCTGTACGCGTTGAACTCAGGCCAGGTGATTGCGACTCATCTCAAACATTTCTGTCGGGCTCAACGGTCGTTTCAGACTGCACTTCTGATCGAAGCCGATTTGAAATCCGCCAAATTGCGTCTGGCTCAACAGCAGGCCAAATCATCACCTATGAGTACTATGTTTATATTCCGGCACAATCAAATTTTCAACCGCCCTGGAGCAAGACTGGTTCGGCTCCGCTGACAGTTTTGACCCAAATAAACTGGCAGTGTGGAGCTGTTGCATGTCCAAGCCTTGGGGGTAATGGCTACGGGGCTTTAGCCTACCTTGTGATTGACAGTACTGGGATGCTTTTCGTTCAAACGCATCAAGACTTCACGTGGCTACCAAACGCTAAAGTCGGCATTGACAGCAGTCCTTTTGATAAGTGGATCAAGTTAAAGTACATCATAAAGTCTTCGAGCTCGGGTGATGGTTTTTTTCAGGCCTATGCTAACGACAAACTCATCATTAATGAAGCCCGCGCAACCTTGCCAAACCTTTACGCGTATATCAGTCTAAAGCTTGGAATTTACAACTCTTCTATATCGTCTGTTTCTAAGCCCTGGAGTACACAGGTGATGTACTTCGACGCCTTTAGCACAGCAGTGCAGAATTATTAATATATTGGACAACACCACATCCAAGACGATCGTGTAGCAATTTAGGGAATCCTGCAGATCATGAAATTTAAACAATTTTTGACGCTTACCGTTGCTTGTATGATTGTGGCTGCCTGTGGCGATGGTACTGACAGTTCAAGCCTTAAAATCAGTGGGCCGCCCGATACCACCAATACATACACCGCGTTAGCAACGCCGCTTCTTAACTATATTGCAGCAGATCAAGCTGTCACAACTGCTGTTTCAAGCAGCCTGGATACCAGCATTATTTTGGGCGCTGATTATTTTTCTGCAACGCCTTCAATCATGACTGCCAACTATGGTTTTGAAGGGTACATGGGAGTCCCTAATCTCACTGGCACAGGATCATCGGCACAGGCGGCCGCTTATGCTGCCAATGTTTCATACGAAAACATCGATCCAAGCCTAAATGCGCCATCGCGCGCTCACTACTCTGCATTGGGCACGCAAGCTTTTTTAAGTACCTACGGCGTTTCTGTTACCTATGGCGACACAATTCCCGTTGTCTTTAGCCACCCTATTTGGCCACCATCGGTCACACCTGCAGCCTTTCAGGTAACAATGAATACTGGGGCGGTCGTCACGCCGTTGACTGCGAGCTTCTTACCAAATTCAGAATACAACGAGCGACAAACCGTTGTGATTACAGGCTACTGGGGCAATCGGATTTTGCCTGGTTACGCAGGTGCCGAGTATCCCGTCACTGTCAGCATTGTGAAATCGTCAACAGAATTAAGGTTTGTCACGCCCGTGGGCTTATTATCAGCAGTAGGCCTCAATATTGAAAGTAAGAATCCTTATGTGAGCGGGAATGGACCGAGAATTGTTGCGGCTAAATTAAATGTTTTCTCCAATCTTGGGGAAAGCAACCCAAAATGGCTAGCCGCGTCCTATGCCAATAGCGGCTCTGATTTGTTTAACGCTTCCGCGCAATATCGGCTGCGCGTCTATACCAGTGCAGGCTTTGCACCCGATGGCATCAGTAGTATTTTACCTAAGGACTTTAGTAAATATTTCATCTTGTCAGCCACAGATTCCAACGGAAATACAGTCCAAATCACTCAAGCAGGGGTTAATTACCCAATTCCGGGATATGGCGACGTTAAAGTCGTGGGTATTGCAGACACAGGGCCGCTGCAAGCCACATACGATTTAACCTACATTGAGGACCATGACAATCAATACGACATTATTCTTTCTGGAGATAGCAAGGCAATCGCCAGCTTAGTCACCATTCGCATGCCGTCTTCTGGGTCTTATTCCGCTGTCTATAACCCGGGCGGTCCTGGCAACAATCCATCAGGCAATCCTGTAGGCCCCTTTACGGTTAAAAGCTCAGACCAAACCGTCACGATTACCAACAATATTAAAAATGGTGCTTACGTCACTTATGTTGAGATTGACGGACCGGTCGTCAAAAATGCAATGGGCCAGCCTATTGGTGCATTGCAAGGCGCGGCGATAATTAATAACGCAACGCAATATACAGTCAATGCTTACGTAGATCCTAACGGAAAAAGATTTTATTCATCCTTCCCGATTGCTAAAGACTGATTTTTGTAATAGCCAAAAATTCTGAAGTTCAAGTTGCTCATGCTAATAAGCAAGCAAGGCAACTATCCAGATTACACACTGCACAAAAGTGAGAGGATCAGAATATACAATCCACCTCGACTAATTTTTGCATTATGCTCCTAATTGATGCATTGAGCATCTTCTTGAGTTTACTGATCCAGATTTGAACTATTAGAAGAATACTGAGGCTGAATAATGAAAGTCATTTTCTGGTTGGCAAGTGCAATCTTTGCTGTCTCGCAACTGAGTGGGTGTGGCGATGGAAGTAGCGGACCAATCGTAGAGGGCAATGGCGAGTCTGCCACAACCACAACCGCGTCCAAAACCCCGAATATCTTGTTTATGGTGATGGATGACGTCGGCATAGATCAAATGCTGTCCTTTGGCTACGGCGGCACAACGCCCCCAAGCATGCCTAATGTGAATGCAGTCGCTGCTGCAGGAATTCGCTTTAGAAATACCTGGTCAATGCCAGAGTGCTCGCCTGGCAGAGCTGCGATGTTTGTTGGGCGCTATCCATTACGCACTCAAATCAATCAAGCAATTGGCCCAAATGATTTAGCCAATTCGCAATTGTCTACTTATGACATGACAGCACCCAAACTATTGCAACAGTCCAACTACGTGAGCGGCATGTTTGGAAAGTTTCATTTGGCGGGCCCCGAGAATAATCAAGCTGGCAATGGCACGCCCAAACAACTGGGTTGGGATTATTTTTATGGGTGGGTTGGCGGACTTCCTGGATCGATCGATACGACTGCAGGTGGCGTTGGACCTCAGGGAACTTATTCGTGCGGATTTGTTCCTTCAGCCGCCAACGGAGGCGCCAATAGTGGCGCCTGCTATCAGGCCAATAATTCGTGCAGCGTCATCTCGACTGTTTCAGCTGCTGGTGATACGCCAGGCAAACAATGTTTAATGTCGGGTGGCATTTTAGTACCCAATGCTACCTGTCAAAGTAGCCCCCCCGCGAATTTAAATTTCAATATGGAAAATGCGTATTACGTTTCTCCTTTGGTGATCAACAGCGCTGCAGGTGTTCAATCTACCCCATTGACCGACAGTAGAAATCGGGGTTATCGAACGACTATCGAAACCGATGCCGCCATTAAGTGGATAAAAAGTCAGTCGGCATCGACCCCCTGGATGGCGACCGTGTCTTATAGTGCGGCCCATACACCACTTCAGCAGTCGCCCTCGGCACTAGCACCCACAATTTCTGGCGGATATGACAGTCTAAATTGCGGGAATTCGTCAAGTTATCAGGCGATTCAGAATCAGATGACAGAAGCGATGGATACAGAATTCGGACGCCTGTTAGTCGCCACAGGATTAGCCACCAAAAGGCCCGATGGAACGCTTAATTACGACCCGAACGCCAGCAATACGATGATCATCATCGTCGGAGATAATGGAACAAATGGACCTTCTGTTAAATCCCCATTTAATCCTTCTTTTGCCAAAGGCACTTCATATCAAACCGGTGTTTGGGTTCCACTGATCGTTGCCGGTAAATTAGTGAACGCGCCGAACCGAGACGTTAATTCGATGACCAACACAGTTGATGTATTTCAACTGTTTGGAGAAATAGCAGGGATTAATGTGCAGCAAGCCGTACCTCGAACAATTGACTCGGCGCCTATGATGCCGTACTTAAAAAATACTGGCCAAGCCGCTATTCGAACGATGAACTTCACCCAAGCTGGCTACAACATTCAGGCTAATGGCGGTCAAAATGGTCCGTGCGTAATATCCGGCGGGACCGCTTGCACACAAATCCCGGTTTCTAAAAGCGTCTGCGAAGACAATACAGGTGTGTGGTGGGGAGTTGGCTATACGGACGCTTCTGTGATCGGCCCATCGGTTGGACCAAGTTCGAGTCAGGGCTATCAACAATGCTGGCAGGTGAATCAGGCTTTATATAAGTCTGGCCGCGCCCAACTTAAAATAAGCTCTGGCGCTTCAAGCGCTATTCGAAACGCCACTCATAAGTTGGTACAAAATCAAACTCAAACCTACACCCCTGCTACTGACTCACACTCGGTAGTCATTACCAATGAGCTCTATGCCATTAATGAAAATGCTGGGTCGCCAGCCTTAGATACCCCTGGATCTGCCAACCAACTAGATCCAAACACTTCTTCGGCTATTTATAACAACCTTCTCGCTCAACTCAATCGCGTTTTAGCTTCCCAGCCAGCTTGCCCAGGTGATGCCAACATTGACGGTCGGGTGAACGCTGAAGATTTAAATATTTGGCAACGACTTGCCGGCTGGGCTCTATCCAGCGTTGCCGACTTTAACTTTGATGGTCTGACAAATAGTACAGATCAGCAGACTATTCAAAGCCATCAAGGTCAGTGCCCAGCGTCTACCTCGGTGTATTGATGCGAAGCGTTTACTTGACTCGTCGCACCATCCTGCTTGCCGTCGCTATTGCCGTAACGTTCGGCGCGGCGGCTTACTTTTATTGGCATGGTCGCAGCGTCGTTACGAAGACACCCCATATTGTGATCGAAAGTGATGGTAGGAATGCACCACTCGGGATGGCATGGGTTCCTGCTGGTGAGTTCTTAATGGGGAGCGCTTCAAAAAAAGATCAGGATAATGAAAGACCTGTTCATCGCGTCAAAGTCAACGGCTTTTGGATGGATACGACGCACGTCACCAACAATCAATTTGCTCAATTTATTAAAGAAACGCATTACAAAACGACTGCGGAACAGACCCCAGACTGGGATACGATTAAAGTGCAATTGCCATTAGGTGTTCCTCGACCGCCTGCTTCAGTATTGGTCCCTGGGGCGATGGTGTTTATTGGCACCAAAAACAAGGTTCGTTTGGATGATTACTCCCAGTGGTGGGCCTTTGTACCTGGGGCGAATTGGAAGAATCCTACAGGACCCAAGAGCAATCTCGATAACAAGGGCAATCATCCGGTTGTGCAAGTCAGCTATGAAGATGTTCAGGCCTATGCAAAATGGATTGGCAAAAGATTGCCTACCGAAGCCGAGTGGGAGTTTGCCGCACGCGGTGGTCTGAACCAGGCAACGTACGTGCTAGGGGACCAGTTTGAGCAAAATGGCAAACTACCCGCCAATATTTGGGATGTGAGAAAACGGGCATTCCCGGTTGTAAACGTTCAGTTAGTTGAAAATACCGGAATCGCGGAGGCCGGGACAAGCGAAGTGAGGACCTTTCCACAAAATGGCTATGGCTTATTTGATATGGCAGGCAATGCTTGGCAGTGGGTGGCCGACTGGTATCGCGCTGATTATTTCGCCATCCAAGTCAACGAGTATGGTAATCGGGTAATTATCAATCCACTCGGCCCGAGCAATTCGTATGATCCAACAGATGCAGACACGCCAGTCAATGCGCCCAAAAGAGTGATTCGAGGCGGTTCTTTTTTATGCAACGAAGATTACTGTCTCTCTTATCGACCAAGCGCACGTCGTGGCTCCGATCCCTACAACCCAATGTCTCATATTGGATTTCGCTTGGTAAAAGATTCGCCGAAACCCTAAATTAATTGATGTGAACTCTGGCTGAGATGCAAATCCGGTACGAATCAATCTTTGGCGCTGCAACAACGTTTCAACCAGCACGATGAGTGATGAGGTATGGCCTATCAGATCGCCCCGGACGGCACAACGGTGACTCGTTGAATCATTCCAAGATCACTCGCTTGCAGTCGCTGGTTTTGCAAAATATAGGGTCCAGAAAAATCCTTAAAGCGCATACGAAAAGTCACTGAACTAGGGTTTTGGCTGGTGCCCCCCGTGGGTAAGGAGACTGTGTCGCACCAGTAAGGCTCAACGGGCTTGCCATTCACTTTGATGATGTACATCGGATTGACGTGGATATGAAAGACATGAGCCATGTGATTCATATTAAAAACCGTCCACTCTTCAACTGCCTCAAGTATCGCAATCTCATTCAGCGTATTCGCTACTTGAATATCAAACGGCGGGACTAGGTTTGGTAACGGTGGGTAGACGGGGCGAGATCCGAACGTCGAAGCGATCTGTTGTCGTATCTGCAACTTGGTTTGCTGATAAGATTTTTCAGCCTGATCGACAAGCGAGGCCAGCACTTGGGTGAGCCTGCTCAAGGAACCAGACGCTGGTTGAGCCGTCATCAACGAGTCATTACCAGTCATTCTAAAAATAATGTTGCGTTTTTTACCACCGTGATTGGCAAACTCATCGTCCGTGATAGGATCTAAAAAGCGACTCACCGGCAAAGGTGTGCTTGGCAGTGGCATATTTTTTTTCGAATCTAGCACAACGACTTTTGCCAAGATATCTTCTGACAGTACGATCGGACGCACACCTTCTGACAGTTTTACAGGTAATGCGCGCAGATAATACGTACCCGGGTTGCTCGCCTGCATCACGACCGAAGCGCGATTGCCTGGCGCGAGTTGCAATCCGAGGCCATCTGTTTGTCTTGCATCCTGATGGTCAACGTACGCAGCACTTCCCCAACCATCCGTCGTATATTGTTTAAGCGCGTGCCCATCGAGGCTCAGGTTCAGAGAGTTAAATACCTGCGTATTGATCAAGCGCCATCTTTGAACTTCACCACACTGCATCACAATCGTTGGTTGACGCACGCCATTGATCAATACAGGTTGGGCATCACTGTACGTCTCATCACGGTTCAGTTTATTAACGCCATGCCCAGTCGGCTCTTGAGTCAATTGGCGAAACTGTTCTAGACGACCATCCTCGACGCCGCTGTCGTCAAAGAGCGTGTTCAAAGCAAAGTAAGGTGCTTGAAATAAAAAAATCAGCTCTGTCGCTTGAACCATGTCTGGTAA
>CAMCZQ010000139.1 GCA_945887835.1 Bordetella parapertussis | reverse complement strand
AATTTATATCCTACCTATACAGTTACATTGACATCGTATTGGAAGGCATACATTTCTTATTCGACTCAGGCACTGTGTGTGAGCCTGCAGGTTTCAAGGTGTTAATGAGCGAGGGTTTTGCTTCGCTCAACGAAAGTACAAGAGCCGATCGCATTACAACTCTTGTCACGCACCTTAAAACCGAGCCAGAGTTTATCCAGACAACTCTTGTTCATTTCCCCGATGAAATACTTGAGCGTGTTTTAAGACATCGTGGATTGCCAGCAACAGTAGTAGACTTTATCGATGAAAAGCAGCCTGCTCGAATTCTCTATTTGAAATGGTGTTTGAAACTAAAACACGCCAAAAGCTTAGTCGTGCTGCAAGCGACCTTAGCAGAGCGCTTCGATCAGCCTGGGCTTATCCCCTGGCACAAGCGTTGGCTTGATCTAAAGGGTACAGAGACCCAACTAGGGCTAGTCTTGACCCTGGCAGCGCGCCGCTCGCCAAAGCGACTTGTTGCTTTGGCAGAGCACCTGGGGGTGGATGCGTTTGAAAAGGGTTTAAAACAAGCGATCGCAAAGCTACCGGTTCAGCTCGGACGTGAGCGTGCACGTCTTGAGTTGGTCTTGGCTTTAGGTGTTCAAGCAGCGCCCGCCTTGGCACATGTTTTGGCGCTGATGAAGCACGATGCCGCACCGGGGCATAAGTTAGACCATGCCTACTATCGGCACGAATTACCCAAGCAGTCGGGTGGTACGCGAACGATCTCGTCGCCCGAGAGGTTTCTGAAATTTATCCAACGACAAATTTTAGAACGCCTCTTAAATCCGCTCGGCGCCCACGACTGTGCCTATGGGTTTGTTAAAGGCCGTTCAATTGCGGACAATGCAAGGCCTCATGTTAACCAGCAAATCGTCACTAACGCAGACGTTAGAAATTGTTTTCCAAGTGTGAAATGGTCACTGGTGTTAGGAGTGATGCGCCGCGATCTTGGCAAGCAGTTAAGCCCAAGCGCGATTTCATACTTGGTAGATATATGCACTGCAGAGGGAGGTATGCCAATCGGCGCACCGACCAGCCCCGCCTTGTTGAATCGAGTGTTGTTAAAGACAGATCAAATTCTTTTAGAGGCTGCCACTAAAAGAAATTGTGTCTATACGCGTTATGCAGATGATCTGACCTTTTCTGGTGACAAAGGTGCGATTGAGCTCTTAGGTGTGGCTAAACGAACGCTTGGCCAGATTGGCTTGGCGCTTGATCCTAAAAAGACCAACATCTTTAGACGCGGGCGCCGGCAGATGGTCACGGGCTTGGTGGTAAACGAGCGGGTCAGTATCCCCCGAAGATTACGGCGTCGCTTACGTGCTGCGGTGCATCGAGTGCAGAACGGGCAAGTTTCCCAGTGGCACAACTCAGATCAAACCTCAACAGCTTTACAAGGGCGTTTAGCTTTCTTGCAGATGGTGCATCCCCAAGAAGCCTTGGCCTTGAAGAATCGTTTGACTGAGACCGATGTATAGAAGCCTTCAAAGAAAAGGACTAAGAGGTCAGATGCGTAACTTGGCTACTGAAGAGACGGCTGTTGCCGAGGTGACCTTGATCCACGGTACCAGTGCGCATATGACTGAATTGCAAGACGGTACGGTTGATTTGATTCTGACTGGGCCGCCGTATTATTCGCCCGCGACCGAACAAAAGCTAGACCGTGGGGTGAATGAACAGGCTAATTTGGATGAGCTAGATCAAGAGATTCAGGCGTTTGCCTGGAG
The DNA here is from genome assembly GCA_945887835.1 of Bordetella parapertussis. GTDB lineage: Bacteria > Pseudomonadota > Gammaproteobacteria > Burkholderiales > Burkholderiaceae_B > Zwartia > Zwartia parapertussis_B. Next base: position 7,300 of record CAMCZQ010000139.1, on the reverse strand, counting down.
CCTAAGAGGCTCGTTCGAAGAAGCACAGCGAGTGCTGCGAGCAGGGGGCTGTTTGGTGGTGCAAACTCGAGATGTACGCGTGCGGCAGGTTCTTTCACCAGTCGAAAGTATCCATCGGCAGTTGATTGAGGCGACTGGTCTGCGGCTGTACACCAAACATTTTTGGTTACCTTTGCATCAAACGCTTACCCGCAGACGCTTAAAAGCTGCCTTGGTTAAACGGTATGGTCCACTAAACCAAGACGCAGAGGTTTTTTTGGTCTTTCTTAAACCTGGTACGGTGAAAGAGCGCGTGTTTGACCCGGCGGAAGAAGAACACTTACGCAAGGCTCTCGAGCCCTTGTCTTCAGTGGGCGCCAACGCGCATCACCGCTATCAAGCGCCCCTAAATGTCGTGAAAGCTTTGATTGCGTGCTATTCACAGCCTGGTGACTTGGTGGTCGATCTGTTTGCCGGTGGCGCAACAACCTTAAGCGCTGCGCGTGACTTAGGGAGACGAGCGTTTGGGTATGAGATCGATCCAGAAGCACTCGCGTTAGCGCGCAGAGTACTCGGAGCCGCTCAACGACTTCAAAATGAGCAAGGTCTTGCTATATGAAAAAAATTTCACAAACCATTCGGATTGGGGCCTCGTCGTGGGTTTATTGGGCTGCCGCTAAGTTTGCTCAAAAAAATGGTAAGTCAGAGATCACGAAGACTGTGCAAAAATTATTTGCCGAACATAGCACTGACGCTGATGCGCAAAAATTTATTGAAGATGCTTTAAGTGGAATGCCCAATGCGATCGTGCCTTTCGCAAGAGACCCCATCGATATTTACGCGACCGCACTAACTGTTAAAAATAATCGTAGAGACGATATCGTTTTTTTCGATGAGATCACGCAGATTGAGGCTGGTTACTTTAAATTCGTAAATCAAGGCATCACTTACATCGATACAGTACAGGCGCCTAATCAGTTCTTTGAGTCGTTTGGCCTCGATACGGTGGCTCATACGCTTGAAGCATTAGAGGCGCTCGATGAACAGCCGCCACAATTGACGATGTATGAAGATGATGATTCAGATCTTCAGGTGCTCACCGCGGGAGCAAGCGTATTGTCATCAACAGACTACAGTGCCGAGGCGACACTATATATTTTTGATTTTGAAAAGATTCGTAAGCATCGCATCAGCCTAGAAAGTTACAATATGGGCCGATTTCCAACGCTATTTGGCCCCGAAGGATTTACGCTGAAAATCAATAAGCCTGAAAAGCTTCTTGAGTTACACGCGGCGTCTTTGCAAGGATATTGGGCACTGATTCAAATTCATGAAACTAAGTTTATTTGTCCCTTGCCAGATTTTACTGAAGACCGGCAAGCTAAAGTTGGATGGCTGTATCCCGGTGACCTTTTGCAGCGCCTGACCCCTAGAACTGGTCAAGTGCTAACTGTCGAATTACCCGAGGCGCTCAAGTTGTACGGTAGCCATCGCTGGTTTGGTTGCAGCACTGTGGATCAGTGGCTTGAAGTCATTGCTTTGTCAGAGCAATCCTCAAAATGAGACCAAATTTGATTCTGAATTTCTTTTAAATTTTCAACCGGCTCAAGACTCCATACCATCACATGAAACCAACACGCCTCAGTAAGGTTCTTGAATCTCTTTTGCAAACACGTTGGCCCGCCTTTATCTGGGGCCCGCCGGGCATTGGCAAAAGCGCAATCGTTCGAGAAGTTGCCAATGCGCATAAGCTGCCGGTGATCGACTTGCGTGCCTCGCTGTTGGACCCAACGGATTTGCGCGGCATCCCTTCAATTCAAAACGGGCTGGCTGTTTGGTGCCCGCCTTCGTTCTTACCCAGAGAAGGGCAGCCCGCGGGGGTCTTGTTTTTAGACGAAATCAATGCTGCACCACCCTTAGTTCAGGCAAGCCTGTATCAATTGGTTTTAGACAGGCGAGTCGGCGAGTATGAACTGCCCAAAGGCTGGTGGATCGTAGCCGCCGGTAATCGTCAACAAGATCGAGCCATTACCTTCAGAATGTCGAGCGCCTTAGCCAATCGGTTTGTGCATATTGAGCTCGAAACAGATATTGCTGACTGGCGCTCTTGGGCCATTGAGCATCAGTTAGATTTGAACGTCATTTCGTTTTTAGGGGTGCGCCCAGCGCTCTTATGGCAAGAGCCCGGCGAAGAGGCTGCCTTTGCTACTCCGCGTTCGTGGGAGATCTTGTCCGACGTGCTTAAGCGCTTTGGCTCACTAAAGGCATGTCAGGACCTGGTACCAGGCATCGTAGGGCAGGGTCCAGCAATCGAGTTCTTGGCTTTCGTTAAACGCTCGTTGAATGAAAAACAGCTAGAGGCGATTGTCGCAGACCCAGCAAATGCAACGATTCCAACCACACTTGACGGTGTGTATGTATTGACCTCTTGGCTTGCGTTGAATGCCACGCGCGAAGACGTTGTGCGCGCCAGTGCGGTACTTCTTTCTCGTATCCCAGTTGAGTTTGGCGTGGTTTTGGCAAGTGACATGGTGCGTGCCTCGCCAAGATTTGTGCGCGAGCCTAGCTACAAAGAGTTTATGAAGGCCCATGGCCAGCTCATCACCCGCTGAGGTCAAGCCTTCGGCAGAGGCGCGGGCGCAGGTTGGCCCTAGGCTTCTGCGTGCCCGCATTCGCTTGGCGCTTTCGCAACCGTTTTTAGCAACAGCCTTAATGCGCCTACCCTTTCGCGAGGTGGTTGACTCGAGCTGGTGTCAAACCATGGCCACTGATGGTTATCATATTTTCTTTAATGCGGCCTGGACAGCGCGCCTAAAAGACAGTGAAATCCGCGGTGTTCTGGCCCATGAAGTCTTGCACGTAGTTTTTGATCACATCGGCCGCCAGAAGTCTCGCCAGCCAGAGCTTTGGAATCTGGCAGGAGATTATGCGATTAACTTGTTGCTATCCGAACAGGGGTTTCGGCTTCCGATCGGCGGTGCAATCGAGGTAGGCTTTTCTGGTATGTCGGCTGAAGAGATTTATGAGAAGCTGCAGCAACAGGAGGGTAAAAAAAAGCGGTCTAGTGGCCGTTTTATTTCGGATTCTGGCGATCTCGATGCTATGGACAGCACGATACCGCTTGCCGGTACAGACTTGATTGACCCGAATGATCCTCGTGTGCAAGCACACCATAACTCCGACACGCCTGATCGCGAGCAACTAGCCGAGCTTCGCGCTGAGTTGCAGCACGACATGCAGTCAAAGCTTCAAGGCAGAGCGGGGTCGCTATTTAAGATCGAGTGCTTGGCTGCTGATAGCGCGAAAATCGACTGGCGCGCAGTGATGCGCAGCTGGTTACTAGACCGCGTCAAAAGTGATTGGTCGTCAATCCCGTTTTCAAAAAAACATATCCATCGGGGCTTGTATTTTCCGTCACTAGGCATCGCCTCGTTAGGACATATCGTCTTCGCGATGGATACCTCAGGCTCCATGGCAGATGATGAGTTAAGCGAAATCATCGCCGAGATCCGTGCCTTCAGAGAAACATTTCCGTGTCGTTTGACGATTATTCAGGCTGACGCTGTCATTAGCGATGTGAAAGAGTATGAAGAAATGGATGGGACGGAAATACCTAAGCGCATGCAAATTACAGGGCGGGGAGGGACTAGTTTCGTACCGATTTTTGACTGGATACACCAGGCGCCGATTGGGTCGAGTGTGGTTTTGATTTACGCGACCGATGGGTATGGGAGTTTTCCCAAGGTTAAGCCGAGGTATCCCGTGCTGTGGTTGGCGACTAAGAGCGCGATTCAGGCGGATCAGTTTCCGTTTGGGGTGGTGGTGCGGATGAAGGGTGGGTAAGTATTTAGGGTATTTCGGTTGAGTTGTATTGCTGCTTCTAGCTAACCCCAAAAAAAGAACGAAAAATAGCCCTTCGCGTTACAAATGGATGGGTCAGGAAGTTATGCAGCTAAAGTGAAACGCTACTGTTATTCTTTAATTACTGAGCATGATAAGAGAGTTCTTCACATGAGTTTTATTTAATTCTAAAAATCATAAGCGGTAGATCGCTTGTTCCAAATCACGTCAGCCGTTAGCTTCATAAGCTGTCCCATATGTTGTTTATACCTTTATAAGGCCTTAAAACAAGTGACTGGATTTATCAACGATTTCGTGAACGAGATTGCGATTAATTTGCGAGATCGTTACAAGACGGGCTTCCCTATATTGAAGGAGCTCGTGCAAAACGCAGATGACGCTGGTGCGAAGTCTGTGGCATTTGGGTATCACACCGGTCATGATGCTGCAGACCATATGTTGCTCAAGGGGCCCGCACTTTGGGTATTGAACGACGGTAAATTTAAGTCTAGCGATAAACAGGCGATTCTATCGTTTGGCCTTAGTGCTAAGGCTGGTGATTCTGGTGTAATCGGGAAGTTCGGCCTTGGGATGAAAAGTGTTTTTCATCTTTGTGAGGGATTTTTCTATATAGCAGGCCACGATGGTAGGCTTACCTGTGATTTTTTGAATCCTTGGCGGGTCTCAAGTTACCAGTCCTCCGAGATGCATCAGCAATGGGAAACAGTTACTTTAAAAGATGAGATGTGTTTGGAGGCTGTGGCGAGGTCGCAGCCTGAGGTTTCTAGCGAAAGGGATTGGTTTCTGTTGTGGGTACCGTTGCGTAAGCGATCGCATGTTCCTCGCGACGCCCAGCGGCCGACGGCACCAATAATTGCTCGTTTTCCGGGTGATGACCAAACTGACGATCTTGACTTTTTCTCAGACCCCGATACTGACCAACGCATTGCCGGGCTGTTGCCACTGCTGCGGAATCTTGATCAAGTGAGATTCGCGGGTGCCGATATGCGTGAGTCGTTTCTAGTTGCTTTGAAATCAACCGCACCAGAGCGACGACTGGATCATAGGACCGATGGTATCCAAATTTGTGGGGTGGTATGCGATGACCGGCAGCGCTCGGGAGACATGCAATTTTTAGTGCGCCAGCGGGTGCCCGCACTTGACCAGCCGTTTAACTCATTGCGAGGCGCCAGCACTTGGCCGATGTCGATGGTCAGTACTGAGCTTGGCACCCGAGAGCCGAGGCCAGACAAAGCTTTTGTCGAGTCTGCGGTGATGTTTTCTCATGCAGATAAGCGTGTAGGCCGATTAGACTTACAGTGGGCCGTTTTCTTGCCAGCGGAGGAGCAGCGCTTCAGCTATGAAGCGCAGATACCTGAGTCATCGCGTGAATATCGTATGGTTCTGCACGGTCAGTTCTTCGTCGATGCAGGTCGACGAGGGATTGCTGATATGGATGCGTTGCATGAGACTTATGACGCCTTGCCAGAAAATGCCGCCCAGCACTTAGTACTCAGACAGTGGAATCAAGCCCTAGCGCAGCAGGTCGTCTTACCCGAAATTCTTCCAGCCTTATCCGAGTACGTAAAATTTGCAACACTAAAAAACGATGAGATAGCGGCGTTAACTGAGGCCATTGCTAACTGTTCGGCCGCCGGGGATGGTGGATCCCGAATCTCGTTTTTTGTGAATTTTCAGCAATTCATATGCAAACGCTTTTCGTGGATTTTGCGCATGAAAAAGGGAGGCCATGCCTGGGCCCTTGTTGATGCGAATGAAGAACAAATACTATGCATCCCCGTAACTCCGTCGGGTGATCCTGAAAGGCCATGGCGCACCCTGCCAGGCCTAGTCACGTTAACTGGATATGCATTTTCCGCAGCGGGGGCCCCCAGTTTATCTATTAGTGGGGCGACGTGGCGACCCGAGTTGTTGCTCCTTGCTTTGAAGGGCATTAATTTAGACATTTTAAAAAACGAAGTGGACCTTGACTATCTCGCTAGTTTTCTGGAGCTAGAAGCCGCAAAATTTGTTAAGGCAAGCGACGTTCAGGACGCGCTCGTTGATATTTTGCGTAAAGGCCTTCTGAGGGTAAGCCTGGCCGAGGTTCGTAAGAACAGAAAGATATTTAAACGTATCGTACAAATGTTGTCGCCCGATCGGATTTTCGCCTTTGGGCCGAAAGATCACCACTCCAAAGGTGCGATACCTGAGGCGATTTACCGAGCGCTTTTGAATACTGCGACGAAAGCTCTTGCAGTGCCGGGGGACTTAGGGCCAGATGGCGTTACGACTGGCCCATCAGACGAAGATCTAATTGCCTGGTTAGTCGCACTAGACCGACATGACAGCGCAATATCAAAACATGGTGCTGTAAACATAAGCCAATTTTTAGATACCGCAGAACTAGTCATTAGGGCTTCGGGAAACGAAGAAAGTCAGTTGACGCTAATGCGGCAGTGTCATCGCCTCAGAGTGCTACGAGTGGTTAAGGGCTCTGATTCGGCGATGGCAGCTGTTTCTTTAGAGGAATTGGTGAATAGCCATGAACGCGGTTGGCTCTTTAGGGGCGGTTATGGCGATTCGCCGTTAGGCTCGACATCAACATTAGCACGTGCCCTTCCAGAGACTCAAGTCCTTGTAGTGAGCGCAACCGTTGCATCTTATGTACGTGGATTGCTTAATCTCAATCCGAGTAGCATTCCTAAATCTGATGACGTGACTGCATTGTTGCGTGTCGCAGGCGCACAGCTGACGCCACCACTGTTAGGTAACGTTAACTGTAGAGGCAATCTTCTTGCTCTGGTGGCAAATGCGAAGCTCGATGATTCGATCGTTATTCGAGGAATCCGATACCTTTTGCATGGATCGGTTGAGCACTATCTCGGCAATGACTCTTTATGGAAAGATCCCGTTGGTCAGAAGTCGCCCTGGGTTAGGCTGTGGAAAATGGTACATGAGTCGCCATGGCAGATTCTGACCGACACCCTTTGTAGTTCTATTCCTGATAAGTGTGCGCAGGCACTTAATGTTAAAGCCGTGGACGAAGTATCTGTTCTTAAGCGCTTAACCGTATGTCAAGACTTTAGTCGAGTCGACTCAGCACAGTTTACTGACGAAGAGATCGATCTAATTCTTGGTAGGGTTGTGGAGGCACGCCCTTGGCAACTCTTGCCACTTCATCGAGATTTCAACGGAAATTATTTTGCGCTAGATGATAAGTGCTTTCTGGATCGAAATCCAGCATTGCCAACAGGCTTTGACCATACGGTCAGGTTTATACAGCCTTCCACTGCGCCGGATCATTTGCGTCAGCAACAAAAACTTCTGCGCGCTTGGGACGCCAAGAACGCGGCGTTAATCGTTTTAAGTTCCAAAAATGCAGGTCAGTACTGGCCATACTTGATGGATCTGCTAATAGCAGATCCAGATTTTGTTGATGAAAATTTTCGCTGTTGGTACGAGGTTGAATGGTTACCTT
>CAMCZQ010000138.1 GCA_945887835.1 Bordetella parapertussis | reverse complement strand
TTCACGGCAAAATTGATTGAACAAGCTGGTTTTCCAGCTGTTTATGTTACGGGTGGGGGCACTGCAAATACGTACTTAGGTGGACCAGATATTGGTTTAATCACACTAAATGAACTGGCCAGTCAGGTCGAAAGAATTTCAGACGCTGTCTCAGTGCCCGTCATTGCCGACTGTGATACCGGCTTTGGAGGTATAGCCAACGTCAAACGCACCATCAAGTTGTACGAACGGATCGGGGCTGCCGGTTTGCATATCGAAGATCAGGTGTTTCCCAAACGCTGCGGGCACTTTGAAGGCAAGTCCGTCGCGCCGGTCGAAGAAATGTTGTATCGCTTACAAGCCGCCCTGGATGCGCGTACCGATCCGAACTTTGTCATCATCGCCCGTACAGATGCACGTGGCCCCGAAGGCTTAGACAAAGCTATCGAGCGCGCACACGCGTATCGCGAAATCGGCGCTGACATGGTGTTCGTCGAAGCCCCTAACAGCCTCGAAGAATTGCAGCGCATCAGCAAAGAGTTCAAGGGGACTCCGATGGTCGCCAACATGATCGAGCGCAGTCGCACACCACTCGTGCCCGAGAAAGAATTACTTGCGATGGGTTTTAACGTCATTCTGTATGCAAACGCTGCGCTGTATCTTGGCTCCTTCGCCATCAAACAGGGGCTCGAAGTGCTGCGTAAAGAGGGCACCACCGAAAGCATGCTCGATCGCATGACTTCTTTTCAAGAACGACAAAAATTAGTTGGGCTTGATAAGCTCGATGCAGCTGAGCGCGATTTAGTTGCACGGGTAGATGCACGTCGCAAAAAATAACGATGAATCGGCTGACGCTATCGCTTGGAAAATGGCTGGCCACCTATCTAACCAAAGAGATACAGGTTGGCTCGACCGCGCCACCTTCTAATCCACTGCATTTGCAAGAAACGTTGCGTCCAGGCGACGTTCTTCTTGTAGAGGGGCGCACCAGAATAAGCTCTGCCATCAAATATTTAACGCAGTCGACCTGGTCACACGCTGCGCTATTTATTGGCTCAGGTTATTTAGGCGACCGTGCACCTGAAGATCATTGCTTAATCGAAGCCGACGCCGTTCGAGGCGTTTGTAGCAGTAGCCTCGAACGTTTTTCACACCTACACACCAGAATCTGTCGACCCGTGGGTCTGAGTACAAGCGAGTGCGAGACCGTCGTCCAATTTGCACTCTCACAGCTCGGGCACCAATATGATCTTCGTAACGTCTTTGATCTGGCGCGCTATCTGTTTCCGACTCCACCGATCCCCTATCGGTATCGTCGCAAACTACTCGAACTTGGCAGCGGTGATCCCACACGCGCCATTTGTTCGACCCTCATTGCCCAAGCCTTTGCAACCGTTCGCTACCCGATTCTTGCTCACGACACGAGCGCACTGTCATCCTCGCAGCAATATTCATTTGAACCCACACACTTTAATCCCAAGCACTTTAGTCTTTTAACGCCGCGCGATTTTGATGTTTCACCCTACTTCCAAATCCTCAAGCCAACACTAGAAGGTGGGTTTAATTTTCACGACCTCGAGTGGGCGTAATAGGCATCGAGCGCTTTCTAGCGCGTATATTTTTTCTTTAATACTCTTTTAGTCATATAGCGCTGCTCACTCGGTCGTTTTAAGGCCAATCTCCTTAATGAGTTTGCCCCATTTGCCCAGATCAGCACTCAGCAAATCCCTCAAAGCCTCAGGTGTACCGCCCCCTGGAATCAGTCCTTGTCGGGCTAGACGCTCCCGAATCTCAGGCATCTTCAGCACCACATTGATGCTCTCGTTGAGCTTCAGAATGACATTGTTTGGCGTGCCAGTCGGTGCAAAGATGCCGAACCAGCCAACCACCTCGAACCCTGGTAAGCCTGATTCATCAACGGTTGGCATATCAGGGACCATCTCAACGCGATGCTTAGAGGTCACGGCAAGCGCGCGTAACTTGCCAGACTTTAAGTGCGGTAAGGCAGCAGGAATCGTTGAAAAGTACATCTGCACGCGACCCGCGACGGTGTCGATCACCGAAGAGCCACCACCTTTATAGTTCACGCTCTCCATCTTGATATCTGCCATCTTCTTGAAGAGCTCACCCGCCAAATGTGCGGTGGTGCCATTGCCCGAATTGGCATAATTGAGTTGACCCGGCTGTTTCTTTGCTAGGGCAATGAACTCTTGCACACTATTGACGGGTAACTGAGGATTGACCACCATGATGAGCGGCGCAGCACAGGCCAGAATAATGGGCGATAAATCTTTGACCGGATCGTAAGACAGCTTTGGATAAAGCCAGGGGCTCATCGGCAACGAGGTAATTGGCATCACTAAGGTGTAGCCGTCAGGTGCCGCGCGCGCACCCTGCTCAACGCCAATATTGCCCGCCGCACCCGGCCGATTATCCACAACCAGCGACTGCCCGAGCAATTCGCTCAGTTTGAGCCCAATCGTGCGTGCCGTAAAGTCGGTGCCACCACCCGCCTCTGAGGGCACAATCAAATGAATCGCACGATTGGGATAATTGCTTGCCTGAGCCCAACTCGAACCGATTTTAGACAGGGATGCCGCAGCCAAACTACCCAACAATAATTGCCTTTTATTCACGTGTGGTCTCCACTGCTTATTATTTTTGAAATAGAGTCATACGAGTTTACGAGAGATTTTGCCTCTAAATATCAAAATATCGACACATTCAGCCGATATAATCCATACAAACGAAAAACATAAAGACACTCAGGAGACATCATGGGCATGCGCATCTGGTATCAATCCATGACTCAACTCGCGACGTTAACCAACTATCGCAAGGCACTTGAAGAACACGCAAAAAAATATTGCTCTGACGGCACGCAAATTGTTTTTAATGGCGTCTCTGAAGACAACTATCACGGCCGGATGCCTGCCGAAGTCTTGCAATACAGCTATGCAAAACTGATCCTCCAAACCGAAGTGATCGATATTTGCCGTGCCGCCGAAAAAAATAAATTTGATGCAGTGATTCTTGGCAGCTTTAGTGAACCCTTTTTACCAGAGATAAGATCTTTACTGAGCATTCCGGTGATTTCAATGCCTGAATGCACGCTTTTAGTCGCCTGTTCAATGGCCGAGAAATTTGCCCTGACCACCCTCGCACCCGCAAACGTCAAACGCGTCAAAGCGCTTGTCAAACGCCACGGCCTTGAGAGCCGCGTATCGGGCTATTACTCGCTTGCACACCCTGTAGATGAAGATATTTTGAATGTGGCGCTTAAAAAGCCCAAACAGGTCGTCACTGATTTTTTAGCGACCGCAGAACAAGCTAAAGCAGACGGCGCGGATCTCATTGTGCCGGCAGAAGGCGTTTTGAACCTGATCATTGGGCGAAGCAATATCAACCCGATCGGTCGGCTCTCAGTGCTCGACTGTGTATCGACCTCATTTTTGTATGCCGAAATGATGATCAATATGCAACGCAGGCTCGGTATCGGGATTGGACGCATGGGTAGCTATGCGATGCCTCCGGCAGACTTGCTGGCCGAACTTGATGCGGTCACGCAAGTGAAAGCAAACGCCAAAGCAAAAACAAAAAAATAAACAACTGATGAAAAAAGGATTGATGTCATGGTGGGTTGGCGCGCAAAATTAGGGTTTCTGGTACCGGCTGGAACACCCACCGTCGAACCAGAGATGTTTGAGATGGCCCCCAAAGGGGTCTCTGTGCACTTTGGTCGGATGATTTCTCGCGGTGCCGACGGCACGCTGAACGGCATCGAAGCGCGTATCGCGACGCAGATCGAACATCTGGATGAGTCTGTTGAGATGCTATCGATGATTAAACCTGACGTCATTGCGCTGGCGCATACGGCCACGAGCTATTACCTCGGGCGCGAAAAAGAAGCGGCGTTAACCAAACGGCTTGAAGACCGCTTTGGCATGCACTTTATCACCGCCTTTGGCAGCGTTATCGCTGCGCTCAACGCACTAGGCATAAAAAAAGTTGCGCTGGGAACGCCTTATGACGAAAATCTGACAATGCAAGGAAAACAAAACCTTGAAAGCTACGGCATCGAAGTCGTCAACTTTGATTGGCTACGCAATGTTCGCAGCATCTTTGAGGAACCGCCTAACCGAGCTTATCGCTTAGGAAAGTCGGTCGACGTCCCTCAAGCGCAAGCCATTTTTTTAAGTGGCGTCGGAATGCCAACTGTGTCTATTGTCGGCGCCCTCGAACAAGATTTAGGCAAGCCCGTGATCTCAAGTTCAAGCGCCATGATGTGGAACGCATTACGCTTGGCTGGCGTTGCACCGGTATTGCCGGGTTATGGGTCTCTGCTTGCCTGAGAGTTGACCGATGGAGCTATAGATGATGGTTAAAGCCGACTAATCGCTGCACTTCTCGAGGCCCAGGAGCACACGCTCATGTATAAAAAAATAAAAGTTCAACCGCTCGCTGGCGCCCTGGGCGCCGAGGTCTTTGGCATCGACCTTTCAGCCGAGCTCGACCCAGCGGCCTTTGCAGAAGTTCGCCAGGCGCATCTCGAGCATCTCGTGATTTTCTTTCGCGAGCAAAATGCTTCAGATCTCGACTTAGCTCGCTTTGCCCGAAATTTTGGCGAACTCGCCATGCTCCCACCGCATCGTCAAGCGCCAGGGAATTTTCCTGAATTGCTGGTCATCGACAAGAAGCCTGAGGGCACGCTGGTGTTTGGCTGGGAATGGCATACCGATACCAGTCACTTAGAGATTCCTCCGCTGGGCTCGGTGTTGGCCGCACGTATCTTGCCCTCTGTGGGTGGCGATACACTCTTTGCCAATCAGTACTTGGCGTATGACACACTCTCTGCGGGCATGAAGGCTATGCTAAAGGATCTTCGCGCCGTCCACTCGAATGGCCGGATTTTGGCCTCTCTGGCCGTCGACGATATCCTGCCACCCGGGCAAGACTGCGCTGCGCAGGCAACACTCTCGTCGGTACACCCCGTGGTTCGAACCCATCCGGACACTGGTAAAAAAGCGCTTTACGTCAATGTGATGCACACCGAACGGTTTGAGAATATGACCGTTACCGAAAGTGCGCCACTTCTAAAGTATTTATATGACCACGCAACGCGCCCTGAATTCAGCTGCCGGTTTCGCTGGCAATCTGGGTCGATTGCCTTTTGGGACAATCGTTGCTGCCAACACCTGGCGCTGGCCGACTATCCTGGACAGCGCCGTTTAATGCACCGCGTTCAAATCCGTGGCGCAAAACCGATTTAAAAACCTTACGCAAATCATGAGCCACTTTCTGAGATTACGTTTTTTTACTTTGTACTTCACGTGCACAACTTGCTTATTGTCTTGCCTTTGGCTGACCGAAAGTTTTGCGCAAACCTACCCCACCAGAACGATCCGCTTAATCGTGCCCTACGTCGCGGGTGGTGGCACCGATGTGCTGGGCAGAAGCTTGGCACAAAAACTGACTGAAGTGCTCGGACAACCCGTCATCGTTGAAAACCGCCCGGGCGCCGATGGCATGATTGGCTCTGAAGTCGTTGCACGAGCCGCACCGGATGGGTACACGCTGCTCTTTAACTCAAGTAGCCACGGCATCAACCCATCGATTCATCCCAATATCGGTTTTGACACCATGCGCGACTTACGTTGCATTAGTCAAACGGCTACTCAGCAAATGATCTTGGTGGTCCATCCCACCCTTCCAGTCAACACCGTGAAAGAGTTAATCGCATACGCTAAAGCCAATCCCAATGTGTTGAACTTTTCGTCATCATCCAAGGCAACGCAATTGCCGATGGAACTCTTTAACTGGATGGCGGGCATCAGCATGACCAACATCCTGTACAAAGGCTCAGGTCCTGCGACAACAGACTTGCTGGCGGGAAGAATTCAAACAAGTTTTGGTGGGGCTGCCTCAGTCGTTCAGCATATCAATGCCGGAAAATTGCGCGCGCTCGCGATTGGTGACAATCGTCGCTCGCCACTCACACCCAATATTCCAACCGTTGCTGAAGAGGGCTTGCCAGATTTTTATTCTGTCCTTTGGTCTGCGATGTTTGCCCCCGCCGGCACACCGCCCGCGGTCATTGAGCGCTTAAATACGGCACTTATTCGTATTTTGAAAGATCCACAATTCAAAACAAAAGCAGAACAGCAAGGCTTCGAAACAGAGGGTACGACCTCCCAGGCATGCGACAGTTTTGTTCAGCAGGAAATCAACAAATGGGCGGCTGCAATCAAACAGGCAGGCATCAAACCCGAGTAAGGCACACTCATTTATGGTGCGCCGCAATAATTCTTCAAGCCCAGTGCTAGGCTATTGCGGTAAGAATCTGTTGCGAGACCTGTTCAACGGTAGTAATCTCGAAGATACAAATCATTTTCAAAGAGGCTCGTCATGTCGGTTCATAACCTAAATATCAAACAACAGTCTGACGCTGTTCAACAGGCCAAAATTCACCTTGCTGCCGCAAATCGTCTTGCCGTGCTCGACGACCTGCATGAAGGCATTGACAATCATTTTACGATGGTCGTACCTGGACGCAAAGACCAGTATCTGATTTCGCCCTTTGGCATGCATTGGTCAGAAGCGCGCGCAAGCGACATGATGATCTTTAACGAAAAAGGCGAAACGCTTGAGGGCGTTGGCGTCGTTGAGCGTTCAGCGATGTGCATTCACGCACCGGTGCACCGCATCGCGGGTGCCAATGTCGTCTTGCATACCCATCAAAACTGGGCGCTGGCTCTCAATCTGCTACAAAATAACCGGTTATTACCAGCCAGCCAGTCAGCAGCGTTTTTTATGGGCATCACAGGCTATGACGACACCTACACTGGTGTGGCTGATGGCCTGAGCGAAGGCGAACGTCTCGCCCATCAAGTTGGCAACAAAAAAGTACTCTTCATGAAAAATCATGGCGTACTCGTCGTTGGTGACACGGTGGCTGAGGCCTACAAACGCCTGTACAAACTCGAGCGCGTCTGTCGTGCACAAGTGCTCGCCATGAGCACTGGCCAACCGATTCAAGTGTTGTCAGATGAAGTTGTTCATGCCGTTCAAAATCCAGCACCAGGCGACAGTCATTCACGCCAAGAGCGTGATGAGTTGTTCTTCGATGCCATGATGCGCGTTTTAGATCGCGAATTGCCAGGCTACGCAGACTAAGCTTGTACCTGCTAAAAATCCCGTCTTAACTTAGACGGGATTTAGCGGCGCCTGCCAAGCTGCGGCAGGCATCGTGACTCCACCTCTAAACCCTGGCTCAACCGAGCCATAACGCTGCGCCCACTCGTGCGCGAGCGGCCGTGCCGATGGCGATGACAGCCACAAACGCAATAAATGCCGTTTACGTGTCGGGTCACTCCAGTCTTCAAACGCGGTGCGATCATGCAGCAAAGTGTGGTTATGCACAAACTGCATATCACCGGCTTCTAAATGCATCAAAAAATTTAGATCTGCACTGTTCGCAAGCGCATCCAAACAATCAAGCGCTTCAACATGCAAAGGCGTTAAACGAAACGCCTCTTCAAAGCGCTGAGCCGAGTCAATATACTGGCGTTGATAGATCGTGGACATGAGTCCCTGATACCAACTAAAAACGGGAATTTCAAAAAAAGGTTTTTGCCCTGCCGCCACTTCGCCACGACGATCGGTTGCGATCGGATCAAAGAGCGCCGCAGCCAAGTGAGGATACTGAGCCCGCATCTGGTTGTAAATCGTGTTTGAGGACACAAGCGCCGAATCGCCACCGGCTTTCGCTTGCTGCAAACACACTAAGCCAACAATATCGCTTGAGTCAGTATGAAACGTTTGACGCGCATGCGTTTGATAGATCCGCACATTTGGATCTTGCGCATCCAAGCCCATATCAAGGACATGACCCAGCACATGGCCTTTCGCGTTTTGAGGCCGGGGGTTGCCAAGATGCGTTCCCAGACCATAAAAAACAGCCGCGGTGATCTCAAGGGACCATTGCCGTACGGGTAGCGAGCGAATCAACGCAAAGCCACACCCAGACAACAAGGCATCGTGAATGTCTTTCAGGCGCGGGCCTAACCTCGGCAGCGCGAAGGATTCTCGATTAATTTGCGTCAGGTCAGCATTGATACCCAGACAAGAGGTTGCCGCCTGCTCAAGCTCAGTCAAATCCTCAGGCGTCAACTCGTGTTGCCAGTGTTGCTTGGTTGACTCTTCTGGCCCGAGCCAGGCGCTGGGGCCAGAGATCTCGGGGGGTAATGCATCGACTCGCATGTGGTGCTCTCTATATGCACTATGATGAAAACCATTTTAAGCTACTCGCTTCGGTCAAAAATTGAAAGCCCTATGCAAGATAATCTGACAGTGGTTGCCTTAACGGGTCTCATTTTTGTCGCAGCAGGACTCGTCAAAGGTGTGCTTGGCATGGGACTGCCAACAGTCGCCATTGGCTTTTTAGGGCTCGTCATCGCTCCAGTCGAAGCTGCCGCCATGCTTGTCTTGCCTTCGCTGATCACCAACGTATGGCAATTAATCGCGGGGCCTAACTTCAGGGCACTCAGCAAACGCTTTGGGACCTTGCTGCTTGGCATCTGTTTAGGCACGCCTTTTGGGGTCAGCTTTATCACTAGTGGCAACACGCAAATCGTCACAGCAGGTTTAGGTATCGTTTTGGCTATTTATGGCGCCTTTGGTTTAAGCGCCGCGCGCTTGACGGTTGCACCTCAGTCAGAATGGTGGCTATCGCCCGTGATGGGCTTTTGCACCGGTATCTTGATGGGTGCCACGGGCATTTCAGCCTTACCTGTCGCGCCTTATTTCACAGCGCTTGGCTTAAAAAAAGATGACTTAATTCAAGCGCTGGGGCTTTCGTTTACCGTCTCATCTTTCGCCTTGGCAGTGGGTTTACTGCTCACGGGTCAATTCCAAATGACCGTAGCTGCGGCCTCGTTAGTCGCCTTGATCCCGGCCTTTGCTGGAATGTTCTTAGGACAAAGGTTGCGAAATAAAATGCCGCAAGACTTATTCAAAAAATGTTTTTTTGGCGGCCTGCTGCTACTTGGCGTTTATATGACGTATCGAGCGCTGACTTTGAACTAGGGCAAGCGATACACACGCTCTGCAGTCGCGCTAAACAACGCAGTCTTTTCCGTCGCTGAACACGCTTGCGCTAAACGCTTAAAGCCGTTCCAGAGCACTTGATAACTAAACATCCCCTTATCAACCGGAAAATTACTTTCGAACATACACCTGTCAAC
>CAMCZQ010000137.1 GCA_945887835.1 Bordetella parapertussis | reverse complement strand
CGATGAAAAAGATCTTGGTGTCGTTTTAATCGACATTGGCGGGGGTACCACCGACGTTGCAATTTATACCGGTGGCGCGATTCGTCACACCGCGGTCTTACCGATTGCGGGCGATCAGATTACCAATGATATTGCCCAAGGTCTGCGTACGCCTACCCCAGACGCTGAAGAAATCAAATTGCGCTACGGCGTTGCCAAAGAAGTGTTGGCTAGCCCTGACGATACGGTTGAGGTGCCGGGCCTCGGTGATCGTGGACCACGCTTAGTGAAGCGACAGACGCTTGGCGCGATCATCGAACCGCGAGTAGCCGAGTTATTTGATTTGGTTCAGGGCGTGGTGCGCGAGTCGGGCTATGAAGACTTACTGTCCTCGGGGGTCGTCTTGACGGGCGGCACGGCGTTGTTGCCCGGGATTGTTGAACTAGCCGAAGATATCTTTCTAAAGCCCGTGCGTGTGGCGGTACCGGATTATCAGGGCAGTCTTGCCGACGTGATGCGTAACCCTCGCTTTTCAACTGTGATGGGTTTGTTAAACGAGGCACGGATGCAACGCCTGCGAGGGCGTAAGGCAACGCAGCAGTCCGGAAGTTTTAAGGCTGTTTTGTTCAGAATGAAAGAGTGGTTTATGCATTGAACTGAATTGGCGTCATCCGACGCCAAACAGAGCGGCAGGGTGTTTTGCTCTGCCGGTCTGCCAGAGAGGCGTTTCAAACTCGGTGCGGACATAGTCGGCATCGTGTTTGAAACGATTTCTAAAACTGTAGTTGGGGAAGTTTAGAAACGTTTGTAGTTACGACTTGAGGGAGTCAATTATGATGTTCGAAATGTTAGATAACGCCAAAAAATCCACTGTGATTAAAGTGGTGGGTGTCGGTGGTGCGGGTGGCAATGCTGTCTCGCACATGATCCGTGCGGGTGTGCAAGGGGTGGATTTCATTTGTTGCAATACCGATGCGCAAGCTTTGGCTGCAACCAATGCACCCGTGCAGATTCGTCTGGGCAACTCTGGGCTGGGGGCAGGCGCCAAGCCCGATCAAGGCCGTGCTGCAGCCGAATCGGCGCGCGAAGAAATTCGCGCGGCGCTGGCCGGTGCACACATGGTCTTTATCACCGCGGGGATGGGTGGAGGCACAGGCACTGGGGCAGGGCCGATTGTGGCTGAAGTCGCAAAAGATCTTGGCATTTTGACTGTAGGCGTGGTCACCAAGCCCTTTTCGTTCGAAGGCAGTCGGCGCATGAAAATGTCTGAAGAAGGCATTGAAGAGCTGTCCAAACACGTGCATTCTTTGATCGTGGTGCTAAACGAAAATCTGTATGAGTTGATGGACGAGGACGCGACACAGGCAGACTGCTTTAAAGCGGCAGACGATGTGTTGCATAACGCGTGCGCCGGAATTGCCGAGATCATTAACGTCGAAGGTAATGTTAACGTCGACTTCCAAGACGTTAAAACTATCATGGGCGAGCAAGGTCAGGCCATGATGGGTACGGCCAGTGCAAGTGGACCAGATCGTGCCAAGATTGCTGCTGAGCAAGCCGTTGCTTGCCCGCTGCTTGAAGGCGTGGATTTGCACGGCGTGCGTGGGGTGCTAGTCAACATCACCGCAAGCAGCTCGTTAAAAATGAAAGAAACCCGCGCTGTCATGGATCATATCCAGAGCTTTGCGTCGGCCGACGCTACCGTCATTTTCGGTACGGCTTACGACGAGTCAATGGGTGACAATCTGCGCGTGACTGTCGTGGCGACTGGCCTGGGCCGGGCAAAGCCTAAGCTGGTACAGATGCCGGAAGCTGGCGTTGGATTGCGCACGGGGACTGACAATCTGACAGTTGCAAACGGTGCGGAGTTAAGCGCGCCAACGGTGATGCGTGGGCGGGGCTCAAACGCGCAAGCGCAGGTTCGGGCGCTTGAAACGTCGGGAATGGAGCATTACGACATTCCGGCCTTTTTGCGCCGTCAGGCTGATTAAGTCACTCGCGCGAGCTCAAGCGGGCTGCTATAAAGGCCTGCTTTGGGTTGCTTGAGCGGACTCCCTTAGCCCGTTACCTCTCATGAGGTAACGGGCGGCTGCACTCGGGTGCCCCAACCTGGGTGCAGCGACGCCTGCGCTTTGCAGCGCATTAAGCACGAAAAGCGTTACAATCGAATAAGTTCTCTAAAGATTTTCTAAGCCTTATGTTTCGTCAGCGCACCATTAAACAGCTCGTTAAAACCACCGGCGTCGGCCTGCACTCAGGCCGTCGGGTCGAACTGACTTTACGCCCTGCGGCACCCAATACCGGCATTGTGTTTCATCGCATCGACTTGCCCGAAGTCGTCGACCTTCCGGCACAGGCCGCGATGGTAAAAGACACGCGCATGGCCTCGGTGCTGTCTGACGGAAAAGTCAGAGTATCGACGGTCGAGCACTTGATGTCGGCGCTGGCCGGCCTGGGCATTGATAACCTGCACGTTGACCTGACCGCCGAAGAAGTGCCGATCATGGACGGCAGCGCAGCAACCTTTGTCTATCTGTTGCGTTCAGCCGGTATCCAAGAACAAGCGAGCCCCAAGCAGTTTTTGCGTGTTTTAAAGACCGTCGAAGTGCGTGAAGGTGAGGGTAACGATGCCAAATGGGCGCGTCTTGAGCCACACGAAGGCTTCGCGGTCGCGTTTTCGATCGATTTTCGCCACCCTGCAATTGATTCGACCGCAAGTTTCGCTGAAATCGATTTTGCAACCGACTCTTACGTTAAACAAATTTCTCGTGCGCGGACTTTTGGCTTTGTTAACGAAGTCGAAGCCCTGCGTTCCGCGGGTTTAGCGCGTGGGGGCAGTTTTGATAATGCCATTGTGATGGACGAGTACCGAGTGCTCAATTCAGATGGTTTGCGGTATGACGATGAGTTTGTCAAACACAAAATCCTCGATGCGGTAGGCGATCTTTATCTAATTGGTAAGCCTTTGGTGGCACGCTACGTTGCGTGCAAGTCGGGGCACGCCTTAAATAATCAGCTGGTACTCAAATTGTTGGCGCAGCCCGACGCTTTTGAAATTATGTCTTATGCGTCTGCGGCGCAGGCGCCCCAGGCGTTTCGCCATGAGTGGAAGCTGGCTTAGTCTGCGTGGCCTGGGTGGTTGGTGCAGGCTCTTTGGCTAACGTTGGCTGGTGATGGGCTAACAGTCTGGCAACAGCATCGGCAAGTGGTCCGGGTCGAAGCTGACGGTTTAAATCCTCAAAAGTTTGTAAGTCGTGTTTATCAAGCGCCCGCGCTTCTTTGACGGGTTTGGGTGCAACTGGGATTCTGAGCCCGCCTTGCACGCGCAGCTTGATTTCTGTGAGGTTCCAGCCAGCGGCTTGGGCATGAGCGATGACCCTCGGCGCGATTTGCCGAAATTTTGCAGCGAAGGCAGCGTTTGACGCCATCAAGGTGAGCGTATCTTGCTCGATTTTGAGAACTTCAAACGAGTCTCGCATCGTCGGTGGTAAGGCCTCGCTTACAACTGCCCGCAACTTAAGATAGCGCTGCGCCGTTGCCAGCACGCTAGCGGTTTGCGCATCGTGACCCAGCCATCCAAGCAGGTGGGATCCTTTTGTTGGATTGCCCGTAGGCCGGCGTACAGTCGTCACCATCAATCAGTCAGGAGTTGTATGAAGGTAATCATTATGCCTCGCAATGGGGCCTCAAATCCCTTGTTTTCGCTCAGCAGGGGTCAATTTTTCTTGTGGCTCACTGTGCTCCTGGTGGTGGCCTTACTTGGAGGTGCGGCCTTGCAGCGGCTAGCCTGGAGCCTCGCGCCCGGGTTATGGCCACTAGAAAACCGATTACACCCTGTTTTTGATCCCCCCTTGCCAGGCGCTGACCGCGCACTCGAGGCGCTGTCCGTTAAGGTCGGCGTGTTGCAGGTCAAGTTGCAGCACCTAGAGGTGTTAGGCGCGCGAGTCGCTGACTTGGCCGCGTTGCCGGTGGCCAGCCTGCGGGTCGCAAGCCAGCAGCCGGAGCGCGCTGCGCCCCACGAGGGTGGCCAGTCTTTGAGCGCGGGTCAGCTGGAAGCTAAGCTGTCCGCGTTGCAAATCGCCGTGCGAAAAAAAAACGACTATTTTGTTTTACTCGATCTTGCCATGACTCAACGGGCGGCAGCTGCCGCGCAACTGCCAACGGCAATGCCCATTAGCTCGCGCGCGCAACTAAGCTCTTCTTATGGTTGGCGAAAGCATCCCTATCATGGCGATCCAAGTACGCACGAGGGGCTCGACTTTGCGGCACCTGCGGGCACCCCCATTCTGGCGGCTGCGGGCGGGGTGGTACGCACTGCGACGCGACAAAACGGCTTTGGTAACTTGGTTGAACTTGACCATGGTGACGGCCTGATCACGCGTTATGCGCATGCCTTGGTTCTTTTAGTCAAGGCGGGCGAACTCGTTACGCGGGGCCAAATGATTGCGCGGGTGGGCTCAACTGGGTTGTCAACGGGGCCGCACCTGCACTTTGAAGTTCGTCACAATGACAGAGCTTTGGACCCCGCACAGTTTTTAACCGCCAGCCCATTTGTG
The DNA here is from genome assembly GCA_945887835.1 of Bordetella parapertussis. GTDB lineage: Bacteria > Pseudomonadota > Gammaproteobacteria > Burkholderiales > Burkholderiaceae_B > Zwartia > Zwartia parapertussis_B. The sequence continues at coordinate 4,709 of CAMCZQ010000137.1, read as the reverse complement.
AGTCCCTCAACGAATCCCAGAGCGGCGCGGTGACGCATCCGCCTTGCCTGCGTTAAACTGCATGGCTAATTGGCAGCAAGCTTCCTTAACTCTTTTTGGCGCAGATGGGTGTGCGGTTGGCACAGGTCTGTGTGGGTCTGACGCGTATGTTTTCACTACTTAAAAAAATCTTTGGTAGTAGCAATGATCGCCTGCTCAAGCAGCTGCGTAGCCATGTGGTGCAAATTAATGGGCTCGAGCCACAAGTCCAGGCTCTGTCTGACGACGACTTGCGTGCCAAAACCGACGTTTTTAAGGCGCGCTTGGCCGGCGGTGAAACCCTGGATCAACTGCTGCCTGAGGCGTTCGCGGTGGTGCGCGAGGCTGGAGTCCGCGTCTTTGGTATGCGGCACTTTGACGTGCAGCTTTTAGGCGGGATGGTCTTGCACCACGGCCAAATTGCCGAAATGCGTACGGGCGAGGGTAAAACCCTAATGGCAACGTTGCCCGTATATCTCAACGCCCTGATGGGGCGCGGCGTACACGTGGTAACAGTCAATGACTATTTAGCTCGGCGCGATGCCCAATGGATGGGACGTTTATACAATTTTTTGGGCTTGACAGTTGGGGTGGTCGTGCCTCAGCAAGAGAACACCGAAAAAATTGAAGCTTACCGCGCTGACATTACCTACGGCACCAACAATGAATTCGGTTTTGATTACTTGCGCGACAATATGGAACACCGCGCAGAAGACCGTCGTCAGCGCTCGCTCGTTTTTGCGATTGTCGACGAAGTTGACTCGATTTTGATCGATGAGGCGCGCACGCCTCTTATTATTTCGGGTCAGGCCGAAGATCACACCGAGTTATATGTTCGGATGAATGCGGTGCCCGCCCTACTGACGCGTATGACGGCAGAGCCCAAGCCGACTGAACCCGAACCCGAGGGTGACTATTGGGTCGATGAAAAAAATCACACCGTTTATATGTCAGAAGCCGGACACGAAAAGGCTGAGGGTATTCTGACACGACTGCAACTGTTACCTGAGGGGCAATCCTTATACGAAGCCCGCAATATTGCGTTGATGCATCACTTGATGGCGGCCTTGCGCGGCCACACTTTGTTTCATCGTGACCAGCACTACGTGGTGCAAGGTGACGAAGTCGTTATTGTTGATGAGTTTACCGGTCGGATGATGGTGGGGCGTCGGTGGTCGGATGGCTTGCATCAGGCGGTCGAAGCAAAAGAAGGCGTCAAGATTCAACTCGAAAACCAAACGCTGGCGTCGATCACGTTTCAGAACTTTTTCAGAATGTATGAAAAGCTTGCTGGCATGACGGGTACTGCCGACACCGAGGCTTATGAGTTTCAAGAAATCTATGGCCTTCAAACCGTGATTGTGCCGACCAATCGTCCGATGGTTCGTGCCGATCAAAACGATCAAATTTTTAAATCGGCTCCCGAAAAATTTAATGCGATCTTGGACGATATTCGCGACTGCCAAGAGCGCGGCCAGCCTGTTTTAGTCGGTACCACCAGCATTGAAAATTCAGAACTGCTGTCGGGGATGCTCGACAAAGCCAAGCTTGTGCACGAAGTGCTCAACGCCAAACAGCATGCGCGCGAGGCCGAAATCATTGCGCAGGCGGGCCAGCCAGGACACATCACGATCGCCACGAATATGGCGGGGCGTGGCACCGACATCGTGTTGGGTGGCAGTATTGAAAAGAAAATTGAACTGGTGCGCGCGCAGGCAGAACTGACTGAGGCCGACAAAATGGCGCATATCGCAAAAATTCGTCAAGACTGGCAACCGCTTAATGATGAGGTCAAAGCGGCTGGCGGCTTGCGTATTATCGGTACCGAGCGCCACGAGTCGCGCCGTATCGACAACCAGTTGCGCGGACGTGCAGGTCGTCAGGGCGACCCAGGTTCATCGCGGTTTTATCTTTCGCTCGAAGATCCGTTAATGCGTATCTTTGCCGGCGACCGTGTTCGCTCGATTATGGAAAGGCTCAAACTGCCAGAGGGTGAGCCGATCGAAGCCGGCATGGTTTCGCGCTCGATCGAGTCGGCACAACGCAAAGTAGAAGGCCGTAACTTTGATGTGCGTAAGCAACTGCTTGAGTATGACGATGTCGCCAACGATCAGCGCAAAGTGCTTTATGCGCAACGCAACGAGGTGCTCGAGGCACAGGCGATTACCGAGACGATTGACAACCTGCGCCACGGCGCTTTTACTGAGCTGGTGTATAGATTCGTGCCGCAAAACTCGGTCGAAGAGCAATGGGATCTTGATGCCTTGCAGCGTACGCTTGAGGCCGACTGGCAGTTGAGCGTGCCTCTAGCCGAGTCGGCGGCTCAAGCCAAGAGTCTGACAGATGAAGACGTACTCGAACAGGTTTTAGCCGCAGCAACTCAGGCCTATCAGTACAAAGTGCAGACCGTTGGGGTTGACTCCTGGTCTAGTTTTGAGCGTTCAATCATGCTGCAAGTGATTGATTCGCAGTGGCGCGAGCACCTGTCAGCGCTTGATCATTTGCGGCAGGGCATTCATTTACGGGGCTATGCGCAAAAAAATCCTAAGCAAGAATACAAACGTGAGGCTTTTGAGTTGTTCTCAGACATGCTTGACCGCGTGCGCGATGATGCGATTAAAGTCTTGATGACCGTCCGTATTCAATCTGCCGAAGAAGTCCAGCAGGCAGAAGAGGCCGCTGCATTAGCAGCACAAAATCAACAGATTCAATATCAGCACTCAGAATATAAAGAAGGCGGTGATCCGGTGGCTGAGATCCCGCCACCTGCATCAGAGCACCCAGGTACAGTTCGCAATATGATGCCCAAAGTGGGGCGCAACGAGCCTTGTCCTTGCGGGAGCGGTAAAAAATACAAGCAGTGTCACGGCCAACTTAAATAGTGCTGTCCGCGGCGAATATCTAAAAAGGAAAAATCGCCATGTTCAAATCTTTTTTTGCGTCCAGGCGATACTTGTTCTGGGCTTGGCCGGGCGTCGTGTTGATCGTGTCGGGCATCGCCTGCCAAGTGCAAATCGATGTGGCTCTAAATTCAGGGGTGGGTGAGCTGTTTGATGTGATGCAGCAGAGCTTGACGCAGCCTGGTTCGGTTGAGTTGGCAGCCTTCGAATCCATCGTTTGGGTACTGACGAAACTGGTGCTGTTGTACGTGGTACTTGTTGTTGCGCTGGGGTTTTATATCAAGCACTGGGTCTTCAAGTGGCGGCATGCCATGAACGATCACTACATGTTGTATTGGTCTGTGCTCAGAACAGTCGAGGGGGCGAGTCAGCGCGTGCAAGAGGATACCAAACGCTTTGCGGCCACATTCGAGTTGATTGGTGCAAGCGTTGTTGAGGCGGTGTTGACGCTGCTAGCGTTTTTACCAATTCTTTGGGTGATCTCAAAGAACGTTCATTACATTCCATTTTTTGGTCATGTGGATCATGCGCTGGTATATGCAGCGATCGCTTACGCCCTTGCGGGCACTGTGATCTTGGCATTAGTTGGAATTAAATTACCAGGGCTCGAGTTTGACAACCAAAGGGCTGAAGCGGCCTATCGCAAAGAGTTGGTCTATGCCGAAGACGACACCCAGCGCGCCGCGATTCCGGTGGTAAAGCAGTTATTTAGCGTACTTAAAAAAAGCTATCACCGGTTGTTTTTTCACTACTTGTACTTTGATTCCGCTAAGTTGACGTACTTGCAGTTTGGGATCGTGGTACCGTTTCTTGTATTGGGCCCGACCGTGATTGCCGGGACGCTGACCTTAGGTATGTTTGCGCAGACCATACGCTCGTTTGAGCGTATCCAAACGTCTTTTCAGGTTTTAGTGCGCAACTGGGCCTCGATGGTCGAACTGATGTCTGTATTTAAACGCTTGCGGGCATTTGAGGTAAATATTCAAGCCTTGGATCGACGCTGAAGTAGGGCATGGAGCGCGGCTGTCATGTTGGCGCGAAATGGTCATCACGAAAATTTATAATGACATGGGTCAAAGAGCGGTGCTCAGCCCTTCACTTAACGACTGGGTGTAAATGATTTTCGCTCAGAGGTACCGTTGAGCCTGCCGTTCAAGTCTTTGGAGAGAAACCTATGCACCATGATTTAACCCGCAATACGCTGGCCGTCTTTTGTATTGTCGGATTGCTTGCGTTATCGCTATGGGTGCTTCGGCCCTTTCTGGCGGCTACGGTCTGGTCGACCATGCTTGTGGTGGCAACCTGGCCGTGGCTGATCTCTTTGCAAAAGACCTTTGGTGGGCGACGAACACCCGCCGTTCTGGTGATGTCGGTGGGGATGCTGTTGCTTTTGGTCGCTCCACTTTGGTGGGCGATTAGTACCATCACGCAAAAATCGGATCAGTTTTTAGTGCTGGGTAAAAGCCTGGCCAGTAATGGCTTGCCAGCATTACCCGAGTGGGTCGAACATATTCCGTTTGTGGGTGAAAAAATCAACACCGCCTGGACCGAGCTGATTGCGGGTGGAGCCAACGGCTTCATGGATCACGTCGCCCCGTACGCCGCCTCGACCGGCAAATGGGTGTTGTCGCAGTTTGGCGGTTTAGGCGGCATGCTTATTCAGTTTTTATTAGTGGTGACGATCTCGGCCATTTTGTATGCCTCGGGTGAGGATGCTGCCAAAATGATTCGTAGTTTTGGCCGTCGGTTGGCGGGCGAGCGTGGCGAAGGTGCCATGGTGCTGGCCGGGCA
>CAMCZQ010000136.1 GCA_945887835.1 Bordetella parapertussis | reverse complement strand
CTGCATTACGCACTGAGTCGGGGTAATGGATCAACCACTCAAGCGGTTGAAAGGCGCCCATTGAGGCGCCGGCTAGTAAGGCGATTGGTGTCGTTGCGCCAAGCCCCAAGCCATCGCGCGCCAACAAGTACTGTGCATGCACCATGTCTCGAATCGAGTATTTAGGAAACCGCTCGTGCAAGCCGTCGGCGGGTTGCGATGAGGTGCCTCCGCCGATGGCGTCGGTGCACACGACGCAAAAGTGATCGGTGTCGTAGGCGCGCCCGGGGCCGACGTGTTCAAGCGTGCTGTGGCGCAGGTTGCCGGTGCCGGGCATCACTAAACAGAGATTGTCGCGCTTGGCGTTGAGGGTGCCGTACATGACGTAGCCGACGCGAAGCTCGGGCAGTGTTTCACCAGATTCGAAGGTGAAGTTGTGGATGGTGAACGTGCCTTCGACTGCTGGGGGGCGGGTGCTTGTCATGGTAGTTAGCCTCTTTTTTTGATCAAGCTATTCTAAGGCTAAATATGAGGCTCGATCTAACCCATAGTTGGTTACGTACCAATAGGTCTATCAGGTGTTACGGTCGTTATCTCGCAAAGAATTAACCCCAAGATGAATCAGGTCTGTTAGGGGATTTTCGTGCTTACTGTCAATTGCCTCGATTACATGACCTAAAAGGTCGCAGGCTTGTTCAAGACTGCATTCAACGACAAGTTCGATCGCTAAGTCAATTTCCATTTCGAAGTCGTTGCAATGATAGCGAACGTATTTGACGGTAAAGCCATGCTCAGTGAGTGCACCCAAGGCGGTCGACAACACGTCAGAGATTTGCTTGCCAGTTATGTTGAGCGCCTGAGCACGCAGCGCGAAGAGCGTGGCGAACTCTGGCTCGAACTCGTCAAGAATAGACCGACCTGAAATCGCTTCGAGCTCTTTAGCCCAGGGGGCGCTGAAGATCGAGTAGTCAACGATTCGAGTGCAAACAACAGCAGATCTATCAGAGGGTGGGATGTACAGGGGTGATGGGTAGTATGAGGGTTGGTCAACGCGAGCAACATCATAAGAGTTGAGGTCGACAGGGATTTGTTGGGAGGGGAGTTGGTGCATGAGGGTTGTTCTACGTAAAGATTTTGTGGATTAATTTGAAAAAAATATTGATCGGTTAAACGAGTGCTAAACGCCTTAAGCAATCAATCAATTTGGTTTTACTAACATCTCGAAACTGACCGCGTAGGATGCCGGACACCATGATTCGCGGCATGCCGAAAATAATGGCGGCTTGAGTTTGCGTAAGGCAACGAGACTTCATGGTCTTTGAAATCTTTGCAGACAAAGTGGCTTTGATGTGCATCTCAGTTGCGTTGACGTAGCCGAGATCTTCATAGATATTGCCGGTACTGCTGTGTACGGTAGTCAATGCATAAGCCCTTTAACGTGTTTCAAAGTACGTTTGGTGAGATCGCGCTAAACAATCAAAGCGCCAGCTTTGACCGTGGCCTCCACTGCGATTAAAATTTCACTCAGAGGTTTCGAGAGCGAGTGCAATACGAACCTGCTGCCAAGGTTTATTTTGGTCCTGCGCATAGCAGGGGTAACAGAATCTCGTACGATGGTAGAAATGCCGTCACAATAGGCCCCACGGGGCCTATTTTTGTAACCACATGCTTGTTTCAAATGTCGGGCTAGAGGGCAGCTAACGCTTTGATGACTGAGTGTGCACGCTGTATAGCATTGTCTGCATCAATCGTGCTAGCGGGTGTTTCTAAATGATAGTCTGCAGTGACACGCGCTTTTCGTAACGAATTTATTCTGTAGGCTACTTTTTGCCATTTATATTTTTTGCCCTCACGCAATCGATCGATTAGCTGTTGGTGGCAGCCCTTAGATGGCTTTTCAGGATCTATTGGAGGTAATTTTTCTTCAGCAACGCGTATTCCGTGGTGATAAACACAATAGTAGGCGCGACTGACGGCAGAGCGATCGGTAGCTTCGGTATTTTGTTTAGACAGCAGAATTGCCACCGCCAAAATATCGTTCGGGTCAATTGGCATCGTTGTCATCCCTTATCGAGTGTGAATCAAACATGATTAGGTCTGCTAAAGGATTTTCGTGCTGACTCAGAACCCTTTCGAGCATGTGATCAGAGACATCTATAAACTGCTCGAACGTGCAGTGGACGCCGAACTCGATCAGTATCTGGATCTCCATGTCAATATCGTTACAAAGATACTCGACTTGTTTAGCCGGAAATCCTTGCTCACTTAATGCCTCCAAGGCAGTAGACATCACGTCCGAAATTTGTTGACCAGTAATGTCGAGCGCCTGAGCACGAAGGGCGAAGAGGGTCGCGAATTCTGGTCCGATATCGTCCAGAAAAGGACGCCCTGAAATCGCTTCAAGTTGTTTGACCCAGGGATAGTCAAAAATCGAATAGTCGACAATGCGAGAGCAAACAAAACTGGTTTAGCTGAAGGTGAGATATAAAGCGGCGAAGGGTATGAAGAAGGCTGTTGAATGCGAGCCAGGTCATAAGCGTCGAGATCAACTGAAACTTGTCGGTTAGCGAGTGCATGCATAGGTGTTGTTCCGGATACAGATAGTGTTGATGTGAAGAGTGTGCAAGCGATGGTGCTGAGCTGAAGGAAATGATCTTTTAGTCAACGCTAGCCAAACACACAAAATTTGCGCTCAGCATTGTCTCTTGATCTGGTCGACAAATCGACTACGCATGGATGTTTTGAGCATAGCAAAGGGTTTAAGAAACGTGTGTAACCAAGTGTTTCTGAATGTGTGCTTTGTTTCTTGTCGGCATGGCATCGGTACGATTGAAAGTGGTTTGACCTCAATGCGTGATCACCGTAGACTCACTCACAATTCGAAGCATCTGTAACTGAGAGAAAATGATCGCAATCGTTTCGTGGAGTGGTGGCAAGGACTCTTGCCTCGCGTTGTATCGAAGCCAACAGACGATGCGGGTGACAGGTCTATTAACGGCCTTAGACGAAACCGGTTTAAAGGCACGCTCGCACGGTGTGAGTCGTGCGCTGCTCGTGGCACAGGCGCAGGCCCTTGGGTTGAAAAACTATTTTCTGTCTGCCACCTGGGCTGAGTACGAGAGTTTGTTTATTGAACAGCTGCAGGCGGCCGCCGCTGACGGTGCGCGTCGTGTGATCTTTGGCGACATTGATCTTGTGCCGCACAAAGAGTGGGAAGAAAAAGTATGTTCCAAAGTTGGCCTACAAGCTCACTTGCCGTTGTGGAATGAAAATCGTTTGGCCTTGGTGCAAGAGTTTTTATCGCTTGGCTTTAAAGCGCGCGTGGTGTGTGTAGATGGGCGCTTTTTAGACGCGTCGTTTGTGGGCTGCGAGTTTGATCAGGCTTTTATTGATCGGCTGCCTGCAGGGGTCGATGCCTGTGGTGAAAACGGCGAGTTTCATACCTTTGTTTATGACGGGCCTAATTTTGCAGCGCCCGTGCCGTGGAAGAGTTTGGGTAAAGAAACGTATGTGTCACCGCCTGAGTATGGGAGCCAGACGTATTATTTTGATTTGCTGGGGGTTTGAGGGGATTGTTGTTGTCAGTCCGCCGCTTAGATACTCGTAAACTGTTCTGCGATCTAGGTGCGCGTAAATAGCGTGACAATATAGGCACGCCTAAATAGCGCGGCAATCTAGGTGTGTGTAAACAGCCCTGCAATCAGTGCAGCGGCTTCGTCGTTGCCGGTTGGCGCGACGGGAGCATAGTGCCCTTGAGTTAGTAGCCTAGATAGTTCTTTTTCGAACACACCCGCCCTGAGTGCCTCAGTTGTGATCTGGGCGCAATGCCCCTTGCCTTGTAGCCACGTAACAAGCGCCTCAGTTTCTGGCCATTCTCTTCGCTCGGTAAACAATACCGGTACACCCGCCGCTGCGGCTTCGGCAAACATGCCATAGCCCGGTTTGGTGATGATCACATCCACCGAAGCCACCAAGTCAGAGTACGACAGGCCAGTGGCGTCGACGGATAGCGCGTTGGGGTGGGTGTTGGCACTAGAAGGTGAAACAAGATAGCAAAGCGGGCGGCATTGGTATTGGGTGGGGCAGTGTTCAAGTGACAATTCAAACGGGATGCCACCCATGCCTACGAGTACTAGCCACGGATTATTTAGGTTTTTTTGTGTTTGAACAGTGTTGCGTAGAGTTTGCCTTTGCGCGATACCGGGCGCGCAGCAGGGGCCGATGGGGCGTTGATTGCCGAGTTTAGGCATTGCCATGCTTGGAGCAGGTTGCAAAAAATAGCGCGCGGATTGGTATGCCGCATACATGGTGTTAATGATGGCTTGCGGTTTATCCAAACCAACATAGTGCGACAAAATATCAGCCCAGTTCAACGAGCAAAGCGCGACCGCTGGGATGCTAGCGACCTGCGCTGCAGCCAGTGGCAGATAAGGTGCATCAGCCAATACAACGTCGATCTCAGCATCAATAAATTGCTGCGCAAGCACCTTCACCTTGTGATCCCAGTCTTGATGCAGGCTTTCATAGCGGGCCAGGCTTGCTTGGGTATCGACGCTAAACGCATGATTCATCACCATCCCAAAATCATCAGTTGCGTGTTGCAAGGTGTCGAAATGATGAAGGCGGCTGCGAAGCTGCTCTTCAGGTAGGGCAGCGCGAATTGTGATTTTTAATTGCGGGATCAACTCATGTAGCCGGTTCACGACTGGGGCAACTTGCGACAGGTGTCCAAAGCCATGGGATGAGATAGCGACTAAGAGGTGAGGTGGGGGAGGAGCAAGGCGGATCAACCGTACTGTTTCCCAAGCCACTTACGATACTCACCACTCTTCACGCCTTGCACCCACTCAGTATTATCCAAATACCACTGCACGGTCTTTTCAATGCCTGATTCAAAGGTCTCTTGGGGCGTCCAGTTGAGTTCACGTGCGATTTTTCTGGCGTCGATGGCATAACGGCGATCATGACCGGGGCGGTCTTTGACGTAGGTGATTTGCTCGGCATAGCCTTTGCCGTCTGCGCGTGGGCGTAACGTATCTAAGCGGGCGCAGATCGTTTTAACGACATCGATGTTGGCTTTTTCGTTTGCGCCGCCGATGTTGTAGGTTTTGCCAGGTCGGCCTGCTTCAAGCACGCGCGCGATGGCGCGGCAGTGGTCTTGCACGTACAACCAGTCGCGCACTTGTTGGCCATCGCCATAGATGGGCAAGGGCTTGCTGTCTAGCGCATTTAAAATCACCAGCGGGATAAGTTTTTCAGGAAAATGAAACGGCCCGTAGTTGTTGCTGCAGTTGGTGGTGAGCACCGGCAAGCCGTAAGTGTGGTGCCAAGCGCGAACCAAGTGATCAGACGACGCTTTGCTGGCAGCGTAGGGGCTGTTTGGTTCAAAGGGATTGGTTTCAGAAAACGGTGGATCTTGCGGTGCGAGTGTGCCGTAGACTTCATCCGTCGATACGTGCAAAAACCTGAAGCTTTGTTTTTTGACTTCGTCTAACTCAGACCAATACGCACGCACGGCTTCAAGCAGGTTGAAGGTGCCAACCACGTTGGTTTGGATAAATTCGCCTGGTCCAAGAATTGAACGATCAACATGGGACTCGGCTGCAAAATTTAAGACGGCGCGTGGTTGATGCTCGGCCAGTAGTTTGCTCACTAGCTCTTTATCGCCAATATCGCCTTGAACGAAGATATGTCGCTGATCTTGCGCGAGCGCCGAAAGATTCGCGAGGTTGCCAGCGTAGGTAAGCTTATCCAAATTCAAGATGGGCTCGTCTTGGCTAGCCAGCCAGTTGTGAACAAAATTACTTCCGATAAAGCCGGCGCAACCGGTGACAAGGATCATAAGAAATCTTAGCAAACAAAGGCATGAGAGGATGCTTGAAATTCTACTCCGTTCATCTTGGGTATATGACGTTCGGCCAAAAGAATATGAATTTGTTAATCTCATACCCATGAATACACTTGAACAACTTCGCCAGGGTGAGCTGACTGGTGCGACGCATTTGGCTTTGTCAGAGGGCTTGACTGAGTTTCCGCGTGAAATCTTTGCGTTGGCGGATACGCTTGAGTATTTAGATTTATCGGGCAATGCTTTAACCAGCTTGCCTGAGGATTTTGCTAGGCTACACCGCTTGCAGGTGCTGTTTTGTGCGGGTAATCGCTTTACTGAATTACCTTTGGTCTTGGGTCAGTGCCAAAACTTGAGCATGGTTGGGTTTCGGTCTAATCAGATCACGAGGATCCAGGCTGCGGCTTTGCCCCCTAAACTGCGTTGGCTGATTTTGACGGGCAATCAGATTGCTTCGCTGCCGCCTGAAATTGGTGAGTGCCCTGAACTGCAAAAGGTGGCGTTGTCTGGCAATCTTTTGAGTACCTTACCTGTTGAGATGGCCGCGTGCACCAAGCTTGAGTTGTTGCGTATTGCTGCGAATCGCTTTGAGGTGTTGCCTGAGTGGTTGTTAGATATGCCTAGGCTGTCTTGGTTGGGGTATTCGGGCAATCCGGTTTGCGCGGCGGCTGAGGCTCGGGCGCTGGCTCAAGCGCAGTCGCGAGAGGCTCCCTTGAGCGCCGCTACTAAAACGGTCACGCATATGAAAATCGGTACTGAGCAAAACCAAGCCGACGGAATTGGTCGCGTTGACCTGGCTCAAATCCCCTGGACCAGCCTACGACTCAAACAAAAGCTTGGTGAAGGCGCCTCAGGTGTGATTTATCAAGCTGCGCTTGAAGGTGGATCGCAAGAGGTTGCGGTCAAGGTCTTTAAAGGGGCGCTGACAAGTGATGGCTTGCCGCATAGCGAGATTGCTGCGTATTTAAGTGCGGGATCGCATCCGTTTCTCATCAACCTGCTGGGTAAGGTGACGGGACATCCAGAGAAGACTGAGGCCTTAGTGATGCAACTGGTCGATCCCAGCTATCGAAACCTAGCAGCCCCGCCAAGTTTGCAATCGTGTACCCGTGATGTATACGCGGCTGATCTGCGTTTCAATTTGCAAGACGCGTTGCGCGTGGCGCATGGTGTAGCAAGCTTGGCGCGCCAGTTGCACAGCCGTGGGCTAACGCATGGCGATTTGTATGCGCACAACACCTTAATTGGTGCTGATGGTCATGCGGTGTTAGGTGATTTTGGTGCGGCGGCGTTTTACGATCAAAGTGATCAGGCTGTTGCGCAGGCGCTTGAACAAATAGAAGTGCGAGCGTTTGGGTGTTTGTTTGAAGAGTTACTTGAACGGGTGGAACTTGCGCCAGACCTAACGGAACAGCCGTGTGCTGCATTGCAGGCGGCGCACGATCTGTGCGCTCAATGCTTCGCACCGCTCGTCAAGCAGAGGCCTCTATTTAAGACGATTGAAGAGCGCCTCGCTTCGTTAACTAAGCAATTGTTATTTTGCTGAAGACCTAATCAATACCCAAACAACCTTGCCGGATTATCGGCAAGAATCAATTTGCGCACGCTCTCATCACTCGTCCAGCGCGCCAACAGATTGAACAACTCAATCGAGCTGTTTTCGCCAAACGACAGATGTGGATAATCGCTGCCCCAGATGATGCGATCGGGGGCGGTTTTGATCAGTGCTTGGGCGAGCGGGTCGGCATCAGTAAAGTGAGGCACTTTAGACATGCGATAGATGCCAGTGAACTTGACGTAGGCTTTGCGATCGCCGTGATTCATGAGATCGAGCAGGGCTTTAAAGCCGGGTGCTTCGAGGCCATCTTTGGCAAGATTCATACCCATATGTGCCATTGAAAACGGCACGGGTAGCGTCTTCATGAGCGGAATCATTTCGGTCGTTAGCCAACCAGGTAGCAAGAAATCAAGATGCCAGCCAAGCTCTTTGCAACGCGCGGCAATGCGCTCGATGCGTGGCTGCATTTTTTTGGCTAAACCGGGTTCGTAGGGGTGTATCGGGCTGTAGTTGATGCGCACACCGCGCACGCCAAGCTTGTCCATCTCGGCCAATAAAGAATCTGGAGCATCTTCATCGATATCAACGATTCCGCGTGATTGTTTAATGCCAACTGCGCGCATGGCGTCGAGCATGCAACTGTTGTCTCGGCCATAGGCGCTTGGTTGCACAAACACGTAACGTGTGAGGCCAAGGTGTTTGGCGAGTTGCAGATACTCAGACAAAGGCGCCAGCGGTGGCGCATAGCGCAATTGATCAGAGCCATAAGGATATTTCTCTGCTGGGCCAAACACGTGAAAGTGCGCATCGCAGGCGTTAGCAGGGGCAGTAAAGGCAACTTTTTCGTTTAAATCAAAAGACACGAGAGGGGTTCCGGTTGATCAGTTTTTGTAAACAGATGCCAAGCGTTACTCGAGTTTAATTTTCGCTCGGGTAATGACTTCAGACCATAAAGTGGTTTCGCTTTGTACCATTTTGGTGAACGTTGCGGGCGAGGTTGCAATCGCGCGCACCCCTGTGGCTGCAAAAACGTCGCTCACTTTTTGTGTGGCGACCGCTCGCGCGATTTCTTTTTGCATGCGCGCGATGATCGCTGGCGGCGTCCCTGCGGGCGCCATCATGCCAAACCAGTACATCATTTTGTAGCTTGGAAACCCTGCCTCTGCGAAGGTAGGGACGTTTGGCATGTTGGGGTGACGTTTTTCACTGCTAATCGCCAAGCCTTTCAGACGGTTGTCTTTAATGTAGGCGCTTGCCGTACCCACGCTGCTGATGGCGATATCGACTCGGTCGGCGGCCACCTCCATCAGGGCTGGAGCAATACCTTTGAACGGTACGTGGACAAGTTCAAGTTTGTTTTGTAATAAAAAGGCCTCCATGGCGAGTTGGGCCGAAGAGCCTTGTCCGCCCGAGCCAAAGCTGAGTTTGCCGGGACTGTTACGCGCGAGTTCAACCATGTCTTTAAGCGTGCTCGCTGGCAGGCCAAGGCGTCCTACCAAGACTGCAGGAGCGTCAGCGAGCAAAGACACTTGCATGAGGTCTTTGGGTGAATAGGGTAGTTTTTCATAAAGGGCGGATGACACCGCAAAAGAGTTGTCTGTGACTAAAAAGGTGTAACCGTCATTAGGCGCTTTAGCGACTAGATCGGTGCCGATCGTGCTTCCGGCACCACCTTTGGTTTCGACAATAATGGGCTGCCCGAGCTTGTCTGACAGTTCGGCACCCACGGTGCGCGCGGCAATATCCGTAAAAGAACCAGCGCCAAATGGCACGATGATTCGAATGGGTTTAGTGGGCCATGCAGAGGCAGCGTCTTGCGCGATCGTTGAGTCTGGCGCGGCAAACAACGCGCCGGCGGCTAGTAGCGCGCTGACGGCTCTTAGCGTACGGGCGTAAATAAGGCGTTTCATGACAGATGTCCCGAGGTTTTTATAGTTCTGATACCACTAGTGTCCCAACGTTTCACAATGAAAGCGCGGTAAATAATTGATTTTCATGAATAAATCCGATTTTTTCTATGTCCACGATTTGAATTTGATTTCGTGGATAGGTCATCATTCGCAGATGTTATCTGACGAGGGTGATCATGCATT
>CAMCZQ010000135.1 GCA_945887835.1 Bordetella parapertussis | reverse complement strand
CGCGCCACCTTTGTAAGACACGCTCACCATATCAAGCTTTTCAGCGTTGGCATACATGGCGCCCACCAACTTAGTCATGTTTTCTGAACTGCCGTAAGAGTACGTCGCTGGCTTAGCGCGCATGGCTTTGGTGAACTCGGCCATCGTTTTAGCCGGAAACTGCGACGACGTCACAAAAATCAGGGGTGAGTCGGCCACCACGGTGACACCAATTAAGTCTTTGAAGGTGTCGTAGGGCAGATTTTTAATGACCAACGGGTTGATGAGGTGCGTAGACACCACCATGACATAGGTGTGCCCATCGGGCTCTGCCTTTGCTGCCAAATCCGTGCCAATAATGCCGTTAGCGCCTGGCTTGTTTTCGACGATAACGTTCTGTTTTAAAACAGGCCCCAAGCCTTGCGCCAGGCGCCGAGAAATAATGTCAGTCCCGCCACCTGGTGAATACGGCACGATGATTCGCACGGGCTTGGTCGGCCAGTCTGAAAGTTGCGCCTGAGCACTCGCGCTCAGGCCTGCGCACGTCAGTGCTGCGCCAAGCGCAAGCCACCCTAAGCGCTGGCGCTGGGGGTTCAGAATGGTGCTATTTTTGATTTTTTTCAAGTCAGTCTCCGGGGCCTAGGGCGCTCAACGCGCGCTTAAAGTGAGTGGTACATCCGTCATTGGCTTATTGTCCCCGAAACTGTACGCCTCAGGAGTGCTATCCTGTCTGTATTGGTGTTAACCCCTAAGCTTTACGATGCAGCGCCCCGAACCAACCCCCCCGTCATCCACCCCCTCTGAACCCACGCGCCGCGACTTGGTGCTCGCCATGTCAGGCATCGCCGCAGCCGCCGTGGTGGTGGCCTTTGACTCAACGATTGTTAGCACGTCGTTGCCGCAAGTCGCGTTAGCGCTCGATGGTCTGAGCCTTTATGCTTGGGTGGGAACCGGCTACTTTTTAGCTTCGGCGGTCAGTATTTTGATTTTTGGGCGGCTGGGCGATCTGTATGGTCGCAAACCTCTGATGCTGTGCTCGCTGGCAATTGTGGTGGTGGCCTCGGTTTTAAGCGGGCTGTCGCAAAGCATGGTGCAACTGATCTGGTTTAGGGTATTGCAAGGGGTGGGCGGGGGCATGCTGCTGGCCACCGCCTTTGCCGCCCCAGCCGATTTGTTTCCGGATCCTCGTCGGCGGGTGCGCTGGATGGTTCTCACCTCGTCAAGCTTTGCGGTCGCCAGCGGTTTGGGCCCCGTGATTGGAGGCGCGGTCACCGAGGCTCTTGGCTGGCGCGCGGCCTTTTTAGTGACGCCTCTTGCGGCTTTGGTCGGAATCTATACCACTTGGCGATATTTTCCTTGGATCAAGTCGACCCGCAGCGTCGCACCTCGAATCGATTGGCTAGGATCACTCACACTTGTCATTGCCGTGGGCGCCCCCTTAGCGGGGATTGAGCTGGTGTCGAGCAGTACCGACACGACCGTTCAACTTTGGGCGGTAGGCTTGATTGCTTTGGGTTTGGCCGCGGGTGCGCTGCTGATCCCAATCGAGCGTCGCGCTGTCACGCCGATTTTTCCGCTGCGCATTTTGCAACCACGCGAGGCGCGCTTGCTCAACCTCGCTGGCCTGATGTCAGGGGCCGTCATGTTTATTTTGATTTATTACCTGCCCTTGCTACTGCAAGACGAGTTTGGCTTTTCGCCTACTTACGCGGGTCTGTTGTTAACACCCTTTGTGGCGGTCATGCCACTGGGCAGCATCGTCAGTGGCCGTCTCTTTGCCCAACAACGTGAGCCCGCACGCCTGATGATTTTTGGCAGCCTCATGCTGGGCGCAGGCTGCTTACTCACCCTTACCTTTTCAGCCACGAGTCCGTCCTGGTGGATCGTGCTGACGATGTCGCTTTGCGGCGCGGGCCTTGGTTTTTTGTTACCCAATTTCACACTGTTTATGCAGATGTTGGCAGAGCAGCGCGACGTGGGCGTTGCCTCTGCCCTGATTCAAACCACTCGTGCGCTAGGCAGTGCGCTTGGCACCGCGTTGGTCGGTATCGCAGTCGCTAAAATCTCGATCGGGATGGGGGTGCGGCTGGGGTTGGTTTTTTGCGTCCTCTTGTGCGTGCTGATCGGCTGGGTCTGCTCGCGCATTCAAATGAAAAATATCGGCAAGTAGCTTGGACGACCTTGACACGCTTGCCGCAAACCCGCTTAATCAAGTGAAAAAGCCTGTCAGATCGGCTAGTATCGGCTTAAGTGCGACAGCGCCACCAAGGCGGCGGCCAGCGCTGTCGTGGCATTTGCTTCAGAACATCTCTTCAGGACACTCTTTTGACTGCAGCACCGCCTCATAGCTTGAAGGTCAAGATCGATTCTTTTTTAATCGCGCTGTTAATCGCCGCGGTGCCTTTAAACCTGCTAAGCGATCTTGGTCAAGCCAGCACGGTATTTTATGTTCTGGCGGTTGTTGCGCTGAGCATCTGTTTCTCAAGAGTCGGGGGGCTGCACGCGACGCTTGAAACCTTAAGCCCTTATCGTGGCTTGGCTGTCGCGCTTTTTTTCTCGGTACTCGTGATCGCCATCGCCGCACTGCGAAGCGATAAGCGCCTGGATACTGAAATCGAGCGCGCCCTACGTTTGTGCTTTGGCACACTGATTATTTTGGGGGCTTGTCTATCGCTACGCCCGCAGTGGCTGCGTCAGGCTAGCTGGGGGCTCGTGGCAAGCACCTGGGTGGCGACGGCTTATACGCTTTGGTTTTCTTGGCCGACCTCGTGGCCCCACTTTAGACGACCGCTCGAGGTGCCACAGTACAACGCAGTTTCGTACGGTGATTTGCTGTTATTGATGGCGGTGCTCGGCACGTTTTCACTTGGTTGGCGTTTAACGCGTTATCGTAAAACTGAAATCGCCTTTAAAGTCCTGACGCTAATCGCGGGCCTCTTGGGCTTTATGTTGACGCAGACACGCGGCGGTTGGTTGGCAGTACCGTTTTTTATTATCACGGGCCTGGTGTTGGTGGGTGGCAAAGCCAGCCCGCGCAAGCTAATCGCACCCGCGCTGCTCGCCCTGTTGATCGCCGCTGCGGTCTTTGCTTCGAGCTCGGTCATGCGACAACGATTTACGGATACCTTCACGCAAACAGTCGAGTGCCTTGAACACCCCCTGACGATTTCGTCAGAGTGTGGTCGTATCCAGCTTTGGCGCATTTCATGGTTGATGTTTAAAGCTGACCCCGTGTTTGGCAATGGTGCGACGCAAGACTTTGGCCCCAAACTAGATGAGTATTGGCGTCAAGGTCTGGTGTCGGATTTTATGCACTCGCAAGGTTTTGGCGAGTCGCACAACGATATGTTGTTTAGTATGGCCAGCCATGGTGTGTTGGGCTTGCTGGCCTTGCTGTTGGCGCATTTTGTGCCGATCTGGCTGTTTGCCAAAAGGCTAGCCTCGTCGGCGCCTGAGCCGGCGCGCGTAGCCGCCGCCATGGGGCTGGTGCTATGCCTGGGTCTGTTTGCGTTTGGCTGGACTGAGTTGATTTTGCGCAACATGCGCACCTTGAGCTTTTATGCGTTGATGCTGGCTTGGTTGCTTGCACTTTCAGACGCGCGCTTTTTAGCGCGTCACGAAGCGCGGATATCTGGCTAAACGCTTGACCTCTTCACTAAACGCTCTACCTCTTCGCTAAACGCCTGACCTATTTTCTAACCGCTGCGCTTGCTCGGTTAGAGCGTTGCCCGCTGCTGAAAACGCCAACTTGTTTCGCACATCGCTTTGAGGTCACGCTTAGCGCGCCACTGTAATTGCTGTGCAGAGTGCTCAACGCTGGCATAGCAGCTCGCGATATCCCCCGCGCGACGCGGTGCGATCTCGAACGGCACAGGCTTGCCACTTGCAGACTCAAAGGCGGCAATCATCTCGAGCACGCTGTAGCCCTGTCCGGTTCCTAAATTAAAGGTGTGCAAGCCTGCGTGTTGGGTTAAAAAATCGAGCGCGGCGAGGTGCCCTTCGGCCAAATCCATGACATGAATATAATCGCGCACCCCTGTTCCATCAGGCGTATCGTAATCGTTTCCAAAAATCTTAAGCTTAGGCAACTTACCCACTGCCACCTGCGCGACAAACGGCATCAGGTTATTCGGCACGCCTTTGGGATTCTCGCCAATCAGGCCAGAGGGGTGGGCCCCCACCGGATTGAAATATCTGAGGGCGGCCAAATGCCACGAGGAATCAGACGCGCTTAAGTCTGCCAAGATTTCTTCGATATGGAGCTTGCTGCGACCATAGGGGTTGGTAGCCGCTGTTGGATGCGCTTCGTCGATGGGTAAGTATTTAGGATCGCCATAGACCGTGGCGCTTGAACTAAAAACCAGTGTGTTGCAGCGCGCGACCTGCATCGCCTGCAATAGACTGATCGCACCCTGTACGTTATTGGCGTAATAATCAACCGGCTGTGAAACGGACTCACCGACGGCTTTCAAGCCGGCAAAGTGAATCACGGCATTGATATTTTGCTCGATCAACGTCCGCTGTAAGAGCTCGGTGTTGCGCATATCGCCTTCAGTGACGGCAACCGGTTCGCCGAGGATTTGCTCAAGTCGCCCGAGCGCAGCGCGATCACTGTTGCTAAAGTTGTCGTACACCACGACGCGATGCCCCGCGGCTGCCAAGACGACTGCGGTATGACTGCCGATATACCCTGCACCACCCGTGAGCAATACGTTCATCCTGCCTGCCTTTTTTGCTTCAAATTGCTGCGCGTTTGATGGAAGCGAAGCCTGTTTGAACATACTACCTTCTCTGACGCGGTTATCACAAGCACAAACCTCAGAAAATCAAACTGCAAAGCCGTCAAGTGTTTCGTTACTTTTGCTTGCACTTCGACCTGTGTCGTTTTTTGGTTATCGGGGCGCCCGAGGCATTGAGTTGCAAGCCGCCCTGGCGCAAACTCTTGTTACCGGCGCCAAGGGTGCGCCACTTAACGAGGCTTAACCTAAATGCTGCGTTTCACCCCGGGTAACACCGTTACGCTTCTCGAAAACGGCGTTCAGTTGTTTCCGGCGTTATGTCAGGCCTTTGATCAGGCGACGTGCAGCATTCACATCGAAACCTATATCTTTAGGCTCGATACGGCCGGCACACAACTTTTGCATCACCTCAAACTTGCGGCGCTTCGCGGCGTGCGCGTCCGCGTCATGCTTGATGGCTTTGGCAGCGCAGCTGACGCGCAACAGATTTTGACGGCCTTGCATCAGGTAGGCGCGCAAGGCCGAGTCTATCGCCCGGAGCCCAAGCCATTCACGCTTCAATCGTTTGACTTTAGGCGACTCAGGCGGTTGCATCGCAAAATCGTTGTGGTCGATTCGCAGCTCGCCTTCATCGGTGGCATCAATTTTGAAGACGATTACCTGACAAACGCTCGGCTCAGTCGCGCAAGCGATCCACGCTTTGATTATGCCGTTCAACTCACTGGCCCCACGGTCGCCCAAGTTGTGCATGCACAAGATCTGCTTTGGCTACGGCTGAACTGGCGCTTATTACTCAGGCCGCCGCGCACCTGGCGGCATCTTCGCCTTCGACACCAGCGCCATCGCACCACTCTGCACCCCGCGACAGGTACCGCCCCCACCGCTTTGGTATTGCGCGACAACCTGCGGGTTCGCAAAGCGATAGAGGCCGCCTACCTTGAGGGCATCAGGCAAGCAAAACATTCCATCATCATTGCCAACGCCTATTTTTTACCTGGTCGCAAACTGCGCGAGGCGCTCATCGACGCCGCGCAGCGCGGTGTCAAAGTCAAACTGTTGTTGCAAGGCAAGATTGAATATCGCATGCAATATCAAGCGACGCGCTGGATCTATGAACAGTTTCTACACGCTGGCATCGAGATCTATGAGTATCTGCCAAGTTTTTTACACGCTAAAGTCGCCGTACTCGACGAGCTATCAACCGTCGGGTCGTCAAACCTAGACCCCTTCAGTTTATTGCTCGCTCGCGAAGCCAACCTTTTTGTTGCGGATGCGGCCTTCACGCAAACCTTGCGCGAATCGCTTGAAACAGCAATCGCGTACGGCAGCAAAGTCATTGAGCCTACCCTTTATGCAAAGCGGCCTGTGCTTACGCGTCTGACCGATGGGCTAACCTACCTGCTTCTTAGAGTTGGGGTGGCACTCACGGGCAAGGGTGTCAACTATTAACGGGCTAGGGCAGTTCAAGCTCGGCAAAGATGGGGGCATGATCTGACAGCTGTGACCACGGCCTGCCGCGCAGCACACGGGCATTGCGTACGGCAAAGCCGCGCTGATAAATACGATCTAGACGCAACCACGGAAACGCGCTCGGAAACGTGCGCGGTGGCGGCGTCGGGCTATACGCCCCATCCATCGACAATTGATTTTTGCGCTGCGCCTCGCGACGAAACAGATTGGCACGTATCTCAAGTGGGCTATCGCCACGCCAGACACCGCGCAGCTGATGCATCGATTCGCGCAACTTGGGCATAACGCCTCGGGTACGCGGCGCATTGGCAAACACTTCGTAGACGCCTAGTTGTTGCACAAACAAGGGTGCAAGTCTATCTTTCCAGTCGTTAAAATCGCCAGCGATCAACATGGGGGCGTTATCAGGCACCATGCGCTTGATGCGCTCGGCCATCACTTCGATCTGGCGCACGCGCCCGCCGGCAAACAGTCCGAGGTGTACGACAAAGCAATGCACTTCGCGCCCGCCCACGTCGAGCACACCATGCAACAAACCTCGCTGCTCTAAGCGATGATCTGAAATATCTTGGTTTTCAAAGCTGACGATCGAATGGCGCGACAAAAGCGCGTTGCCGTGATCGCTTTGGCTTTTAATGGCGTTGCAACCGTAGGCAACCTCCATGTGCAAGGCCGCCGCCAAAGATTCGTGCTGAGCGTGCAGACGACCGTATCGGTCGTTACGCCCTTGCACTTCTTGCAAAAATAACAGATCGGGCCGCAAGCCATGCAATCCGAGTCGCAAATCCACCATAGAGTCACGCCCCGCAAGAGAGCGCCCTTTATGGATGTTATAGCTAACGACTCGAAGCAACGACATGTTGGTCGATGCTACTCAAACCTTAACTTCAGGCTGACGCAACCTGATGTGCAATTCACGCAATTGCTTTTCGTCGACGGGCGAAGGTGCCTGGGTGAGCAAACACTGCGCGCGCTGCGTTTTTGGAAACGCAATCACATCACGAATCGACTCGGCACCGGTCATCATGGTGACAATACGATCTAAGCCAAAGGCGATACCACCGTGAGGTGGCGCACCATACTGCAAGGCGTCGAGCAAGAAGCCAAACTTGAGTTGCGCTTCTTCGGCGTCAATCTTCAGTGCACGAAACACTTTGCTCTGGATTTCTTCGCGGTGGATACGCACCGAACCGCCACCGATCTCCCAGCCGTTGAGCACCATGTCATAGGCTTTGGCGGTCGCTTTTGAAGGATCGGTACTGAGCAAATCTTCGTGCCCATCTTTGGGGCTAGTAAACGGGTGATGTGCGGCCACGTAACGATCGGCCTCTTCATCGTATTCGAACATCGGAAAATCAACCACCCAGAGCGGTTTCCAGACGGCTTCAAACAAGTCGTTGGTGCGCCCAAATTCGCTATGGCCGATTTTGACGCGCAACGCGCCCAAGGCATCGTTCACGACCTTAGCGCGATCCGCGCCAAAGAAAATCAGATCGCCATCTTGCGCGCCCGTGCGCTTGAGCATCTCGGCGAGCGCGGCATCATGCAAGTTTTTAACGATCGGTGACTGCAAGCCATCGCGGCCTTTGGCGACTTCGTTAACTTTGATCCAAGCCAAGCCTTTTGCACCATAAATCGATACAAACTTGGTGTAGCTGTCGATTTCGCTGCGCGAGATGATGCCGCCTTTTGGCACGCGCAAGCCCACGACGCGACTGCCTTCGGTGGTCGCCGCTTGGGCAAACACTTTGAAGTCGACGTCTTTCATGACGTCAGTCAAATCTGTGAACTCAAGCTTGACGCGCAGATCGGGTTTGTCTGAACCATACAAGCGCATGGCTTCGGTATAAGGCATCAGCGGAAACGGATTGGCGAGCTCAACGTTTTGCACGGCTTTGAACACGTGACGAATCATGTCTTCAAAGATGGCACGGATTTCGGTTTCGTTTAAGAACGAGGTTTCGCAATCGATCTGGGTAAATTCGGGCTGGCGATCGGCGCGCAAATCTTCGTCGCGAAAGCATTTGGTAATTTGATAGTAGCGATCAAAGCCCGACACCATCAACATCTGTTTAAAGAGCTGTGGCGATTGCGGCAGGGCAAAGAACTCGCCTGCGTTGACGCGCGAAGGCACCAGATAATCACGCGCACCTTCGGGCGTGCTCTTGGTGAGCATGGGGGTTTCGATGTCGATAAAACCCAAGCCATCTAAAAACTTACGCACTTCGATCGACACGCGATAACGCAACATCATATTGCGTTGCATTTGACCGCGACGTAAATCAAGCACGCGATGCGTCAGACGTGTGGTCTCAGAGAGGTTTTCATCATCGAGCTGAAACGGTGGCGTGACCGAAGGATTCAGGATCTCAACTTCGCGGCACAGGATTTCGATTTCGCCAGAGGCGAGATCTTTATTGGTGGTGCCGGCAGGGCGCTCACGCACCAAGCCCGTAATACGAATACAAAACTCGTTGCGCAGGCGCTCGGCGATCGCGAAGCCTTCAATGTTATCGGGATCGAACACGATCTGGGCTAAGCCCGCGCGATCGCGCATATCGATAAAAATCACGCCCCCGTGATCGCGACGGCGATGCACCCAACCAAATAACGTAACGGTTTGACCTAGGTGGTCTCGACAAACCTGGCCGGTGTAGCAGGTGCGCATGCAAACTCCAAATGATCTGACAATAGATCTAACAATAAATTAATCGGACGAACGAGAAGACGCAGTGGGCGCGGGTGCGCCCTGAGCGGAGGCGTCGACGGCACTGAGGATCGGACCTGCGGGGGGGGCAACGACCCCCATCGAGACAATATATTTAAGCGCGGCATCCACCGACATATTGAGCGGCACGACTTCGCTGCGCAACATAATCAAAAAGAAACCTGAGGTCGGGTTCGGCGTAGTGGGCACATAGACGCTAACGTAATCAGACTGCAGGTGTTCGGCGACTTCGCCGCTTGGCGCCCCGGTCAAAAGCGCAACGGTATAGCAGCCCTGGCGCGGATATTGCACCAACACGGCTTGCCTGAACGCCTGACCATTTGGCGCAAGCAGTGTGTCACTCACTTGCTTAACCGACTGATAAATTGAGCGCACCAACGGGATGCGGCCCAGTACTTTTTCTGAATACTTTAAGATGCCGCGGCCTAAAAAATTAGCGGCGAACATCCCCGTGGCAAGCAAAACCACCAGGACTAGGGCCACCCTGAAGCCTGGGAGCTCAAAGCCGAACAAAGCCTGGGGCGACAAAAAGGTCGGCACCACGCTTTCGAGGGTGTTGACCACCAACCC
>CAMCZQ010000134.1 GCA_945887835.1 Bordetella parapertussis | reverse complement strand
CGGGCGTCTAAAACGTAAAAAAGGAGCCGCCTTGAGCATACGGTTAAGTGTCATTTTGTCTGATGATTTAAATCGCGATATTGATCGTGTGGCGGGTTCTGCCGCAAACAAGAGCGAAGTGTTTAGAAAAGCACTACAGCTCTATCTTGCGGCGTGCGATGGTCAATCGCGCGGTTTAAAGCTGGGCTTGTTTGAACCAGGTGCGCAGAGACTTCAGACTGAAATTACTGGTCTGTGATGAGTACCGGCTATTTCTGGCGGATTAGTTGGTTATTTGATTCATCCGCATTGGCGGCGGTGACTCACGTGCTGTAAATCGAACAATCCTCTTGGACTTTAATGCTTTCGATTAATGTCTCTAAAGATAAGTCTAAGTCTGTAGACGTAAAAAAGTAAATATTAAAATTAGATATTTTCAATTCAATCATCTACTTTCGGAATAGCCGCTAAAGTGGCCGCCCGTTGAATGATCGCAATCGAGTCTTGTACAAACTTTTTAAATTCTGCAGGTGTACTCGGTGCTGGGGTCATGCCTTGTTTTTCAATCAAGGCCACGATATCGGGTGCTTTGAGGGCCTCGACAACGGCTGCGTTGAGTTCTGTCACGATCATAGGTGGGATGCCTTTGGGTCCCACCATACCAAACCATGTGGGCATCTCGAGCTCAATGATGCCTGCTTCACGGCTCGTCGGTACGTTCGGTAATTCGTTAGAACGACTGGCTGTCGTGACGAGCAGCGGGCGTAACTTTCCAGATCGAATTTGCTGTAAGGGTGAGGTAATCATGTCGAACATCAAGGGCGAGTCACCGTTTAACTGGGCAACAGTTGCTTCACCCGTACCTTTGTAAGGCACGTGAGTGGCGCGAATGCCAGTTTGTTGAGACAGTATCTCAAAAAATATATGACCGGCTGAACCAACGCCAAACGAGGCATAGTTCAGTTTTTCGGGATTCGCCTTCGCATAGGTGACGAGCTCGGCAATCGAATTAATGGGTAAGGCGGCATTGACGGTCAGCACAAAAGGCGCTTCGAGTACTTTTGAGATAAACGTAAAGTCGGCGACCGAGTCATACGGTAATTTTGCTCTGACCGCGGGCTGCACAATATGCGAAATCGAATTCATGCCGATCGTGTAACCATCGGGTACCGCCGTGGCGGTTGCATTCAGGCCGATTGTTGTACCCGCACCAGGGCGGTTGACGACAATGACAGGTTGTTTCCAGCGTGCTGAAAGCTTTTGCGCCAATGAGCGGCTCGTCGCATCGGCTGAGCCACCGGCTGGGAAGGGGACGATCAGAGTGACGGCCTTAGTTGGAAATACCTCTGATTGAGCATGCAAGCCTGTTACGCCTAATGCAACGCTAAAGAAAAAAAATAGTTTCAATGCGCGGTTGGCAAAAATGTTCATTCGAGATGACTCCCCATTCGTTTTAGTTAATTTTTGGTGCGCTGAGTGTCGTGCGATGCATGTGCCGGCGCTGCGGTAATTTGAAATCACCCGTCGCACGATGGAGAGCAGCATAGTTATCCCACAGAACGATGTCGCCAACACGCCAAACATGTCGGTATACAACTTCTGGTCGAATGACATGGTTGACGAGGGTTTCAATTAATTCTTCTGAGGCTTGTGCTGACAAACCGATGACTTGACTAATGACACCCTGAACGACATGTAAACTTTTTTTACCAGTGATGGGATGTGTTCTAACTAAAGGGTGCGTAATCTCGTTATTTTTAATTTTTTCACGCGCTGCAACAACTTCCTTGAGGTAGATATTGTCTTTTGCTTTTTCGGGCGTATGTCCGACATATTCGCCATATTTTTTTGAACTAAAGACGGCGCTGAGCTGATTAACTTGTGCCTTGAGCGGCTCGGATAAAGTTTCGTAGGCATAGCGTGTGCTAGCGAAATATGTATCTCCAAGTGGACGCACGCCATCATGCGGGACTTCAACCGCATATAAGAATGAACCACGTGGAGGAGTCGCGACGTACCACATGTCGCTGTGCCAATAACGCCCTGCATCTTCCATGCCAACGGGCTTTCCCTCGTCGAGCAGGTTCGACACGAGGAAAATCTCTGGATTTTCTTTCATGTTGAAACGGTCGAACACGAAACGATCTAGGGATCCAAAGCGACGACTGAAATTAAGTTGTTGATCCGGGGTCAGTTGTTGATCTCGGATGACTACGACGCCATAGGTTTTATAAGCCTCGTCAATGTCTTTAAACGTTTGTTCGTCTAGGTTGTTTAGATCGACACCGCGAATCTCGTGACCGAGCGGGGTGCCATTCAGGTGAATATCTAGCGCCATCTGTTGTTTCCTAGTCTTAATTGAAGCGAGCATGTCAAGCTAGTATAGGTCGAGCTGACCATAATAGTATCAAGTGAAAACCGCCTCGCTGCAGCGCACAAAATTGGATCTGCGAGCGATACGGACGATGCGCTCGAGAAGTTTCAGCGGAGTGCGACGAGCGATATTCTTTTGGCTTGACGGATGCTAGACCGAGTTTTAAGGTGAAGGGCGCTGCTCGCGGTCAGCGCGCTCGTCTGATCACAAGAATCCCGATAGAAAAAATAGAGACAAGGATTTTTATCACATGAATAAAAGACAACTCATCGCAGTATCGATGCTTTTGGCCAATTGGTTGATTTTGACGAGCGCTTGGGCAGAGGACGCATATCCGACTCGGCCAATAAGAATGATCGTGCCGTTCGGGGCTGGCGGCCCGACTGACACCTTAGGGCGCGCACTGGCTGAACGAATGTCTGATCAACTCGGACAGCGCGTGACAGTCGAGAACAAACCAGGCGCCGGTGGAAACATTGGGACCGATATGGTTGCCAAGGCCGCGCCTGATGGCTACACCTTTTTAATTTCGACCAATGGTCCATTGGCGGGAAACTTGACCTTGTTCGGTAATTTGCCTTATCACCCGCTCAAAGATTTTGCTCCAGTCACAATCTTTACGGTGCTGCCAAATATGTTAGCGGTACACCCAAGTATCCCTGCGAATAACGTCATTGAGTTGATTGCTTTTCTTAAGGCTAATCCAGACAAATACAGCTTTGGTTCTGGTGGAAACGGAACCAGTTCACATTTCTCGGGTGAGCTTTTTAAAATGATGACAGGTGTCAAGATGGAGCACATCCCCTATAAGGGCGATGGCGCTTCGATGGTCGATGTTCTGAGTGGGCAAGTCCCGATTGTTTTTGCAAGCGTGTTGGCCGGAATGCGTTACACAGATTCTGGAAAAATAAAAGCGTTGGCTGTCACCTCGCTCGATCGTGTGCCGGCGTTGCCGAAAGTGCCGTCGATGGCTGAAGCCGGTCTGACTGGTTACGATCTGGCCGCTTGGTACGGCATCATGTTGCCCGCAGGTACACCCAAACCAATCGTGACAAAGCTCAATACACTGATCGTAAAAATCATTCATACCCCTGACTTCAAATTGAGAATTGAAGCCATGGGAGGCATCCCAGTCGGAAGTACGCCAGAAGAAGTCACTGAGGTCATTAAGAAAGACATTCCTAAGTGGGCCAAATTAGTCAAAGAATCTGGTGCGAAAGTAGATTGATTGTTGAGGGTGATAAGAACAGGAAGGAGATTGAATGATGTTTTCACCAGATCTTTTAAAAGGCCGTGTGGCACTAATTACCGGCGGAGCGGGTGGTATCGGTTTTGAAATTTCTAAAACGTACGCTCGTCTAGGCGCTCAGGTGGTAATGGCTAGCAGAAGTCAAGAACGGCTAGACGGTGCTGTAGCTGAAATGGCTGCCGAGGGTTTGAAAGCGATCACGTTTAAAACTGATGTCAGAAACTATGACGAAGTTGAAGCAACAATTGAGAAAACGGTTGCGCAGCTCGGTAGCCTAGACATTTTGATTAACAACGCTGCAGGTAACTTTAGTTGCCCTACCGCTGAGCTATCGCCCAATGGCTGGCGAACAGTCGTAGATATCGACTTAAACGGCACCTTCTATGGTTGTCGCGCCGGGTACAAGCATTTAAAAAATTCAGCTTACGGAGGCTGCATTATCAGCATTGTGACCATGTTGGGCCTGAGCGGCTGGCCAGCGGCTGCACATGCCGCCGCTGCGAAAGCGGGCATCATTTCACTGTCTCGTACGCTTGCTGTTGAGTGGGGTGGCGACAATATCCGGGTCAATACGATTTCACCAGGACCCATTGCCGACACCTTAGGTGTGCAGCGCCTCTATCAAGAAACTGGACGCGAAGAGCTCGAGCGCAAGAAGACCGCCTTAGGTCGTTTTGGTCGAAAGAGCGAAATCGCGAATGCGGCTGCTTATCTTGCCTCGGACTTAGCCGCCTACGTAACCGGTGAAAACATGGTGATCGATGGCGGCCGGTGGTTGAAATATGTGTCTGCCTAAGCGCGCATAGGCTTTAAATCCAAGAGATTACGGAGAAGAAATTGACCAAGCAATTAGTGAAAACATCAAAAATTGGTGCAGTACTGGTGATCTGCCTGAATAGCCCGGAAAATAGAAACTCCCTGACACCTGAGTTTCGCAAACAATTGGGCGAGGCCGTTGCACTCGCCGATAACGACGCCGAAGTCAGAAGCGTGTTTCTGACTGCTGAGGGCCCGACCTTTTGTTCGGGTGGTGATCTGAAGGCGCTTTCAACCAGCTGCGATCCCTGGACGGTACATCGGCGCTTCCGTGCACTTAAAACATGGTTGTTTCCGTTAATTGGGCTCGACAAGCCTGTCGTCATTGGCGTCAACGGCCACGCGGTGGGTGGCGGAATGGGCTTGGCCTTAACCGGAGATCTTGTGATCGCAAGCGAAAGCGCAAAATTTATGTCGGGCTTCTTTAAGCTTGGTGTCATGCCCGATATCGGAATGATGTATCACTTGCCAAGATTAATTGGTATGGCGCAGGCAAAGAATTTTCTATTTAGTGGAGGCACGTTCACGGCCCAGCAAGCTGCGCAGTTAGGCTTAGTATTTAAAGTGGTGCCTGATGCCGAGCTCTATGAGGCTGGACTCGCGCAGGCGCAACGTCTGGCCGAGGGCCCCGCACAGGTCATGGGGCTTGCTAAAACTTTGATGGCGCGTTCGTTTGAAACCTCGCTCGCTGATATGTTCGCCTTTGAAGGCTTTGGTCAGGCGCTTGCCATGTCAAATCCAGAGTTTCATGAAGGCCTTGAGGCGGCACTCCAACGCCGTGAGGCAGATTTTGTAAACGCGAAAGACAAAAAATTTTGATGCGATTAAAGAGAAAAAATCATGAATTCTGAATTACCGGTTCCGGTCGCAAATCCTGACTCGCAAGTGTATTGGGATAGCGCGAATCAAGAACGTCTGATGATCAGACAATGTAAAGCCTGCAAAGAATTGCACTTTATGCCCCGCTACCTTTGCCCTGCGTGTTGGTCGACTGAACTTGAATGGATTCAAGCCAGTGGGCTTGGCGTGGTCCATAGTTTTACCGTCGTCAGACGTGCGCCAATGAAAGAGTTTGATCACCTAGTGCCGTATGTAATTGCTCTGATCGAACTTAAGGAAGGGCCTCGTATGATGGCAAATATCTTGGGGTCAGATGCACTTGAGACCCGTATTGGTGATCAAGTGAAAGTTTGTTTTGAGGCGCGTGGGCCTGATGCCAAAGTGCCACAGTTCGTCAGACATCTTGCACAAGGGGGTACAAACTAAATGGCGCAGACGATGAACTCAATTCGTAATAAAGTTGCCATCGTTGGCGTGGGTGAATCGGATATTGGCAAAGTGCCGAAGATGAGTGGTTTAGGACTGAATGCCCAGGCAGCACGTCGCGCTTTAGATGATTCGGGGTTAAAACTTTCTGACATCGACGGAGTCTTGACTGCGTACTCATTTACCGAACCTTACTTTATGCTGGGTAGCGTCATCTGTGAATATCTGGGAATCAAGCCACGTTATACGGCTTCAATGATCGTTGGGGGCGCGTCCCCAGCAGTCATGCTTAAGCATGCCGCCGAAGCGATCACGGCGGGGCATTGTCAGACAGTATTAGTCTGCGCTGGCGAAAATCGCGCGACCGGCCAAAGCCGCGATCAAGCTGTGGCCGCACTCATGGCGGTAGGCCATCCTTATTTTGAAAAGCCTTATGGCCCTTCGATTCCGGCTTTTTACGCCATGATTGCGCGTCGCCACATGGAGTTATTCGGGACAACCGAAGAGCAGATGGCCGCGGTTTCGGTGACCACACGGCAACATGCGCTGTTGCACCCAAACGCACATATGAAAAAGCCAATCACGATTGAGGATGTCATGGGGTCAAAGCCCATTGCCGATCCACTAAAGATTTTGGACTGTTGTCTGCTCTCTGATGCGGGGGGTGCGTTTATCGTCACGTCCGCCGAACGGGCCAAGGATTTACGAAGCAGGCCTGCCTATCTTGCTGGGATCGGTGAATATCACACCCACGAACATTTAATTTGTGCGCCGAGTCTGACTGAGTTTGGAGCCGCTGAATCAGGAAAAATAGCGTATCAAATGGCTGGCCTAAGCCCTTCGGATATTGATGTCGCAGAGTTATACGATTGCTTTTCGATCGTACCGATTATTGAGCTTGAAGAACTCGGCTTTTGTAAACAAGGCGAGGGTGGTAGTTTTTACCAAGAGGGACACGCTCGAATCGGTGGGCGGTTGCCTGTTAACACCCACGGCGGTATGTTGTCGCACGCACATGCGGGCGCGGCGGGTGGGTTGTTCGGTATCGTCGAGGCTGTTCGCCAGTTACGAGGTGGTTTGGGTGCGCGACAGGTTGAGGGCGCCGAGATCGCCTTGGTGCATAACGAAGGGGGCGTGCTGTCGTCGCACTGCACGCTCATACTTACTAAAGATAAACAATAACGTTCAGGAGATAAATTTGGAAACCGCTACACCACCCGTCAGGGGTCGCTATTTTGAAGATTTTGATGTGGGCGCTGAGTTCGTGACACCCGCGCGTACGATTACCAGCACGGATATTGTTAATTTTGCGTGTTTGACAGGTGATTTTAATGAGGTTCATACCAACTTCGAGTATTGCAAGACCACGCCTTTTGGCGAACCGATCGCGCACGGACCGATGATTTACGGCGTGGCCGGAGGACTGCAATATGCCAGTGGAATCAATGACGGCACCTTGCTTGCGTTGTTACAGATCGATCAATGGAGAATGCTTGCGCCAGTCAAGCATGGCGACACCATTCGTATGAAATCATCCGTAATCGCTAAAAAAGAGTCGAGTAAGCCAGATCGAGGTTCCGTCACGTTCAAACGTAATATCGTGAACCAGCATGGCACTATTGTGCAAGAAATGCTTGCAACGATCTTATACCGACGGCGACCAAAGTGAAATGGTGAGCTCAAGCCAATGGTGAGCCAAGGCCTTAAGGCGCGTTATTTCGCCGGTTGCTCGCAAATGAGATAATCAATTTCTTTTGAAGAGAAGCCCATCGAGTGCAAAATATCACGCGAGTGCTCACCGACTCGCGGCCACAGTGCGCGTGAGTCTGTATCTGATGGCGTGGAGACCCCAGGAATGGCGGGAAAGAGCACATCGCCAAGCTCTGGATCGTTAAATATTTTTGTCGCCTGGTTGGCAATAACGTGTGGATCTTGTATCCATTGCGTGACGGTATGTGCCGGACTTGAAAGAACTCCAAAAGACTCAAGACAC
Organism: Bordetella parapertussis; assembly: GCA_945887835.1. Classification (GTDB taxonomy): domain Bacteria; phylum Pseudomonadota; class Gammaproteobacteria; order Burkholderiales; family Burkholderiaceae_B; genus Zwartia; species Zwartia parapertussis_B. The sequence goes on along the minus strand of CAMCZQ010000134.1, from coordinate 1,833 downwards.
GCTAGCCACGCGTCAGTCTTGCGCGTGCAGATGACAGACGATATTTGGTCTTGTAGAAACTTTTCGTGGCTAGCGCGTTTGACAAAGCTTGTGAAGCGTTCGTCGTCAGCAAGGGCCTCAAGTCCGATCGCCTTGCAAAGCGCCAAAAAATGCGTTTCTTTACTTAACGTAATCGCAATCCAACCATCCTGTGTTTGATAAACTCCTGCCGGCGAATTGATAACAAGTGGCGCTTCGCCTTCAAAAAAAGTTTCAATTAATTTAGGACTTAAAAATGCGGCAGTCGACTGCATCAGACTGACGTCTAGATAGCAGCCCGCTCCTGAGCGTAAGTGGCGATACAGAGCGGTTGAGACAGCTTGAAAGGCATAAAGCCCAGTTAAGGTGTCGACCGCGGGAAAACCGATTTTTCGAGGACGATGATCGGCTTCGGCATTTAAAGACATCATTCCTGAGAAAGCCTGCACCACGGTGTCTGTGGCAGGTTGTTGCGCACGCGGTCCAGTTTGACCAAAGCCACTGACCGACAAATAGATGATGTCAGCTTTGACGGCTTGGATTTGTTCATATGATATTCCAAGTTTTGCGGCAACCCCAGGGCGAAATCCTTCGATCATGACATCGCACTGCGAGGCAATCCGAAGACTGGCCGCGAGGCACTCAGGGCGTTTCATGTCTAGCACGAGGCTTTTTTTACCTCGATTGGCCATCAAATCAATCGCTGTATGAGAGCCGTGGCGTACGCCAATGCCGCGACTCCAGTCCCCTGTGGGAGGTTCAAGCTTGATGACCTCGGCACCGTGCTGCGCGAGCAGCATTGCACAATAAGGCCCAGCGATGCCTTGGCTGACATCCAATACTCTCAAACCGGAAAATGCGAGTTCGTTATGCGTCTTGATTGACATGTTATTTTTTTATTATGGGAATCAAAATGGATTTAGAATCATCATATTCTAAAAATGTAAACAAAAGACTAAGGGGCCTGTACGTAATGTCTTCAGCAGAGGTAGATGATGACCTGACTCACGAACAACAGACCTTGCGCGGATCGGTTGCGAAATTATTGGCTCGCGAAGTTGCTCCTGTGGTGTCAGAGTTTGAAAAAAAAGGCGCTTTTGACTGGACGCTTCCTGCTCGCTTGCGCGAGTTCGGCTTTTTAGGTGGATTTTTGCCTCAAGAGCAAGGTGGCTATGCAATGAGTCACATGGACTACGCCATATTGATGGAAGAGGCTGGTTATTGCTGGCAGAGCCTTCGCGCCACATTGAACACAATGAATATGGCGATTTTATTGCTTGCGAAATTAGGGACGCCTGCGCAACGCGAGCGCTATCTTAAGCCATTGCTGCTAGGAGAATTGCGTATTTGGGTGGGGATCACTGAACCTAATCATGGTTCGAATGTCGCGGGGATGGAGACCACAGCCGTACGACAAGGTAACGACTGGGTGATTAGTGGTACCAAGCAATGGATTACAAACGGCGCTATTGGTGAACTCGGGATCTTAATGGCAAAAGTTGTTTCGACTGATCCGAGTCAACCCACAGGCGTGACTGCTTTTTTAGTAGACGCCAGTCAAGCAGTCTTTGAAAAGAAGCGGTTGCATACGATGATCTTGAAAGCGACGACGACCTCAGAGCTGCATTTTGACGCAATGCACATTGCTGCTGATCAAGTGTTAGGAGAGGTTGGGCAAGGTCTTAAGAACATATTGTTGGCCTTAAGCTTTGGGCGTCTCAGCGTGGCTGCCGGCGCGGTGGGTGCGGCTCAATGTGCGCTTGATCTGTCCATTCAGTACGCGCGGACTCGTCAGCAATTTAAAGTGCCTATTGG